>JAYUVG010000207.1:0-19613 GCA_043754255.1 Polaromonas sp. | reverse complement strand
CCCAGCGACACCATGCGCAGCCTGGTGGTAGCCAGTGAACACAAAATGCCCGTCAGCGCCAGGATCGCCGCAAAGCCCAGCCCCCAGCTCATCGGAATCGAATTGGCCAGCGCAATACCGAGCAGCCCCGAACCCACCCAACTGAACCAGTTGATGGCGCAATTGCCTGCCAGATAAGCCTCTTGCGCACGGATCACCACCGGGTCAGCAGACGGGTGTGCAAAGCGTTTGACAAACAGCACATAACTCAAATCAGCCGTGAAATAACCACTGACCAGACGCCGCCACAGCGGCTGGTGCATGACATACGGCCGCAGGTGCGCGCTGAAAACTGCAAAGCGCAAATTCACGCAAAACCCGGTGGCCAGCACCACCCACATCGGCGCACCTGCCACGATCAACGGCAGGGCGGCAAGCTGCGAGCTGCCGGCAAACACCAGCACGCACATCAAAACGGTCTCGGTCAAGCTCAAGCCCGACTTGATCATGGCCACGCCCGTCATCAGGCCCCAGGCGGCAATGCCGGGTGCAGCAGACGCCATGTCGAGAAAGCCGCGTTTGAATTCAGGATGCCCGTAAATCGCTGTCATGGCGCAGCGACATTTGAACTGAACACCATGCCAGGCGTTACCGAAAAGCCGCGCAAAAAATCTGCAACTGGCAACGACTTGCCGCCCGATTTTTGCAGCTGCGTGATACGCAGAACGCCGTTGCCTGTAGCCACGTCAATACCATCAAGATTAGTGCTTAATATGCTTCCAGCCAGCGTATTATGCGCACAAGCAGCTATCAAAATATGAGCGCCTTGCAGCTTGACCACTTCACCGTTCAATACGCTGGACGCACCCGGAAAGGGGTTGAAAGCGCGAATGCGGCGCTCAATCAAAACGGCGCTTTGCTGCCAGTCAATCTGCGCTTCATGCTTTTCAATTTTGTGGGCGTATGAAATGCCAACAAGCGGTTGCACGACTGGTTTCAATGCACTGTGGTCTGCGGTTTGCAGTGCCTGCACGATCAGCTGTCCACCGAGTGCAGCCAGCTTGTCGTGCAGTGCGGGCGTGGTGTCCTCTAGAGCAATCAACTGCTTTCCAACCAGCAGCATGTCGCCAGTGTCCAGCCCCGCATCCATCTGCATGATGGTGATGCCTGTCTCTAAATCACCTGCCTCAATCGCCCGGTGAATCGGTGCCGCACCGCGCCAGCGCGGCAGCAAAGATGCGTGAATGTTCAGGCAACCCAAGCGCGGCGTGCTCAGTGCCCATTGCGGCAAGATCAAACCGTAAGCGGCCACCACCATCACGTCGGCGTTTGCAGCATCAATGGCGGCTCTCGCAGCCAAGGCATCGTCTGGAAATTTGCCATCAAGCCGCAAGCTGCGCGGCTGCGCAACCGGTATGTTGTGCCGAGCAGCCCATTGCTTGACAGGCGATGCCTGCAACTTCAAGCCGCGCCCGGCAGGCCGGTCGGGTTGACTGAGTACCAGCGCAATGTCATGGCCTGCCGAATGCAACTGCTCCAGCGCCACACGCGCAAACTCGGGCGTGCCCGCAAAAATGATCCGCATATCAGCCGCTGATTGTCTGCATCAATCAGCTTTTTGCTGCTTGATCAATTTGGTCTTGATGCGGTTGCGTTTGAGCGGCGACAAATACTCCACAAACACCTTGCCCATCAGGTGATCCATCTCGTGCTGGATGCACACCGATGTCAAACCATCCGCCTCAATGGTCTGGGTTTTACCGTCCAGGTCAAGCGCCTCTACTTTCACTGCAACGGCGCGCTCTACGTTGTCATAAATACCAGGCACCGACAGGCAGCCTTCGTCGTTGATTTTTGTCTCGTCGCTGGCCCAGACAATGGTCGGATTGATCAGCACCAGCGGCTGGTCGCGCCCCTCGCTCACGTCCATCACAATCACGCGCTCATGCACATTGATCTGGGTGGCAGCCAGGCCAATGCCTTCGGCTGCATACATGGTTTGCAGCATGTCATCGACCAGCGTCTGCACGCGCGCATCTACAGCAGCGACATTTTTGGCAATGGTGTGCAGGCGCGGATCGGGATATTGAAGAATGGTGAGTTGTGTCATGAAATGCAGAACAAGTACGAATAAGTTGTCTCTATTTTCGCAAACTTTCAGCAGTTTTGAGCGGGCAGGGGCCTGGAGCCATGCTTTTTCGTTGCCTAATCAACAGCTTAGGTACAAAATCTGTGGTAATTTCTCACGTTACAGCCTCCTAAAAGCCTACAAGATGAATCTCAAATTTGCATTGCACCCACAGCAGTTTTCACGGCGGTTGTCCAGCCTGTCAATTGTGCTGTCAGGCCTGACTGCCCTATCAGCCAGCCAGGCAGCCCAGGCCCATGACTTCCCCATCACCCCAAATCAAAAAGCCACCGCCAGCCAGGTCGCACAAACCGGCGTGCCGCTGGCTGATTTAGCCCCCAACGCGCCTGACAGCTACACCGTGAAAAGGGGCGACACGCTGTGGTTTATTTCCGGCATTTTCCTGAAAACGCCGTGGCGCTGGCCCGAGTTGTGGGGCATGAACCTGGACGACATTCGAAATCCGCACCTCATTTACCCCGGCCAGCTGCTGCTGCTGGACAAGTCCAATGGCCGCGCCACGCTTCGTGCCCGCCGCTCTGGCCCCAACGATGGGCCTCCCACCAGTGCCATCAAGGTTTCGCCGCGCACCCGGTACGAGTCGCTGGCGGACGCGTCCATTCCCACACTGTCGTCAAGCGACATCGAGCCGTTTCTGGCTGAACCGCTGATCGTGGACGCTGCCGAGTTTGCAGTAGCACCCCGAATCGTTGCTACCCAGGAAGGCCGCGTACTGCTCAGCCGGGGGGACAGGGCCTATGCGCGGGGTGAATACACAGCAGGCAAAACCGCAACGTCTGGCAAAGCCTTGAGCGATGCCAAAGGCCAGCCTTCTGACTACCGCGTGTTTCGCAACACCACCGCTTTAAAAGACCCCACCACCGGCGCTATTTTGGGTTACGAGGCGCAGTTTGTCGGCAAGGCAGAATTGATTCGCGGCGAATCAACCCAACAGGTGCTGAACAAAGACGGCAAAACCACCACCGAGTTAGTGCCCGCAACGATTGACATCGTGGTGGCCAAAGAAGAGATGCGGGTGGGTGACAGGCTGATTGCCGAGCCAGAGCGGTTCTCGCAAAGCTACGTCCCTAGAGCCCCAGCAACGGCCATTACCGGGCAAATTGTGTCGGTGTATGGCAGTGTTGTGAAGTTCGCGTCTGAAAACCAGGTGGTGGTGGTCAATCGCGGCACCAGGGACGGCCTGGAGCGCGGCCATGTGATGGCGATTTTAAAAGACGGTGAGCGCTTGCTGGACAGCACCGATCCATCCAGGCCGCAAATCAAACTACCTAACGAACGCAACGGCCTTTTGATGGTGTTTCGCACCTTTGACAGCCTGTCTTATGCGCTGGTGCTGCAAATCACCGACGGCGTGAAGGTCGGCGACCGGATTGTCAATCCGAAATAAGCAGCGGCCATTTCGTTGTGGAGCATGCTGAACTCAAAGCCTGGCTGCGCCTGACCCTGAGCCCCGGTGTTGGCAACGAGACTGCGCGCAAACTGCTGGCGGCTTTTGGCTCGGCCCAGGCGGTGTTTGGGCAAAGCGAAGCCGCCTTGCGCCATTTGGGCACCGACAAACTGGTTCGCGCAATCACTGTTGAGCCACCCAAGCTAGCCGAGCTGTTGCAGGCTACGGTTAATTGGTTGAGCGGCCACAACGATCGCGTTGTCGCACCCATTGGCAGCGCCCACTACCCGGCGGCCCTGCTCAACATTGAAGACCCGCCTTTGGTGCTTTATATGATGGGAGCCCTTATAAATAGCGCGCAAGCAGCTCCTGAAAACATAGCAATAAATTTGGCCATGGTCGGCAGCCGCAACCCCACACCGCAAGGAGGCGCCAATGCCCGGCAGTTTGCCAAAGCCTTTGCCGAGCGCGGCCTGTGCATAGTGTCTGGCATGGCTCTGGGGGTGGACGGCGCGGCGCATGATGGGGCGCTGTTGGGCGGCGGCACAACGATTGCCATCGTCGGTACCGGGCTGGATCGGGTCTACCCCAAAAAGCACCTGGCGCTGGCGCACCGCATTGCTGCCAATGGTTTGATCATCAGCGAATTTCCGATTGGCACGCCGCCTTTGACGGCAAACTTTCCCAAACGCAACCGCATTATTTCAGGCTTGTCAGTCGGCACGCTGGTGGTGGAGGCAGCGCTAAAGTCCGGCTCGCTCATCACCGCCCGGCTGGCCAGCGAGCAGGGCAAAGACGTGTTTGCCATCCCCGGCTCCATCCATTCGCCGCAGTCGCGCGGCTGCCATTACCTCATCAAGCAGGGCGCCAAGCTGGTAGAAAACGCGCAGGACGTGATGGAGGAACTGAAGCTTCCTTTTTCGTCCATTACGCCGATGCTGGATGATGATGACGAACCGTCAAAAGGCGATTCGTCATTTCTGTCAGCGCTGGGTTTTGACCTCGTCAGTCTGGACGCACTGCAAGAGCGCACCGGCTTGCCCACGCCCGAGCTGCAGGCCAAATTGCTTGGGCTGGAGCTGGACGGTTTTGTCAGGCGACTGCCCGGTGGGCTGTTTCAACGCCAGGCTGCTGGTTAATAGCCGCGTAGTCATTCAATAAACCAGCCCATTGCAAACGCGCGGTTTTGACATTGCGCTCTTTCACATGGCCGTAGCCTTTGATCATTTCTGGAATCCGCGCTACCTCAACTGCAGTTGCGTGGTTGTCAGCGCTCAAGGTTTTTAACAGCGTATCAATTGACGCTGTGTATTCGCCAATCAACGCCCGTTCCATCTTGCGCTCATCACTTTTGCCAAACACATCAAACGCGCCGCCACGCAGGCCTTTCAGTTTGGCCAGCACTTTAAATCCGGTCAACATCCACGGGCCAAACTGGCGCTTTTGCAGCTCGCCGTTTTCGTTTTTCTTCGACAACATGGGCGGAGCCAGGTTGTAGTTGAGCTTGAAGTCGCCTTCAAACATGGCGTTGACTTTGTTTAAAAACGCTGTGTCGGTGTGCAAGCGCGCCACTTCGTATTCGTCTTTGTACGCCATCAGTTTGAACAGGTAGCGTGCCACGTTTTGGGTGAGCAAAGTCTTGCCCAAAGTTGCTTCAGCGCGCTCAACCTTGCGTACAAATGCTTCATACGTTTTGGCGTAGTCAGTGTTTTGATAAGCGGTCAAAAACTCAACCCGTTTTGCAACCAGTGCATTAACGCTGTCCCGAGCCGTTGGCATCGCAATCACTTGCGCGGGCGCAAACAGCTTTTCAACCGACGGCAAATCATGCGCCGCGCGGCGGCCCCAGGCAAAAGCGATTTTGTTGTTGTCAATTGCCACCGCATTGAGTTCCATTGCCCGTGTCAGTGATTCCAGACTCAGAGGCAGCCAGCCCTTTTGCCAGGCATAACCCAGCAGCATCGGGTTGGTGTAAATGCTGTCGCCCATCAGTTTGGTCGCAGCCAAATCGGCGTTAAATGTGCCTACATTTTCTGCACCGACCGCCTTTGCAATTTCAGCCTGACACGCACTGCCCGGGTTTTGCCACGCGCCGTTGTGCACAAACGATGCTGTCGGCGCGCTGTGCGCATTCAGCGCCACATGCGTTCTGCCTAGCTGCATCCGCAACATCGTTTCCTTGTTGGCGGCAACGATAGGGTCGCAGCCGATGATGAGGTCTGCACTGGCGGTGCCAACGCGGGTGGTGCAAATATCGGTCGGTGCGTTGGCAATCAACACATGGCTCCAGGTGCTGCCGCCTTTTTGTGCCAGACCTGCCGCGTCTTGCGTGACGATGCCCTTGCCTTCAATGTGCGCGGCCATGCCCAGCAGCTGGCCGATGGTGATGACGCCCGTGCCGCCTACGCCTGCGACCACCGTGCCCCACACCTGACCCGTGCCAATGCGCGGAATAACTGGCGCAGGCAATTCGCCAAGTGTGAATGGGTTGAGCTTGTTGTCATCTTTCGACTTTTTCTTCAGCTGCCCGCCTTCAACGGTAACAAAGCTCGGGCAAAAGCCTTTGACACACGAATAATCCTTGTTGCAAGTGCTTTGGTTGATTTGCCGTTTGCGGCCAAATTCAGTCTCCAGCGGCTCCACGCTCATGCAGTTGGACTGCACGCTGCAGTCGCCGCAGCCCTCGCACACCAGCTCATTGATCACGATGCGTTTGGCAGGGTCAACCAGCGTGCCGCGCTTTCTGCGGCGGCGCTTTTCGGTCGCGCAGGTCTGGTCGTAAATGATGACGGTTGTGCCCAAGATTTCCCTGAACTGTTTTTGCAGCGCGTCCAGCTCGTCACGGTGGTGCACGGTCACGCCTTCAGCAAGCGTCACACCGTCGTACTTTGCAGGCTCATCCGTCACTACTATGGTTTTTATAGCGCCTTCCGCCCGCATTGATTGCGCTATCTGCACAACCGAGTGTCCTTCAGCGCGTTCACCGACCTGCTGGCCACCCGTCATGGCCACAGCATCGTTGTACAAAATTTTGTAGGTGATGTTGACACCTGCGGCAATCGACTGGCGAATCGCCAGCAGTCCGCTGTGAAAGTACGTGCCATCACCCAGGTTGGCAAACATGTGGGTGTCAGTCGTGAAAGGCTGCTGGCCCACCCACGGCACGCCCTCGCCGCCCATTTGGGTAAAGCCCATCGTGCTGCGGTCCATCCACAGCGCCATGTAGTGGCAGCCAATGCCGGCCATCGCGCGCGAGCCTTCGGGCACTTTGGTCGATGTGTTGTGCGGGCAACCCGAGCAAAACCACGGCGTGCGTTCGCTGTCGACCGTGAGCACCGTTAGCGATTGTTCTTTGGCTTGCAATACCGCCAGGCGCGCGTCGATGCGGGCTGTCATGTCTGCATCCAGACCGAGTTTTTTTACCCGCTCGGCAATCGCTTTGGCAATCAGCGCAGGGGATAAATCAGCATTCGCGCGTAGCAGCGTGTTGGCCGATGGGTTCGGTCTGCTCCACTCGCCGCCGCCATCTTGCCCCGCATCACCAAACTTGCCGACGATGTTCGGCCGCACATCAGCACGCCAGTTGTACAGCTCTTCTTTGAGTTGATATTCAATAACCTGGCGCTTTTCTTCGACCACCAGAATCTCTTGCAGGCCGGTAGCAAATTCACGCGTCAGTTGCGCCTCAAGCGGCCACACCACACCAACTTTGTGCAGGCGTATGCCAAGCTGCTTGCAGGTCACATCATCAAGCCCCAAATCCATCAACGCCTGGCGGGTGTCGTTGTACGCCTTGCCACTGGCGATCATGCCAAAGCGGTCTTGCCTGCTTTCAATCGCGTTGTAGTTCAATCGATTGGCGCGAATGTAAGCCAGCGCTGCATACCATTTGGTGTCGAACAACCGTTCTTCCTGGGCCAGTGGCGCGTCGGGCCAGCGAATGTGTACGCCGCCGGGTGGCATGTCAAAGTCGGTTGGCATTTTGATTTGCACACGCTCGGGGTCAATCATCGCGCTTGCAGACGACTCGACAATTTCCTGAATCGTCTTCATGCCCGCCCACACGCCGGCATAGCGGCTCATGGCAATCGCATGCAGGCCCAAATCCAAGATCTCCTGCACGCTGGCAGGGAAGAACACCGGCAGCCCGCAGGCTTTAAAAATGTGGTCGCTCTGGTGCGCAGCGGTTGAGCTTTTTGAAATGTGGTCGTCCCCCGCAATCGCCAGCGCGCCGCCCCATGCGGTGGTGCCCGCCATGTTGGCGTGCTTGAACACATCTGAGGTGCGGTCAACGCCCGGCCCCTTGCCGTACCAGATGCCAAACACACCATCAAACTTGTTCGTGCCCGGCGGCGCAAAACCCAGTTGCTGCGTGCCCCACACAGCGGTGGCGGCCAGCTCCTCATTCACCCCGGGCTGAAAAACAATGTTGCGCTCTTTTAAATACGTCGCCGCCTTGACCAGCGCCTGGTCATACCCACCAAGTGGCGAGCCGCGGTAGCCCGATATAAAACCCGCTGTGTTTTTGCCCTGCGCTTTGTCGCGCAGCTGCTGCAACATCGGCAGCTTGACGAGGGCTTGCACGCCGCTCATGAAAGCGTGGCCGTAATCTAAAGAATATTTGTCGTCTAGCGTGACGGTTTCGAGTGCCTTGCGGATGTATTCGGGCAGCGGTGCATTCATGAGTCTTGTCTCCGTACGTGGGCTACTTTTAATTCAAGGAAAGTGTATGCCTAAGCTCTGGGAATGTCATTGCGTTGTATGCCCAGATTACCCTTGTTCGCGCAAGAATCTTGCTGCAAAATGCTGAATATGGAAACATTAGACAAGTTTGACGTCGCGATTTTGGTGCAACTGCAAACCGACGCCCGCCAGACCAATGCAGACTTGGCCAGTCGCGTTGGCCTGTCAGCTGCCCCCTGCTGGCGCCGTGTGCGGGCGCTTGAAGAAGCAGGCTACATCACCGGGTATTGCGCCCAAATAGACCGCCACAAAATCGGCTTGGGTGTGCTGGCCTTTGTGCGGCTGGACGCCGACCGCAACAGTACGGATGCGACCAGCAAACTCGAAGAAGCGATTAAAAAAATGCCCGAAGTGGTTGCGTGCCATTACATCAGCGGCACGGGAACCTTTGAGCTGCAAGTGGTGGCCCAAGACCTGGAAACCTTCAGCCAGTTCGCCCTGAAAAAACTGATGAGCCTGCCGCACGTCAAAGACATTCACACCAGCTTTTCGTTAGGCGAGGTCAAGGCGGGTGGGGCGTTGCCGCTGGGGCATTTGAGGCCTTGACCCGATTGAAAACTTTTTTACTAGGGATCAGTATTTTGGTGAGGGTTTAAAAGTGCAAACATGGACATGGCGACACAAAGTACAAAAAGCAACGACATTGGCGCAAGAAAGATCGCAAAGTAAGCTGGGCCTTTGTTTATTAAAAAGGGTACCAAGGAGGTACGTCCATACTTGGCTGCCGCAGAGGCCATGTTCTCCGATTGATCCATGAAACTAGGGCCATAAGAAAGCAACGCGATAAAGACCAAACTGGTGACCAACAGTTTGGTCTTTGTCCAGGCAGTTAAAAGAGATTTAGGATTTTCTGGCTTAAAGCCGTTTGTAACCTGCCTGGTCCAATATATGCCCAAAGGCAAATAAACTGTCCACCAAAGTAACAACATGACTTTGCAGCCAGTCGGGTCCTGAGAGTTGACAAACCAAGTTCGGAATGTCGGAAATACGGCGTCGACTGATACAAACAACTTTCTGATCCATAGAAGATTGCCCAATTCAAAGACTGAAATGAAAGTCCCAACTAAAAAAGGCGCAGCCAAATACAGGTAGATAGTTTGATTTGGAAACTTTTTCGTCATAAATCTGTATCGCAATTCTTGCGGGAAATGCCAAGAAGTCAGTAAGTCAAGTCAGCAAAGCGTAACTTAACATCCGTCTGAATGTCATCTTATTAATCGGGTTGCGCCGCATGGATTAACCCGATCTGTGATTTGGGTTGAGTGGCTTGCAACGGTCTTTCTTGCATAGCGCTTGCACCATCTCTTCCTTGCGCTCGCTGGCAAGATCTTAAAACCAAGCGCACAGACCAAACAAATCGCCGCCTAATCCGTAAGCCGACGGTGGGGGCGGTGTAGTTCGCGCTGAAATGCTATGCGGAGTGCCTTCCATCAACTCAGACGCCCAGCCAATTGCAATGACGCCCGCAACGTGTCATTGACACGCGTTTGCCAGCCATCGCCCGTGGCGCGCAGAGCGGCCAGCACATCGGGGTCAAAACGCAACGTGGCCACCTGTTTTGCATCAGCCTTGATTGATCCAACGGGTCGGCCGCGCTTTTTCGCCTCTACGCTTGCAACCCACTCCTGGCGGGTGACCAGCTTTTGTCCGATCATGGGCATGGCTGTTTCAAACCAGGCTTTGTTTAATTCTGGCGCGTCGTCTGGGTCTACCCAGTTCGGGTCAGGCGTTGTTGATTTCGCGTTCATGTGCATACCTCATAGAAATGATGCGGCGAGCCGTACCGCGCGGCGTCCAAACCAATACGACCCATCGGCCGTCCAGCACTCCGTAGCTGATAAAACGCTGCTCGTCATAGTCGAAGCGCTCATCTTTCTTGACCAGCCACTCTTGGTTAAAAACTTCGTTGGCTCTAGCAAAGTCCAGTCCACGGTTCAACAATGTTACATTCCGCTTGCTGTCGTCAAACTGAATCTTCATCTATTAATTGTAAATACAAATAAATAAAAAAGCAAGCATTATTTAAAAATTCCGGGATCCAGTCATTGCACCCCCATCACCCTATACCGAAAATTTCAATCAAGGTGTAAGTGGGGTCAAACCTCAATTTATTTTTGTAAATGTGTAACTGAAGTGTGTAACCGGAGTGTGTAGTCGGGTCAGACCTGCATGGCAAACAAAGTGTGTGCCGTTAGCCAAAATAAGTCTTTGCGTTGTGTGCCTGAAGAAGCCTTGTTTGCGCAAGAATCTTGCTGCAAAATGCGCTTTATGGAAACACTTGACAAGTTTGACATCGCTATTTTGGCACAACTGCAAAGCGATGCCCGCCAGACCAACGCCGAACTGGCCTCACGCGTAGGCCTGTCAGCCGCGCCCTGTTGGCGCCGCGTGCGTGCGCTGGAGGAAGCAGGTTTTATCACTGGCTACCGCGCTGAAATCAACCGCCACAAAATCGGCCTGGGCGTGCTGGCGTTTGTTCGGCTGGATGCTGACCGCAACAGCGCGGATGCTACCGGCAAACTCGAAGAAGCGATTAAAAAAATGCCCGAAGTGGTTGCATGCCACTACATCAGCGGCACCGGTACCTTTGAGCTGCAAGTGGTGGCCCAAGACCTGGACACTTTCAGCCAGTTCGCCCTGAAAAAACTGATGAGCCTGCCGCACGTCAAAGACATTCACACCAGCTTTTCATTGGGTGAGGTCAAGGCGGGTGGGGCGCTGCCGCTGGGGCATTTGTAGAGCAGCTAATCAACAGAAGCTACACGTATTTGCTATAAAATAAGGAGCTGCTTGCGCACATATTACGTGGCAACTGGCGCTTTTGTGCTTAAGAATAACGGTTTTTTTCATGCTTTTTAAGCTGATAAGAAAAGCCCCAAATCAAACTGACTTGGGGCTTTTGAATTGCTGCTTTCAGCGCAGCAACTATGACCCGATCACGCCGCCATCGTTTTTGGTAATCACAATCGTGGCAGACCTGGGCCGGGCGGTTGCTCCGCCTGCACCATAGCCTGCATTGCCAGGCCAGCTGCTCAGGTATTTGGACGGGGTGCCAATGTCAGCTTTCAAAATCGGCTCGCCCGGATGCTGGACATTGATGAACAGCGTTTTGCCATCCGCTGTTTCGCAGCAACCGGTAATTTCGCACTCCACTGGGCCGACCAGAAAGCGGCGCAGGTTGGCAGCGGTTGGCTTGGCACCCAGGCGCGTTTGCACCGTCAGTGGGCTGCCATCGGCTTTGGTGTAGGTCAGTGTCGGCGTGGTGCCATCACCCACCTTGCCTGGCGCGCCGATCAGCATCATGCAATTGGTTTTGTCGATGTAAGCACCATCGTCTGTCTGAATAAATGCAAAACCTGTTTTTGCGCTGAACCACAAACCATCAGGGCTTGAAAAGTCCTGGTCGTCCGTCAAAGACGACAAGTTGACGTTAGCACCTGCATCGGCCTGCGCGCCGAACAGATAAACGTCCCAGGTGAACTTCAATGCAGCCGACTCGTCGCCTGCTTCACGTATGCGCAAGATGTGGCCATTGACATTGCCTGGTGCGCCAGGTGCGCCGCCAGCAAATGAGTCGGAATACGACCGTGGGTTGGCAGCATCAAGCGCGACCTGACCAGCAGCTGGCTCTACTTTGCGGCTGGAATTATTGGTAAGGGTGTAGTAGATTTCTCCGTTTTTCGGATCCACTGCGCACCACTCTGGCCGATCCATCTTGGTGGCACCCACTGCATCGCCAGCCAGGCGCGAGTTCATGGCCACATCGGCGTTGTCGGCAAAAGCGTAAGTTGCAAAACCAGACACGGTGGTGTTGGCCATGCTCAGTTCAATCCACTGGCCAGAACCATCGGCGCTAAATTTGGCAACATACAACTTGCCGCTGTCCAGGTATTTGTCACCGGTTGTGATGCGATTGGCCGGGTTGGCATCGGCTGCAGCCCAGTTGGCAGCAGACACGAATTTGTAGATGTATTCGCGCTGCGAATCGTCGCCCATGTACACGGCCAATGGCTTGCCGACCACCGGGATGCCAAACACACCGCTTTCGTGGGCAAAGCGGCCCAATGATGTGCGTTTGCGAATGGCTACGGTTTTGTCGTACGGGTCAATCTCAACCATGTAGCCGAAGGTGTTGGCTTCATTGCGGTAGTCGTCTGTGCCGTCCGTTGAAGTGCCCTTTTGCGAGATGTCCCAGCGGGCATATTTGTCGTCAGCACCAGCGCTTTCCCAGCCGTGGCGGCTAGCGCTCGGGTTTTTGCCATAGCGCGCCAAAGACACGTTGGCTTTGGCAGCTGGGCCGCCGCGCGCTGCGGTGTCGTTGGCCCTGAAAAAATAACCGGCCCAGTTTTCTTCATCTGTCAGAAACGTACCCCACGGTGTGTAGCCCGTGCCGCAGTTGTTCAGCGTGCCCCGGCAGTCGGTGCCAGCGGTTGAAAATTTGGTTTTTACCAGTGCATTGCCGCTGACCACGCCGCTGAGTTTCATCGGCGTGAGCGGCGTGATGCGGCGATTGAAAGCCGACGCTTTTTCATAGGCAAATTGGCCTGCAATTTTGCGCACTTCTACAACGCTGACGCCGTGAATAGGAACTTCCTTGTCAACCTCGGCAGCAGGGCGCGGCAGCGTGTTGGTGCCGCCGTTGGCATGCAGAAAGGTGGATGCAATTTCAGGCCGTGAATTGCTGGTCGCTTCGTGGTTGATTACGAGCAGACCGCGGTCATTGCTGGTGGTGTCGCGCGCTGTGCCTGCTGCATTTAAACCGAAGAATTCCATGCCGTCATGGTGGTCGCCTGCGCGGTTGTCAAAGTCGGTGTCAGTGCCGTCATTTTTGTAGTCTGCAACGCCTGCTGCCATCGGGTCACCCAGCGCGAACATAGGGCGGGCGGTGTACCCGGGCGCAATGGTGACTTTGTCAAAAGTGTTTTTCGCAACCGCTGTAAAACCAAGTACAGCTGTGGGTGCGGCAGGAGTAGGCGTTACTGCATCATTGCCACCGCCGCAAGCTGACAAACTCAATGTGCCAAGCACCGCAGTGCCAGCAGTGCCAAGTGTTGCCTTGAACACACCGCGCCTGCTCATGCGGGCCTCGATGATGTCGTTCAAACTGGGTGAGGTGGTGGGGTTGTTGTTGTCTTCGTCCTGGTCAAGCAATGCAAGGCCGTCAGCCTTGCTAAGGGTAATTCTTGCGTTCATGGTGTGGTCCTTATCGTGGTGAGTTGTGCAGATATCAATCGGAGTGAAATAACTCGATAGACAGTCTAAAAATGCACCATGACACTGCTGTGGCAGTGGTGTGTCAATCACCGACTTAGTTGTAACGAGCGCCGCGATGAGCAGGCGCTGTGTTTGTACAGCGCAGTTTGAATTGGTCAGCCAGCTGGCGTTTGCGAGCTGCTGGCCACGGTTGACATAAAGCGCACTGCAATCCGCGTGCCTGGCCGGGCATCTTCAATCGTGATGGTGGCGTCGTGCTGGTTGGCTATTTCCAGCACAATCGCCAGCCCCAGCCCCGAGCCATCGACGTTGGTGCCCAGGCTGCGGTAAAAAGGCTGCAGCACCAGCTCGCGCTCCGCCTCGGGGATGCCGGGGCCAGAGTCTTCGACCAGCAGAAGCAGCACGCCACTGAAGCGGTCACTCAGCAGACGCAGCGTGACGCGGCCTTTTTCAGGCGTGTAGGCAATCGCGTTGTCCAGCAGGTTGCGCACCAGTTCCTTGAGCAGTGTCGGGTTGCCTTCGAGTGTGGTCGGCACATCGCCTGCAGCCGGGCCGTCATAGCCCAGGTCAATCTGTTTTTCCAGCGCGCGCGGCACAGAATCTGCCATGACTTCATTGGCGACTGCCACCATGTCAACAGGTTGCTTGGGCAGGCTGCGGCCAGTGGCTTCAGCCCGCGCCAGAGCCAGCAGCTGGTTAACGGTGTGGGTCGCCCGCACACTGGATTTGCCAATGTGTTTGAGCGACTTTTTCAGCTCGTCTGCATTGGTCTCGCGCTGCGCCAGATCGGCCTGCATGCGCAGGCCTGCCAATGGCGTTTTAAGCTGGTGCGCCGCATCTGCCAAAAACCGTTTTTGGGTCGTCAGCGATGACTTCAATCGGCTGAGCAAATCGTTGATGGACAGCACCAGCGGGGCTACTTCTTCAGGCACGGCGGTGTCGTCCAGCGGGCTCATGTCGTCGGGTTTGCGGGCCCGAATGCGCTTTTCAAGCTGGGCCAACGGCTTGATGCCGCGTACCAGTGCCAGCCACACCAGCAGCACCGCCAGCGGCAGCGTGACAAACTGCGGCACCATCGTGCCCTTGACAATTTCAGTGGCCAGTGTTTTGCGTTTTTCCAGTGTTTCAGCAACCTGCACCAAAACCAGTGCATTGTTTTTGTTGTCGTTTTTAACATCGGCTTTTAAGTCAAGGCTGGTGTCAACTCTGATCCAGGTGTACGCGACACGAACATCCTCGCCATTGATCTTGTCTTCTCTTAGCCGAACCTCGCCATTAACGCCTTTGTCGTCTTCAGCGGGCGTTGGCAAATCCTGCTCACCCCCCAACAGCTCGCCCCGCACACCACGCACCTGGTAGTACACCAGGTCAGTGTCATCGGCCCGCAAAATTTCCCGCGCCGGGCCGGCCAGGTTGAACTGCGCCTGGTTGTTTTTGACCACCACAAACTTGGCCAGCGCCTGCACGTTGTATTCAAGCGCACGGTCAAACGGCTTGCCAGCAATGTTTTGCGCCACCAGCCAGGTCAGCGCCAGGCTGATGGGCCATAACAGCAGCAGCGGCGTGAGCATCCAGTCAAGAATTTCGCCGAACAGGCTGCGCCGCTCGCGCTGGAAGATTCTTATGGCCATGTAGGTGTTGTCAATACGGATGCGGGGTCATTCAACGCGGAGGAGAGGAGAGCGCGGAGGACGCGGAGGATGTAAAGCAAAGGAAGATAAGAAAACTTTTCATTTGAATATTTATCTGCTCCGCGTCCTCCGGCTGCTCCTCCTCCCCTCCGCGTTGAATGACTTGGTACCCGCATCCCTAGCCCGGTATTTTTTCCAGGCAATACCCAAGCCCCCGCACCGTCGCAATCCGGATCGGCCCCTTCTCAATCTTCTTGCGCAGCCGGTGGATGTACACCTCAATGGCGTTGTTGCTGACTTCTTCGCCCCACTCACACAATCTCTCCACCAGCTGGTCTTTGCTGACAAGTCAACCATGGCGCCGTCAATCGTTGCCACGCGGCCGCCTTGGTCATAAATCAGCGGGCCGTGCTTGATGGTGCTGCTGGCCCCGCCCATGCCGCGCCGCACCAGGGCGCGTACGCGTGCCTCTAATTCCTGCAATGAAAACGGCTTGGCCATGTAGTCGTCAGCGCCGTAGTCCAGGCCCTTGACGCGCTCTTCAACGCTGTCGGCGGCAGTCAGTATCAGCACTGGCAATGTTGAGCCACGTGCACGCAAACGCTTGAGCACTTCCAGCCCGTGCATTTTGGGCAAGCCCAAATCCAGAATCAGCAGGTCAAATTCGGTGTTGGTCATCAGCGCGGCATCGGCCTCCGACCCGCTGGCCACATGGTCAGCCGCCGCACCCGATGCACGCAGTGTGCGCAGCAGGCCGTCGGCCAGCACCTGGTCATCTTCAGCAATCAAAATTCGCATGGGGTCTCCGAGTTTTCTTGTGTGTGTTTCAAATTTTAGACTTTTGGGAAATGCGAAGAAAATTTGAACAAAGAGATCAAAGAGGGCAAGGAGGAAGTCATTGAGAAACGCAATCTATTTTTGTCCTTCTTGTCATCTTCTTTGTCCCTCTGATCTCCTTGATCTCCTTGTGAAAATCTCCGCAATCAGTCGCTCGTCGCACCATAAGCCTCCAGCCCCAGCGCCACCACAGTCGCCACCTCATGCCCGACAGCTGCGCGAAACTCAATCTCAGCCTGCGCCACAGCACGCTCAAACGCCCCCAGCCACAACAATCCATCGCTGGTGAACATGACTTTTTTGGCCCGCTTGTCATATGCATCGCTTTGCCGCGTCACCAGGCTCCAGGCTTCGCACTGCGTCACCAGGTCGCCCATCGCCTGCTTGCTCATGCCAGCGCTTTGCGCCAGGTCTGTCAAACGTGACCCGCCAAGCGCCAGGTGCCGCGTGATGTGAATGTGTGCCGCGCCTACCTGGCCTCTGGCTGCCAGGTTCGACAGCGCCAGCGGCACCAGTGCATCGTGGGTCATCAGGCTGAGCACCCGCTCATCAAAAATGCGCGCTGCATGCCCCAGCAAACGCCCCAGATGCGTGACGCGCCAACCGGGTTCTGTCTGAATTCGCATCACACCCGGACTCTCGTCATTCCCGCGAAGGCGGGAATCCAGTGCCCGAATTTGCTCACTATTCCCCTGGAGTCCCGCCACCCTAGGAATGACGAATTGACAGTGGTTACAAGCGGATTGACGTCAGGGCAATTCATCACCAAAAGTATAAATGTTTTAGTCAGGCAAACTGACTAAAAATATCGTTTACTTATTTCAACAGTGCCTATACAGTACTGGTCATGCAAACAGTTATTTGACTTTTTGCTCCTTCATTTTTTGTTCACCTGACTTTTTGTTCAACCCTTTCAAGGAATTTCCATGGACTTGCCAAACAAACCCCTTAACTCCCAAGCTTCGGCACAAACCCCAGCCCAAATCGCTGCCCTTCAAGCTGAAAAAGCCAAAGCCCTGCAAGCCGCACTGGCCCAGATTGAAAAGCAATTTGGCAAAGGCACCATCATGAAGCTGGGCGACGGCGAAGTGATTGAAGACATCCAGGTCGTGTCCACCGGCTCCCTCGGCCTGGACATTGCGCTGGGCGTCGGCGGCCTGCCGCGCGGCCGGGTGGTCGAGATTTATGGCCCGGAATCATCCGGCAAAACCACGCTGACGCTACAGGTCATTGCCGAGATGCAAAAGATCGGCGGTACTTGCGCATTCGTTGATGCCGAGCACGCACTTGACATTCAATACGCCCAAAAACTCGGCGTTAATCTGCAAGAGCTGCTGATCAGCCAGCCTGACACCGGCGAGCAGGCGCTTGAGATTGTTGATTCACTGACCCGCTCCGGCGCGGTTGATTTGATCGTGATCGATTCAGTGGCGGCACTCACGCCCAAGGCCGAGCTCGAAGGCGAAATGGGTGATTCTCTGCCCGGCCTGCAGGCCCGCTTGATGAGCCAGGCGCTGCGCAAGTTGACTGCCACGATCAAAAAAGCCAACTGCATGGTGATTTTCATCAACCAGATCCGCATGAAGATTGGCGTGATGTTTGGCAGCCCGGAGACAACCACTGGCGGCAATGCGCTGAAGTTTTATGCCTCGGTACGTCTCGACATTCGCCGCATTGGCTCGATCAAAAAAGGCGAAGAAATTATCGGCAACGAAACCCGCGTGAAGGTGGTGAAAAACAAAGTCGCCTCGCCGTTTAAAACGGCTGAGTTCGACATTTTGTACGGGGAGGGCATCAGTCGATTGGGCGAGGTACTCGACCTGGGCGTAGCTGGCCATATCGTTGAAAAAGCCGGTGCCTGGTATGCCTACAACGGCGAGAAAATCGGCCAGGGCCGCGACAACTCGCGTGAGTTTTTGAAAGAGAACCCAGAGTTGGCAATCGAGATTGAAAACAAGGTGCGTGAGTCGCTTGGTATTCGGCTGATTGAGCCAGCGGTTAACGCTGCGCCCGAAAAGGCTGAAAAAGCCCCCAAAGCCGACAAGGCGCCCAAAGCGCCTGCAGCAGTGGCTGCGTAAGCTGTTTATAAGTAAATAATGCCTGTAGCCGACATGAATAGCGCGCAAGCAGCTACTGAAATGATAGTAATTATCAGTGGTTGCTGGCTTGCTCGTACGTTGATTGCGGGTGCACACACATGATTGAAAAAACGCCAGGCAAGAAACGCAGTGAAACCGGCAAGGCACCCGCAAAAAGCGGTTTTTCCTTGTCATTGAAAGGTCGTGCGCTGCGCCTGCTGGCAGCGCGTGAGCAGTCTAGAGGCGAGCTCGAAAAAAAGCTCAAACCTTTTGAAGAAACACCCGGCCAAATCGCGCAAGTGCTGGACGACCTGCAGGCCAAAGACTTCATCAGTGAAGCCCGCGTGGTCGAGTCCGTCATTAACCGCCGCCAAGCCAAGCTGGGCGCTTCGCGTATTCGCCAGGAGCTGTTCAGCAAAGGCATTGACAAAGAAGCTGTGCTCGAAGCGATGGTTGGCCTCAAGGCCACCGAGCTGGAACGCGCAAAAGAGCTGTGGCAGAGAAAGTTTGGCGCCAAATCAGACGGCGGTCAGCCACTCGACAGAGCCGCACAGGCCAAGCAGATGCGCTTTCTAGCCGCGCGGGGTTTTAGCGGCGACGTGATCCGGCGTGTCATGACGCCGCCCACTGATGAATAGCAGGGATAAAACAACCAAAACCGGCTCTTTTTGGGCATCAAACAGGCCTCTAGCCCACGTGAAATGCGCGCAAACAGCTATCAAATAAATAGCAAAAAATGTAATGTGCAGATACTGCCCTCAGAAAGTGGCGTGACCTATGCAGGCATTTCTTGTGTCTACTGGCATCGTCGCCCTCGCCGAAATGGGCGACAAAACCCAGTTGCTGGCGCTCGTGCTGGCAGCGCGGTTCAAAAAGCCGTGGCCGATCGTCCTCGGCATTTTTGTAGCAACTTTGCTCAACCATGCCATGGCCGGCGCGCTGGGCGCGTGGGTCACCACGCAAATCAGCCCGCAAACCTTGCGCTACATCCTCGGCGCATCCTTTATCGCTATGGCAGTGTGGATGCTGGTGCCCGACAAGCTCAACGATGAAGCCGACAGCAAAAAACCGCGCTTTGGCGTCTTCGGCACCACAGTCGTGCTGTTTTTTCTGGCCGAAATGGGCGACAAAACCCAAATCGCCACTGTCATGCTGGCCGCCCGCTTTGATGCATTCATTGCCGTGGTAGCGGGTACAACGTTGGGCATGATGCTGGCCAACGCCCCGGTCGTGTGGCTGGGCGAACGCATGACGCGGTTGGTGCCGATGCGCGTGGTGCATTTGGTCAGTGCTGCTATTTTCCTGGGGCTGGGGTTGTGGGCGCTGTTGACCTGAAAAAGTACCATATAAAAATACAGACGAAAATATGGGGTCATAATGACATTTGCACATGGCTGAATCGCAATTCGTCTGGGACGACAAGAAAAACGATGCGAATCTGAAAAAACATCATGTGTCGTTTGAAATGGCGCAAGCGGCGTTTGTTGATTTAAATCGTAACTACTCAGCTCCTTTACACGTCATTGCGGGCTTGACCCGCAATCCATGAACCCGCACTGT
Organism: Polaromonas sp.; assembly: GCA_043754255.1. GTDB lineage: Bacteria > Pseudomonadota > Gammaproteobacteria > Burkholderiales > Burkholderiaceae_C > Polaromonas. The sequence goes on along the minus strand of JAYUVG010000207.1, from coordinate 35 downwards.
TGCAAGTACCGCAGGGGATATGGATCCCCCCGGAT
>JAYUVG010000206.1:0-11727 GCA_043754255.1 Polaromonas sp. | reverse complement strand
ATGGTGCATCTTTAAGACTGGCTGGTCAAAAAGCCGCCATCCTATGCCTCTTGAGCCATCCCGTTTTGCTTACGTGCACTTTGTTCTTGAATTCACCATCTATAAAAAGCGGGAAAAAGAATGTTTTGAATGTTCATGGCAGTATTCCGTAGGCCTGATTCAAGTTGGCAATGGCGCGCTGTACATCGACGGCGGCGCGGGCAAGGGCAAGGCTGGCCTCAAACTGTTCGTTGTCAGCGCGCAGGCGAGCCGGCAAGTCGCTGTCGCCCAGCCGCCATGATTTGGTAATCAGTGCTTGCACCTCGGTGCTCAGGCGGTTGCGCTCGGTGGCTGCTGCCTGGGCAGTGCTGGCTGCACGCAGCTCGGCGGCGGCGGCATCCACTTCAGCCGGTAACTGCCGGGCAACGGCATCCGCTTCTGCCTGGGCAGCGTCCAGCTCAGCCAGTGCAGCCGCCTGGCGAGGAGCATTGCGGTTGCTACCCCCCAGCGGTATGCGCAGGGCAATGCGAAGTTTTGTTTCACTGGCAGCGTCAAAAGTGGAGCGCTCGCGGCCTACGCTTAGCCCAACCGACATCGGGTCACGCTTGTCAGCGCTGGCGAGGTTTACCTTGGCCCGCGCAGCCCGTACCTGCGCCTGCGCCTGCCGCAGGGCTGGGTGGTCTGGTGATACCGGCGCTGCGCCTGGTGCATCACTGACAGCCGCTGCATCTCTGACAGCCAGCTTTTCGTCCAGTGCAGGCACACTTGAAAGGCCAGCCAGGCCTGTCAGGCCGCGCCACTGGGTTTGCAGCCGAAGCAATTGGCTGTCAGCCTGGGCCAGCGCAGCCTGCGCCTGTTGCACCACGACTTGCGCCTGCAGCGCATCAACCCGCGCGTTTTCACCCGCCTTGACGCGGCGGCTCAAGTCTTGGCCCAACGCGTTGGCGTCTTGCAGCTTGCGCTGGTTCAGGTCACGCTCTACTCTGGCTGTGGCGATGCTGGCGCTAAGCGCCCGCAGCTCGCCTGCCAGCTTGAGCCGGGCCAGTGCAAACTGCCCGTCAAAGCTAAAGCGCTGGGCCGACACTTCGGCCTGAGCGGCAGCGCGCACACCAGGGTTCCACAGCGGCAATTCAAGCTCGGCTTCATATTCACGAAAGCCTTCATTTCTGTTTAGCCGGTCAGTGCGGTGGGCAATGCCTGCTACTGGCTCGCCAGACATCCAGCTGGTGGCGGCTTTTTCTTTGGCGGCCAGCTCACTGCGGCGGTTGCCTTCGGCGCGCGCGCTGGGGCTGAGCTGCCACGCTGCATCGAGTGCTTGCCTCAGGGTAGGCGCGGGCAGCTGGTTGGCGGTTTGGGCCAGCGCGTGGCTGCCAAGCAATGCAGAGCAGACCAGCACGGCAAATGGCCAGTGCATTCGCCTGCGATAAATCAAAAGGGAAAAGTTAAACAACATGTTCTCCGAAGTTAAACAAACTTCGGTGAACCTCTGCGCCTGTCGCGCAACAAAATTGCTTGTGCGCTAGCTCAAAAGGCTCACCACGGCGGGCGTGGTGATTTGCCATTTGGGGCGCTCAATGTTGTCTGTGATGGCGCTGCTAGCCCAGCTTACGCCGAGCGTTGGCACGAAAGCCGTTGCACCGGCTGTCATGGAAGTACTCTGCGCTGCTACCACGCCAGCAGCGTGGCTATGCCCGCAATGGGTGTGGCTACAAATATCTGTGTGACTGGGCGCCACCCCTTCGACAGTGCTGGCCGCTGAAGCTGGATGGTTTGCGTCGTTCGATGCGTTTGGAAACGCGTGATGGTCGTTTTGGCTGTGCGAGTGATGGTGTGCAGCAACAACGGCCACGGTATCCGTTGTGCCGTGCGCATTCGCGCCGCCAGACATCAGCACAAACACAGCCATCAACAAATAAAACAACATGTTTTTCACACCGCAGACTGTACCAGCTTGTCGGTTATTTAAAGAATTGCAATTGAAATCCGTTGTGCTCAAGCGGGATTGACTTGGCTCATTTCACTGCGCGCCTGTTTGATGACAGACCAGCCGCCCATCAAGGCCAACAGTGCCATACCGCAGGCCACCAGCAAATCAGGCCATGCACTGCCCGTACCCACCACGCCCAGCGCGGCCAGCATCACGGCAATGTTACCGACAGCATCATTGCGTGAGCACAGCCACACGCTGCGCATGTTGGCGTCGCCCTCGCGGTATGCATACAGCATGGCTGCCACGGCAACATTGGCCACAAGCGCCAGCAAGCCGATGCCGCCCATGGTGAGGGCCTCGGGCGTGCCGCCCAGGTGGTACATCCACGCCGCCCTGCCGAGTACAAACAGGCCAAACACCATCATGCAAGCGCCTTTGAGCAACGCAGCCTGGGCGCGTAACACAACACCTGCAGACAACACTGCCAAAGACACGCCGTAATTGGCTGCGTCGCCAAAAAAATCAATTGCATCGGCCAGCAAAGAGGTAGAGCCCGACCTGAAGCCCGCGCCAATTTCAATCGCAAACATCGCCAGGTTAATGATGAGCGCTGCCCACAAAATTCTGCGGTAACGCGGGCTGTCGGCATTGTTATTGTTGTGTGAGTGTCCGCATTCGGCTGACATGGTTTTGCTCCGGTTTTTTTGATTCAATGGCATGATTGGAAACCTTCAACACACTTTAAGGTCAAGCATGGCTGATGTATTTCCCTACGCAACTGCAGGTTACAAGATAGGCGAAGCGTCCACAAAGAGCGGTGTGTCGGCTGCCAACATCCGGTTTTATGAAAAAGAAACGCTGCTAAGCCCACAGGCTCGAGGCGACAACAGCTACCGAATGTACAGCGACAGCGACATCCACCGCCTTCGATTTATACGCGCTTGCCGTGCGCTTGACATATCCCTGAGTGAAGTGCGCACGCTGCTCAGGCTGGACTTGAACAGCCGGGCGGACTGCGCCACGGCACGCGGTGCGCTGGATGAACACCTGACGCATGTGCGCGAACGGCTCAAAGAACTGAAAGCGCTTGAAAAAGACCTGAAAGCCCTGCGGGGCCGCTGTGATGGACTGGACACCACCTGCCACATCATTGAGGCGTTGCACGAGCGAGCTGACGCGATGCCAAAAATGACGCCCACTGCAACACGCAAGCGCCATGTTTGATTCGGCTGTCAATTGCCAAAACCAATTCGCCAAAGTGCAAAAACAGCTCTCCAATCGCTTTTTAAAACTAACGCGGCCAATGCTGGTGATCATCGTCGATGACAAAGGCGTGGGCATGCTGGTGGGCAAACCCACCTGGGGCCTGGGTTGACAAGTGGGGATGGTCGGGTTCAAGGTCTTTATGGTCATGCGCCAGCTCTACCGGGTCAACAGCCGGCCACAAACGAGCTGACACAAGAACAGCGGCACTGGCCACCACGCCCAGCGTTACAAAGCTGGTCGCCAAGCCAAACTCCGCACCCAGCCAGCCCGCCAGCGGATAGGTGATAAGCCAGCAGGCATGCGACAGCGCAAATTGCGCAGCGAATAGCGCCGCTCGGTCACCGTCACTGGAAGACCTTCGCAGCAGACGACCCGATGGCGTCTGGGCCAGCGAATAGCCCAAGCCAAGTACAAACCAAAGCGGCAACAGCCACGCATAACGCGATGCCAGCACAAAGCCCGCCAGCAGGCCGATTGCAATCACCCCAGCACCCGCCAGCATGGCAGGCCGCTCGGGCACTTTGTCAAGCAGCCTGGGCAGCAGCAACGCCACCAGCATGGAGCCAGCTCCAAAACAGGCCAGCGCAATGGCAGTTGCGGTTTGTGTCATGCCAAAGTCCGATTGAACCAGCACCACGGTGTTGACAATAACCATCGCGCTGCCTGAAGCAATCGCCAGGTTCAGCGCCAGCAAACCGCGAAGCCGCGGCGTTGCCAGGTAAATGCGCAGGCCGCGCGTGGTTCTTTCATAAATGCTGCGCTTCGGCTGCATTTTGGGGTTGGGCAAAACCGCTGACACCACGAATGCAGCCGATGCCAGAAAACCGAACACGGTACCGATGAACAAATTGTTAAAGCTGATCACCGTCAACAGCAAGGCCGCCAGCGCGGGGCTGGCCAGGTTTTCAAGGTCATAAGCAAGGCGTGACAGCGACAGCGCTTTGGTGTAATCCTTTTCATCGGGCAACACATCTGGAATCGTTGCCTGAAAGGTTGGGGTGAACGCGGCAGAAGCAGATTGCAAGATAAAAATCAGCACATAAACCTGCCAGATTTGCGTGACAAAAGGCAGCAGCAATGCCACACCCGCGCGAACCAGATCCAGCAACACCAGCACCGTACGGCGCGGCCACCGCTCTGCAAATGCAGATGCAATCGGTGCAATACCGATGTAAGCAAGCATCTTGATAGCCAACGCGGTACCCAGCACCGCGCCAGCATTGGCACCCGCCAGGTCAAATGCAAGCAGGCCAAGCGCGACTGTGGCCAAGCCCGTGCCTATCAGGGCAATCACCTGGGCAAAAAACAGGTGCCGATAGGTTTTGTTGGCCAATATCTGGAGCATGTTTTGAAAGTGGAAAGCAGGTTTTTAATGGAAATAAAGAAAATCATGCCTGTGCCAGACTGAAAATCCAGAAGGCAGGAGCCTAAAAAAGGCTAAGAATACGGCTTGATTTTCTTTGTTGCTCTTGCGTTTTTGATCTTTCATTGTTTGCTGGTCATGAAGCATTGCGCGGCTTAAAACCGGACTGGATTCCCGCCTTCGCGGGAATGACGGATTACTTACTTAGCGCTGGCACACGGTCAAACCACAGCGTGGCCAGCGCAGCCAAACCAAACGGCGCGCCAACCCAGCCCAGATTGGGCAGGCCGACAGAATCAATCAACGCGCCGCTGACCACAGCGCCCAGCGCCGTGCCCAGGTACAGCATAGAGCTGTTCAGACTCAGCAGCAGCGGCGCTTGGGTGGGCGACAGGCTGACCAGGCGGCTTTGCTGCGGCGCTGTCAAGCCAAAGCCTGCCACGCCCCACACCACCAATGCGCCAACAGTTGCCAACAAGTGGCCTTGCGTAAAAGGCAGCAGGCCCATCATGCTGACCAGCACCGCCAATTGAACGCGTAGGGTGCGCAGCGGGCCAAACCTGTCGTTGGCCCAGCCACCCACTAAAGTCCCCACAACGCCAGCCACACCAAACACCGCCAGTACCCCTGACAACTGCAACGGGCTCATCGCATTCAAAGCCAGCAGCACCGGCCCGACATAGGCAAACACACTGAAAATGGCGACGAAAAACAGCAGCGTGCGCAGCCACACCCGCAGTACGGCGCTTTGTCTGGCCGCTGATTTAAAGCCTGCAAAACTGGCACTCTGCGTCACCACGCCTTTGGGCAGCAGCACGCTGGCTGCAACCAGTGCTGCCAGGCTGGCAGCTGCACACAGCCACACGGGGGTGTGCCAGCCGTATTCAAAACCCAGCCACGCGCCAATCGGCAAGGCCACTGCGTAGCTGATGCTCATGCCCAAAAATACGGTGGACAGTGCCCTGCCCCGCAAGGCGGGAGCCACCAGAGTCACGGCATAAGCTGACACCGCTGCGGTAAACATGGCACCCGCGCCCATCAATACACGGCCCACCAGCAACACACCAAGCGTGGGAGCCAGTGCAGACACAAAGTTGCCCAGCGTAAACAGGCCAAGAGCCAATTGAATAACCTGCTTGCGCGGCCATTGGGTGGTCAGCAAAATCAACACTGGAGCGAGCAGTGCGGTTGCCACTGCATAGGCCGTCATGACCTGCCCAGCTGCCGCCACGCTAATGCCAAGCGCGCCTGCCAGCGGCTGCAAAATGCCGCTCAGGACAAAGGCACTGCTGCCGATGACCAGGTTGCACAATGCGAAGAAATACAGGATGCGCGGCATGTTGATGAACAGGCGTTTAAGCCCGACCCACCAGCCGCTTTAAACCCAGCCACTGCTGCGACCAAAAGCCACGCCCGTAGTCGCGATTGTGTTCAGCCTGATCCCGGATGCCTGTCGGGTCATAGCGCTGCTCAAAATTGACTGTGCCAAACAGCATGTCCCACCAAGGCAACAGCACGCCAAAATTGTGTCCCCCCAGCGTTTTGACACCAGCTGATTCATGCCCCAGCCCAATGCTGTGGTGCAACCTGTGAAAGCGCGGGCTGACCCACAGCCGCTCGCCGACGCTGCCAAACCACAGCCGCACATTGGCATGCTGAAAGCTTTCGCTGAGCTGGGTTAAAAACACAATCGCAATGAACTGGCCGGGCGCAACGCCGATCATTTGCGCTACCAGCACGACAGAAATATCGACCAGCACATCGTCAAGCAGGTGGTTGCGGTTGTCGCTCCACATCGTCATTTGCCGCTGCGCGTGGTGCAGCGAATGCAGACGCCACCACCACTCCAGCTGGTGCTGGCCGCGGTGCACCCAGTAGCCAACAAAGTCAAACACCAGAAGGTAAATGATCAGGCTGACGAATGCAATATCAGTAACGCCCGGCCACAGCTGGTCAACGTGAAACGTGCCGTAACCTGCCGTGCGAAGTGCGCCAAACAGGCTGTCAAACAGCGGATCCACTGAGAAAAACAGCACCAGCCTGAACAAGCCCAAGCGGTGGATCAGCGTGTACAGCACATCAGTGCGAATGGTGGCGCGGTCGGTTACCGCATCAACTGGCCGCCAACGCTGCAATGGGCCAATCACCAGCACCAGCACAGCTATTTGCAGCAGGCCCACCAGCAGCCATGCGCTGGCCTCATAGCCAACTTCGAGCAAGGCGGCCTCACCGATGGCCAGCAAAGCAGGTTGAACAACCGATTCAAACAGCGCTTGCTGCCAGACACTGAAAATATTGCCGAGCCACTCCATGAGTGTTATTTTGCAGGCTGGGCAGCAATGGTGCTGCTGCGCTGCGCAATCCAGGCGGCAAAGTCAGGATGTTCACGCAAGGTTTTAAAACAAAAACCTCGCGCTTGCAGTCCAGTAACCAATGGCTCCAGCACAGCCGGTGCCCACGGGTCTCTGCGCGACCAGATGCCCAGGTGCGCCACCAGAACATCGCCACTTTTAACGTCACGCAACGCTTTTTTAAGCAGCATGTCGTTGGGGTATTTATCGCTGGGCAGTTCATCGCCCAAAAATCCTGCATTGGCCCAGCCCACATGCGCATAGCCACAGCTTTTGGCCGCGGCTAGCAGCGCTGGTGATGTCTTGCCACCGGGAGCCCGGAACAGCGGCAACGCATTGACGCCGGTGATGGTTTCAAGCCGCTGGCTGGCTTTGTTCAGCTCTTCGCAATACTGCCCAGCTGACCATACCGATTCCTTGCCCTCGTGTGGCCCGGCTGAGGGGCGCACCTTGAATTGCACCGCTTTGGAAGCGAGTGCAACATCACCGCGCCAATAGGTGTGGTCATAGGTGTGCGACGCAAACGCGTGGCCTTCGTCTGCACGCGCCTTCCACCACGGAGCCCACGTGTTACCAAGCGAACCGTCCCCTGTTTTGGTGCGCTCGTTCGCCGCAAAAAAGGTGACTTTGACATTGTGTTTTTTCAGGATATCAGCCATCAATGGCGCAACGTCCATGTGGCCCGTGTCCAGCGTGAGGTAGACCGGCTTGCAGGCTGAAATGTCTGTTTTATTCGACTTTTGAGGGTCATTTGTGCCGCTAGCCCACGTAAAATGCGCGCAAGCAGCTATCAATAAAATAGCAGATAAATTTCTGAACTGGCGGGCCATCGTCGCCTGGCTACCGGGGTGCGTGGTCCAGCGTCCACACGCCGTGCGGGCTTCTGCCGACACCGACCTGCTTGACAATCTTGCGGCTAGCCACATCAATCACGGTGAGTTTTTTAGACCAGCGTGAGGTCACCAATATCTGTTTACCGTCACGGCTGATGTCCATGCAGTCTGGCCCGCCGGGCGCGGCAAACGTATCAACGACTTCCATCGTTTGCAGGTCAATTTTGCTGATGGTGTTGGCCACGCGGTTGCTGACCAGCAAGTGGCGCTTGTCGCCCATCGCGCGAAAGGCATGGGCGCCCCGCGCGGTTTTGATTGTTTTGCTGCGTTTGGGCAGGTTGGCGGTAACGTCATAGACCTCCACACTGTCGCTACCCGTCAGCGCCACCAACACAAATCGGTCATCCGGCGTGCCATACACGTCGGCCGGCACAGCACCTGTCGGTGTACGCCATTTGACGGTTTGCGTCGCCAGGTCAATGGCAATCAGCTCGTTGCTGTCCTGCATGGTCGAGTACACCGTGGTGCTTTTGCTGTCGATCCACAAATGGCTGGGCGTTTTTGACGTGGCAATGCGTTTGGCCAGCGTGATGCCGGTGCCGTCCCAGCGGTAAACGTCGATATGGTTGAGCCGGTTGGCCGCGGTGACAAACCACTTCATGTCGGGCGAAAACCGCAGGTGATACGGGTCAATGATTCCGCGTATGGTGCGCTGCACTTCAGCGGTTTTGGGGTCAATAAACGTCAGGGAATCTGAGAACGCATTGGCCACAATCAGCGACTTCTCATCCGGCGTCAAATAAAGGTGATGCGGCTCTTTGCCAGTGGCGATGCGTTTGGTCTCTGTCCAGGTGGTGGGGTCAATCACACTGACGCTGGCATCAAGCGAATTGAGCACAAAAACCGGCGAGGTAATTGGCGAGGGAAGGGACGTCGCAACACCCTGAGCCCGAGTTGGTAAAGCTGGTATCAACCCCAGCCCGAGGGCCAGTGTTGCGCGTCTGGATAAATGGTGCGAAACGGTTGCAGAAAAATTCACGGGATTCACTTAAAAAAAGCCCTTTTCTAGGCAATCGTCTAGTGTAATAGCGCGCTGTGCATTCTCAGGCTTGCCAATGTGTATCAGTCTTGCAGGGAAGGGGTCATATTCGTTGCGGCTTGCGTGTTCAAGAGCGTGCTGCCAACACACTGTCAAGCAACGGATACGGTGCGTCTCCCGCAGCGAAATCAAGGAGGAGAGCCAAAGGCTCGGGGGACATTCGCGGAGGGAGTTGCACCGTAGCCGTTGTGGGTCTGGAGAACCAAACGTCCTTTTCATCAGGAGCTTCCCCAATGCAGTCCTGACCAACTCAGGGTAGGCTAGTCATAACTTCCAGCGTTCCTCATCTTCATTTGTGCCCTTTTTTATGCCCACTAACTTACCGCACCAACGCCATTACGCCATCTGGCCCAAGCGCTTGCCACGCTGCATCACGCCGCCTGCCACCTCACTCTGGCACAACCTGGAAGTAAACGCGCTGCGCTTTCCTGACAAGCCTGCACTGGTGTTTTTTGACCGCATATTTACCTACCGGGACGTGTTGCTGCAGGCTGAAGCACTGGCGGCAACTCTGGCTCGCATGGGCGTTAAAAAAGGCGCCCGGGTGGTGTTGAACCTGCAAAATTGCCCGCAGTGGGTGATTGCCCACTTTGCCATTTTGCGGGCCAACGCGGTGGTCGTGCCCGTCAACCCGATGAACCGGGCCGAGGAGCTAAAACACTACATCCTTGACCCGGACGCAAAGGTTGCCATTACCTCGGCTGACCTGGCAGGCGAGCTGGTCAAAGCCAATGCGCAACTAGCGCCCGCTGAGCAATTGAGCCATCTGATCGTTACCCATTACAGCGATGCTTTTGACCTGTCAGCACCAGACGCAGCCATGCCTGAAGCCTGGGCCCAGTGGCTGGGCACACAGCATGAATTGCCTGCCATGCAAAGTGGCACAGTGATGAGCTGGGCTGACGCGCTGGCAAGCTCTTCAAGTGGCCTGGCTGATTTGCCTGCACACACCGCTACCCCGCAAGACCTGGCCGTGCTGCCGTACACCAGCGGCACCACGGGTCTGCCCAAAGGCTGCATGCACACACATGCCAGCATCATGCACAACGCGGTGGCCACGGCGCTGTGGGGCAGCACCAATTTTGAACATGTGATTTTGTCGGTCGTGCCGATGTTTCACATCACCGGCATGGTGTCTGTGATGCATGCATCAATGTACGGCGGCACCACACTGGTCATCATGCCGCGCTGGGATCGCGAGCTTGCCGGGCATCTCATTTCGCGTTGGCGCGTCACGCACTGGACGAACATCCCGACCATGGTGATTGACCTGTTGGCCAGCCCCAACTTCGAGAACTTCGATGTCAGCAGTCTGGTGTATATCGGCGGTGGTGGAGCAGCAATGCCGCAAGCGGTGGCGCAGCGCTTGTTTGAAAGTTATGGCCTCCATTACGCCGAAGGCTATGGCCTGACAGAAACCGCCGCGCCGTCTCACAGCAACCCGCACGACCGATGCAAGCAGCAGTGCCTCGGCGTGCCGTTCATCAGTGTCGATGCCCGCGTGATTGACCCGTTAACTTTGAAAGAAGTAGCGCAAGGCGAGCAAGGCGAAATCATCATGAGCGGCCCGCAGATTTTCAGCGGCTACTGGAAGCGGCCTGACGCTACCGCAGATGCGTTTATCGAGCTGGACGGCAAGCGGTTTTTTCGCTCAGGTGACTTGGGGCGGGTTGACGAGGAAGGGTATTTCTTTATCACTGACCGCCTCAAACGCATGATCAACGCATCGGGTTTTAAAGTCTGGCCGGCAGAGGTGGAGGCACTGATGTTCAGGCATCCGGCGATTCAGGAAGCCTGCATTATTTCAACCATCGACGCGTACCGCGGCGAATCAGTCAAGGCGGTGGTAGCGCTGCGTGCTGCATTCAAGGGACAGGTGACTGAACAAGAGATCATTGCCTGGTGCAAAGACAACATGGCAGCCTACAAATACCCGCGTGTGGTGCAGTTTGTCGATGCCCTGCCCAAAAGCGGCTCTGGCAAAGTCATGTGGCGGACGCTGCAGGAGGCTGAGTTGACGGCAGCCGCAAGATCAACCTGATTGCTATATAAAAGTGAGCTGCTTGCGCGTATTTTACCTGGGCTACAGGCCAGTTTTACTATGAGATGACATTAAACAGGTACTTCTGGAAATGTTTCAAGTTAGAAATAAACTGCCAGGGAACTGTTGCCTGCTCCAACATTTCTGCTTGAGATTACGATTGAATACATGAACACCTCAACTACGCTGAATTCACCTGACGCTGTGCCTTTGCGGCAAGACGCCCACGTGATTGGCCTGGTCGGTATGGCGCACCTGATCAGCCACTTCAGCCAGCTGCTGCTAGCTCCCTTGTTCCCCTGGTTGAAAACTGAATTCAACGTCAGCTATGCGCAGCTGGGGTTTTTGATGACGGTGTTTTTTGTCGTGTCATGTGCGGTGCAGGCCGCGTCGGGTTTTGTGGTTGACAAGTTTGGCCCTCGCCCGGTTTTGTTTGCAGGCCTGGCCTTGATTGGCTGTGCTGCTTTTGGCTATGCATTCGCTACCCAATACTGGATGCTCGCAGGCGCAGCAGTCGTTGGCGGCATGGGAAATGGCGTTTTTCACCCGGTCAACTACACATTGCTGAACCGCAAAGTCAGCAGCCAGCGCCTGGGCCATGCTTACAGCTTTCACGGCATTACGGGCAGCCTGGGCTGGGCGCTGGCGCCAGCCATGCTGGTACCGCTGGCGCTGGCTTTTTCGTGGCGAGTGGCGCTGATGGCGGCGGGCGCTTTTGTATTTGTGGTGCTGGCGCTGATTGTGGTGAATCGCCACAGGCTGGAGCTGGCGGTTGCGCCACAAATACAAAAGCGCCCGCCGCCATCAGCGCCACTCGCCACGAAAAAGCCAGCGCCAGCGGTACCAGCATGGCTGGCGCCAGCGC
>JAYUVG010000205.1:0-7962 GCA_043754255.1 Polaromonas sp. | reverse complement strand
CCGCCGTTGGTTCAGGCCACCAGAGCGCCATCAATCAAAGAGGCTTGAAGCGATCGATGTGTACCTGCCCGCAGGTGAAACTTTTCTAATGGCAGCAAGCTGGTTTTCTGTCAACAAGCCATCATCTCGCTCATAGGTTGGTAGCACCTCGCTGGCCAACTTCAATGCAGCGTAATGCAACACCTCAGACTCGCGCTGGTAGCCTAGTTGCTTGGCCAGTTTGGCAAGCGTGGCGCGTGAAATTTTGGTGGCGGTGTCGTTAGGCTGAAAGCGCATAAGCAGCGCGTCGGACGGGGATGGAACAATAGCAGTCATGACGCAATCCTTTTTGATATCGTAATGATATCAAACTTGAAGCAAATCGGTCAATGCGGCTTCATCAATTACCGCCACACCCAATTCGCGCGCCTTGTCCAGCTTGCTGCCCGCCTCGCTTCCGGCCAGCAAATAATCAGTTTTTTTACTGACGCTGCCAGCCACTTTGGCACCCGCCGCCTCCAGCAGGTCTTTGGCCTGGTCGCGGCTCAAAGTGGGTAACGTTCCGGTGATGACGAAGGTTTTGCCTGTCAGTGGCCTGGGCGTTACCGCTGTGGATTCGCCCACTTCCGATTCCTCCCACGTCACACCGCAAGCGCGCAATTGCTCCACCACTTCACGGTTATGCGGCTGGTCAAAAAAAGTCCGCAGGCTTTTGGCGACGATAGGGCCAACGTCGCTGACCGTCAGCAGTTGCTCTTCGCTCGCATCCATGATGGCGTCCAGCTTGCCAAAATGCTTGGCAAGCTCTTTGGCAGTGGCCTCGCCCACATGGCGGATACCCAAACCGAATACAAACCGGGGCAATGTCGTTTGCTTGGACGCCTCAATGGCAGCCAGCAAATTGGCTGCTGATTTGCCAGCCATGCGGTCCAGACTGGCCAGCGCTACCAAGCCCAGTTTGTACAAGTCAGGCAATGTACGAATGATGTTGGCATCGACCATTTGTTCGACCAGTTTGTCGCCCAGGCCATCGACTTCCACCGCACGCCGATGCGCAAAATGCAGGATGGCTTCTTTGCGCTGCGCGCCGCAAAACAGGCCTCCTGTGCAGCGGTAATCAGCCTCCCCCTCTTCGCGCACGGCGCTGGAGGCGCACACCGGGCAACTGCGCGGCATGGTAAATATTTCGGCATCAGCCACCCGCTTGTCGATCACGACGCTTACAACTTCAGGAATCACATCACCGGCCCGCCTGACCACCACGGTGTCACCCACCCGCACATCTTTGCGCCGCGCTTCATCTTCGTTGTGCAGCGTCGCGTTGGTCACCGTGACGCCGCCAACAAACACTGGCGCCAGCTTGGCCACGGGCGTCAATTTGCCAGTGCGGCCAACCTGCACATCAATGCTAAGGACGGTGGTCAGTTGCTCTTGCGCCGGGTACTTGTGGGCAACCGCCCAGCGCGGCTCACGGGTGACAAAACCGAGTTGCCTTTGCAGGCCCAAGCTGTTGACTTTGTAAACCACACCGTCAATATCAAACGGCAGGCTGTCACGCAGTTGCCCGATATGCTGGTGATATGCTATCAATTCAGGAGCTGCTTGCGCGCATTTTGTCTGGGCTGCAACCGGAAAACCCCATAATTTTAGGGCCTGAAGCAGCTCAAAATGGGTCGCAAATGCCGGGCCACCGTCTGCAGGCGGAGTGATCTCGCCCAGGCCATAGGCGAAAAAACTCAAAGGGCGTTGGGCGGCAATGGCTGGGTCTAGTTGCCTGACTGCACCAGCAGCTGCGTTGCGTGGATTAACAAAGGTTTTTTCACCTTTGATGCCCTGGGCAATTTTGGCGCGCTGGCGTTCGTTCAGGGCTTCAAAGTCGTCCCGGCGCATGTAGACTTCGCCGCGGACTTCGAGGACTGCCGGGATCGGGGATGCCCTCACCCCTGCCCTCTCCCGGGAGGAGAGGGAGACAAGCGGGGAAACAGAGGGGTTGGCCCCCTCTCCCTCCGGGAGAGGGCTGGGGTGAGGGTGCAAGCGCAATGGGATTTGTTTGATCGTTCGAATGTTCTGCGTCACATCCTCGCCCGTCTCACCATCGCCGCGCGTGGCAGCCTGCACCAGCACGCCGTTTTCATAACGCAGGCTCATCGCCAGGCCGTCAAATTTAAGTTCAGCCACGTATTCAACCGGCGGATCTTCTTCAGTCAAACCCAGTTCTTTGCGAACGCGATTGTCAAAGTTTTGCGCGCCAGTGGCCTCAGTATCTGTCTCAGTGCGAATGCTGAGCATCGGCACTTTATGGCGAACGCTGGCGAACTGGCTCAATGCTTTGCCGCCCACGCGCTGGGTCGGTGAATCGGGTGTCAGTAACTCGGGGTGCTGCGCTTCAAGCGCCTGTAGCTCCTTGAATAGCCTGTCGTACTCCGCATCGGGAATCGTTGGCTCGTCCAGCACGTAGTAGCTGTAAGCGTGGGCGTGCAGCTGCTGGGCAAGCTCCTGGACGCGTGTCATCTGCTAGCTGAAAAGTCGCCGTGCCAGCACAGAACCCGCCGACAAATCGCGTGCATCGAGCGTGTCGTACAGCTGTTCCAGCTCGCTGGCAATCACGTCCATGGCAACAGGGGCTATTGCGTTGCCGTTGTCGTCCATCACCACACCGCCCATGCTGCTGGCCAGCGCAGCAGCTGTTTCACGCATGCGCGCAAAGGGCTGCTCGTCACGCGCAACTTGCGGCACATCAAGCGACAACGTCACCTCGCGCAATGCAGTTTGCTCCGGGTCTTCGGCCATCGCGGCCTGGGTGTCAAAAGACAAGCCTAGCAACGGAGCAGCGCCTCGTTCAGTGGCGGGCAACACCATGCGGCCCGGAATAGAACCGGCTACAAAACCCAGCTTGGCCGCGTTTTGCGCCACATAGCCGGGGCTCCATGCAGTGTGGGTAGCCCGCAGAGTGAAGCCCAGCTGTGCATCGTGCGCGCTGGCAAACTGGTCCAGCTCCCTGGCGCGCGCGACTTCTTCCAGCATGTCGGGAAACTCTGGTTCACCATTGATGGCATCTGCAAATCCTTGAGTTTTCATGACAAATTCTGAATACTCAATCTGGTTCAGCGCGCCCAGCCGGTTGGCCAATTGCACGCCACACTGAAACGCGCTGTAGCGTTGGCCCGCAGCAGGCAACTCCCACTGGGCAGATGCAATGTTCATGCCTTCAACGCCATAGGGTTTGCTGCCCGCGCGCCGCGTGGCAGGCATGGCTGCCAGGGCGGCCTCGCCAGACACCACGCCGTCAATGGCAACCGTGGCAAGCACATCAATCAGCGCGTCCAGGCCGGGTTTTTTCTCCAGGCTTGGCAACAGCGCAAAAGTGTTTGCTGCGCCTGAGACCGTATCGCCATCAAAGCTGGGTTCTTGCCGCTCTACCGGATCGCCATTGACGGTTTGCACCAGCGGGTCATCAGCAGCAACTTCCGCAGTAGCCAGTTTGGGCTGATTTTTGCGGGCTGACCAGGCGCCATGCGCTACCACGGCGGCCAATATCAGGCCGCCTGCAATCGCCAAACCTATTTGCAAATTACTCATGGTGTGTGTTCATTTCAGGCAGCTTCTGCAAAGCCCAGCGCGGCTTCCATATCGACGGCCACAATGCGCGACACGCCCTGCTCCTGCATGGTCACGCCTATCAGTTGCTCAGCCATTTCCATGGCAATCTTGTTGTGGCTGATGAACAAAAATTGCGTTTGTTTGCTCATCGATTTCACCAGCTTGGCATAGCGCTCGGTATTGGCATCGTCCAGCGGCGCATCAACCTCATCAAGCAAACAAAACGGTGCGGGGTTCAATTGAAAAATCGCAAATACCAGAGCA
Source organism: Polaromonas sp. (assembly GCA_043754255.1). Lineage (GTDB taxonomy): Bacteria > Pseudomonadota > Gammaproteobacteria > Burkholderiales > Burkholderiaceae_C > Polaromonas. The sequence goes on along the minus strand of JAYUVG010000205.1, from coordinate 4,119 downwards.
ATGGCTGTCAGCGCTTTTTCACCACCCGACAGCAGTGCAATGCTCTGGTTTTTCTTGCCTGGTGGCTGCGCAATGACCTGCACGCCCGAGTCCAGAATCTCTTCGCCCGTCATTTTCAGTTGTGCATTGCCGCCGCCAAACAGCTCGGGGAACATGCGGCCAAATTGCTCGTTGACCTTGTCAAAAGTGCTGCTGAGCAAGTCACGCGTTTCAGCGTCGATTTTCTTGATCGCGTCTTCCAGTGTGGCCATCGCTTCGTTCAAATCAGCCGATTGCGCGTCTAAAAACTGCTTTCGTTCACTGGCTGTAGTCAGCTCGCTGAGCGCAGCCAAATTTACCGCGCCAAGCGATGCGATGTCGCGGTTGATGCGGTCAATCTCGCCCTGCATGCCGGCAATTTTCACGTTGCCGTCTTTGATCGACAGCGCCAGCGCTTCCATATCGGCCTGTGCATCGACCAACAATTGCTCGTATTGCTCAAAGCCCAGGCGGGCAGCTTGTTCTTTCAACTGGAACTCGGTGATGCGCTGGCGCAGCGGATCCAACTCACGCTCCAGGCTCAATCGGCGCTCGTCGCTGGCGCGCAGCTTGGTGGTCAGGTCGTCGTACTGGCTGCGCCTGGCACCCAGGTCGGCTTCGCGCTCAAGCTTTACGCCCAGCGCAGCCTGCAATCCGGCTTGCGCAGCCGCATCGGTCAGGCGCGAAAGCTCGTCCACGGCGCGCAGTTCGTCCTGCGCAATCGTGTCGGCCTGCTGCGCGGCAATCTGAATGGACCGGGCCAGTTCTTCGCGCCTGGCTGTCAATGCCCGCAACGCAAATTGCGCTTCCTGCAGCTTGCGCTCAAGTGCCCGCTGCTGCTCACGCGCCTCATTGAGTTTGCGCCCGCCTTCAATCACCCGGTCGTCCAGCTGCGCGTGCCGCTCCTGGCTGTCGGCCAGCTGCATGTCAAGCTCTTCAAAGCGGCCTTCACAGGCGACTTTGCGCTCCTGCAGGTCGTCCAGTTGCGCTTCAGTCTCGCTCCTGTCCAGTTCAATCTGCTCACTGCGGGCTTTGGTTTGCGCGGCCAGCTGTGTCAGGCGCAACACGTCAACCTGCAGCTCGTGCGCGCGGCTTTGGCCAATCGCGGCTTCGCGCCGGGTGGTGGCAAGGCGCTGCGCGGCGTCGGCATAGGCCGCTTCTGCCCGCACCAAAGCGCTGCGTGTCTCGTCGCTGATCAGCGCCTGCGCCCTGAGCTGCTTGTCCAGATTTTCAATGTCTTGCGCACGGCCCAGAAGGCCAGCCTGCTCAGAGTCTTGCGCATAAAAGCTGACGCTGTGCTGCGTCACCGCGTGGCCGCTTTTGGTGTAGATCACCTCGCCAGCTGCAAGCCTGGCGCGCGCGTTCAACGCATCGTCCAGGCTGCCTGCCGTGTAGTCACCATGCAGCCAATCGGCCAGCAACGCTGACTGGCCAGCGTCGTTCAAACGCAGCAAATCTGCCAGAGGCTTCAAGCCAGTGGCGTTACTGGATGCAGCTGGCGCGCCGCCTGCGGGCGGTGTGTAAAACGACAACTTGGCAGGCGGTATGCCCTTGCCGTCAGTGCCCGCAAAGCCGCGCACCATCTCCAGCCTGGACACTTCAAGTGCACCCAGCCGCTCCCTGAGCGCAGCTTCCAGCGCGTTCTCCCAGCCTGGCTCAATATGAATGCGGCTCCACAAGCCCTGCAAACCGTCCAAGCCATGCTTTGCCAGCCAGGGTTTGAGCTTGCCGTCGGTTTTGACTTTTTCTTGCAGCGCCTTTAGCGCGTCCAGTCTGGCCGACAGATCAGAGCGTTTGGCAGATTCGGTATTGACTGCACTTTGTTTTGCACGGCGGTCTTCATCGAGCTGCGGCACGCTGTCTGTCAGCTCATGCAAACGCGCGTCGGCTTCTTGTTGCGATTGCTGCGCAGCTTCAAACTGGCTGGTTAATTGGGCCAGCTTGGCTTCGTCAGGAGCGTTCAGGCCATTGCGATCCGTGGTCAGTTTTTCAAGCCGCAAGCTTAAGGCGCGCGACTGTTCGGCAATGCTGCGCTGGTCAGCCGCCAACACTTGAATCTGCTGCTGAATTTGCGTGACGCCGCCCCGCTGCTCGTTGGCCTTGGCCTGGGCGCTGCGCAGGGCTTCTTCAAGTGCAGGCATCTGCGTATGTTGCTCTTCGTTTTGGGCGGTCAGCAGTTCGGTAGTTTCTTCACTTTGCACTGCCTCACCAGCTAGCCGTTCGCCTTCAACAGCCGCATCGTCCTTGCGCATGGCCCACTGCGCGGTCTGCTCTTTGAGCTGCGCCAGCCGCTGCTCCACCCGAATCCGGCCATCGACGACAAAACGGATTTCAGCTTCCAGCCTGCCGACTTCACTGCTGGCTTCGTACAGCTTGCCTTGCGACTGGTTGACGTGGTCGCCCGCCGCATAGTGCGCCTGGCGAATGGTTTCGAGGTCAGCTTCTATGTGGCGAACATCGGCCACACGGCTTTCCAGTTCGTTGATGGCTTTTTCAGCGCCCTCTTTGACTTTGGCCTGGTCGGCCGCTGCATCAAAACGCTTTAAAAACCACAGCTGCTGCTGCTTGAGCGTGCCGCTTGACTGCAGGTCGTTGTAGCGCTTGGCAACTTCGGCCTGCTTTTCCAGTCGCTCCAGGTTGGCATTCAGCTCTCGCAAAATGTCTTCAACCCGGGTCAGGTTTTCGCGCGTGCCTTCGAGGCGGTTGGCGGTTTCGCGGCGGCGCTCTTTGTATTTGGACACGCCAGCGGCTTCCTCCAGAAACAGCCGCAGTTCTTCAGGCTTTGATTCAATGATGCGGCTAATCGTGCCCTGGCCAATGATGGCGTAGGCTCGCGGCCCCAGGCCGGTGCCCAAAAACACGTCCTGCACATCGCGGCGGCGCACTGGCTGGTTGTTGATGTAGTAGCTCGATGTGCCGTCGCGCGTCAGCACGCGCTTGACAGCAATCTCGACAAACTGGCCCCACTGGCCACCAGCCCGGTGGTCGGCGTTGTCAAATACCAGCTCAACGCTGGAGCGGCTGGCGGGCTTGCGGGTGGTGGTGCCGTTAAAAATCACGTCCTGCATCGACTCGCCGCGCAGCTCAGACGCCTTGCTTTCACCAAGCACCCAGCGCACCGCGTCCATGATGTTGGACTTGCCGCAACCATTGGGCCCGACCACGCCTACCAGCTGGCCAGGCAGCACAAAATTGGTCGGCTCGGCAAACGACTTGAAGCCCGACAGCTTGATGGAATTAAGACGCAAAAGGCAACCCGTTTATCAGATTAATTTAGTGAAGGATTGAGGTGTGTTCGCTGGTGGCACTTGGCAGGCAAGACGCACTAAAAATCACAACATTCAATGTTACCCGAGCAGCCAGGGTAAAAAGCAGCAGGAAATTTACCTTTTCATCTGCCGGACAAGCAGCAACAAGCCTGTTGCGGCAATCAACACAAAACACAAAAACGACCAGTTGGCAATCGACAAGCCCAAAAACGTCCAGTCAATTTTGGTGCAGTCGCCGCTGCCCTTAAAAATCATCGGAATAGCGCGCTTGAGTGGAAAGGTTTCAATCATCCCGTACAAATCGCGCCCGCAGCTGGCAATCTCAGGCGGATACCATTGCAAAAAGCTCTGCCGCGCAGCCACAAAAGCACCTGCACTTGAGAGCACCGCCATCAAGCCCGCGCCTGTAGCCAGCAAGCCTTTGCGCTGCCCAAAAGCCGTCAATCCAGCAACGATTGCCACCAGAGTAAGCGCGTACCGCTGCACGATGCACATCGGGCACGGCTCCAGCCCCACAACGTGCTGCAAATACAAACCAAACGCCAGCATGGCAACAGAGGCGGCGCAAATCAGCGCCAAGACTTTGCGCGGCTGGTCAAAAAACTTTAACAACATCAAATTTCCATTTTTTTTAAAACACATTGATTGTCGGTGGGTTCGTGCGCTGACCTGGCAATTGGTTCCCACTGCCAGGGCCATACCGCCATTAACAAACCAGAGTTATCGCTTCACATCGGCATTTGAGGTAACTACTCAGCGCTTGTCATCCCGGCCCTGAAGAGCTTGCCCCGGACCAGGATTCGGGGGGGGGGGGGGGGGGAAACATAACCCC
>JAYUVG010000204.1:0-12113 GCA_043754255.1 Polaromonas sp. | reverse complement strand
AAATTTTGGCAGGGGTGGAAGGAGTCGAACCTGCGAATGCCGGAATCAAAATCCGGTGCCTTAACCAACTTGGCGACACCCCTACACGGGACAATTGTTTGCCATTTAACTGCCAAACAACCAACCCATAACCAATTTTCTTGCTACCAACCAGCTAACGGATGGACTTGCAAATTCCTGCATTTGCGAACATTCCAGCCATTTGAATGACCTGAATAATCCACTTCCTGCGGCAAATAAGCAAACACTGCGCTACCCGAACCAGTCATTCGGCCTTTAAGTTGCAACCCGGACAACCAGTCCAGTGACTGACCAATCTGCGGACAAAACTCTTGTGCCACTGGTTGCAAATCGTTGCGTCCAAACCCAAAAACTCCCGGTTTGTCGTGTGCAGCAAAGCCTTCGATTGTAGCAGTCTCCGTATCGCGTTTAAGCCCGGGCGACGCAAAAATTGCAGGCGTAGACAGTCCAAGTGGCGGTTTGACAACCAAAAAATCAGCGGTGGGCAGATCAATGGGTGTGATCTGCTCTCCCACGCCGTGAACCCACGCATTGCCACCTGACAGAAAAAACGGCACATCCGCGCCCAGGCTCAAGGCAACTGCCAACAATTGGTCGCGCGGCAGTTGAACGCCCCACAGCCGCTGCAAAGCCAGCAAACAGCTTGCTGCATCGGATGAGCCACCGCCCATGCCCGCTTGCGACGGAATGCGTTTTTCAAGGCTGATGTGCACACCCAGTGTGGTGCCGCTGGCACGCTGCAACGCTTTGGCGGCCCGCACGCACAGATCTTCAGCAGGGAGTGCTTCAGCCAGCAAAATGTCCGCTTCAGACACGTTCATGTCAGCTCTGGTTACAAGGCCGTCACGCCGCAATTCAAAATGCAGTGTGTCGCACCAGTCAATCAGCATGAATACCGATTCGATCAGGTGGTAACCATCAGGCCGCCGACCTGTGATGTGCAAAAAAAGATTCAATTTTGCTGGCGCAGGAACGTCGTAAATGGCTTTCATCCCCAGTTGCTCACGGTCACCTGTCCAGCACGATGCGCAAATTGGTTTGTGGGGCTGGAACTGTTCGTACCGCTGTGATGCGGCCATTGTTCAAGTCCGATAAATCAGCCTGCCAGCCTGCTACTGGTGTATTTTTATCTGCCAGCCAGTCAAACAGCGCTGACAGTGGCAACGCGGCCCCGGTTGCGTGCAACAAAAGGGCATCAGTAGACGCAAAACTGGTAGCGTTACCACCTTGCAACAAGGTAGCTTCAGCCGGACTCCAGCGCATGACTGCCAGGATGCTGCCCAATGGACTGATCAGTGCCAGCTCGCCCTGTTCAGCGCGGCCTTTCAGCTCAAATGCTGCAAAAAAAGCCTGTGGCGGCTCGCTTTGCACTTGCAGGCTGATGCGGCCTGCCCAATATGCCTGCAAAACGGTGGCTTGAGGCTCATTTTGAGCATCATTTATGCCTGTAGCCTTGGGTTTTACCGCGCAACCAGCTATTAAAAACATAGCAGCCAACAGGCCTGCCAGCAAAGGGCGGTTTTTCATGCCGTGGCTCAGAGCCTGACCTTCAGGCGCTTCAAGGTTTCCACCAGCGTATCGTTTTCAGGGTTCAGCAGTTGGCCTTCGCGCCAGACCGCCAGCGCCTTGTCACGCTGACCCAGCGCCCACAGCACCTCGCCGTAATGCGCGGCAATTTCGGCATCCGGTTTGGATTTGAAGGCATCGGCAAAAATCCTGGCAGATTCAGCCAGGTTGCCCATGCGAAATTCCACCCACGCCAGACTGTCGCGAATGAATGGATCGTTGGGCACAAATTCCAGCGCTTTCAAAATCAGTTGTTTGGCTTCCGGCAAGCGCATATTGCGTTCGGCAAAAGAGTAGCCAAGGGCGTTGTACGCGTTGTAGGCATCGGGCTTGACCTCAATGACGCGGCGCAGCAAGCGTTCCATCTCGGGCAACTGGTTTAGTTTTTCAGCCAGCATGGCCTGGTCATACAGCAAATCAGTTTCTTTGGGATCGGCTTTTGTCGCCTGAGCCAGCAGGTCGTACGCCGCCTGATGCTGTTTTAAATCACGCAGCAAACCAACCTCGGCCAGCAGCTTCAGGCGGGCATCGCCCGCATTGCGCTCGGGCAAGCCGCGAATCAGCTGACGGGCTTCAGGCAGCTGGCCGCGACTGGCCAGGATGGAAGCCCGTCGGGTTTGGGCTTGCAGCATGTCAGCAGAGTTATCAATTTTATTCAGCCATGCATCAGCTGCTGCGAAATCCTTGCGCTTTTCGCTGATTTGCGCCAACGACAAATAAGCCTGGGTCAAACCCCGGTCAGGCTCGCCGGCGTCACGTTGCTGATTTGAGGAAGCGTCCAGAGCCACATATCTCTCAAACGAAGCCTGCGCTGGCGCCAGCTGGTTGTCTTGCAATTGAAGTGACCCAAGCACCAGCCAGGCAGGTGAAAACTCAGGCTTGTCCCGGGTGACTGTTTGCACCTGGGTGCTGGCTTCACCATAGCGCTGCGCATCCAGCAAAGCTCTTGCAAAAGCCATGCGCACTTCAGGTGCAGGTTTCGGATTGCTGGCCAGATATTTTTTAACCAGAGCTTCTGCTGCCGGAATCTTGGGGCTCATCAATTCAAGGACAACAAAAATGGGGCCTTCAGCTTTGATGTCGGCTTCGTGTCCTTTTTGGGCTGCATTCAGGGCGCCTGGCATATCACCGGCGGCAAGGCGAGTGCGCCCTATGGTGGTCCATGCAGCAGCTGCAGTCGCAGGGTTGCCAACGTAGGCACTTAAAGCAGTTTCAATCACGGTACTGGCGAGTTTTTTGTCGCTGACCCGGGTGTACGCTCTGGGAACCGCTGAAATGGCTGCAACGCGATCACTGGCAGCAGCCAGATCAATGGTTTTCTTCAATGGCTCCAGCGTTTCCTGAATGCGGTTTAACGCAATCAGTATTTGCAGTGCATAACGGTGTGCTTCCCGTGAATTGGGCAGCGCCAGTTGCCAGGCGGTTGCTGCTTGCAGGGCTGCATCGCCTGAGCGCGACTGCAAAGCCATTTCTACAGCACGCTGGTACAGGCTTGCATTGTTGGTTCTTCTGGCTGAATCCAGCATCAAGGCAAAGCCTGCCGCCGGATCGCCATCGCGAGCCGTGATTTCACCAATCAGCAATCGATAAAACAACTCGGCGTCAAGTCCTGAGGTCGGCGGCGCTGGAGTTTGCGCAGCTGCTGCCAAATCGTTCGCAGGCTTGGCGGCAGGAGCATTGCTTTGAGCCCAAACTGGCGATATGCCCAGACACAAGCTGCAAAAAACGCCCATCAGTATTTTCTTCATCCGGACATGATAATTGATGCTTGCCCCATGCGTGATACAACCAATCGATTGCACTTTTCCCATGCCTGAACTGCCCGAAGTAGAAGTAACCCGCCTTAGTTTTGCGCACCGCATTGCAGGCGCTGAAATCACCACCGCATTCATCGGCAAAGCACTCCGGTGGCCGCTGGGTTGCCAGACCAGTGACCTGCATGGCCAGACAGTTCACGCGGTGCGCAGGCGCGGCAAATATCTGTTGATTGACCTAAGCGGGGGCTTGCTGCTGGTGCATCTGGGCATGTCGGGCAGCATCAGTTTTGCCAGCGATTTGCCGCCACCCGGAAAGCATGACCACTTTGAAATGCTGACCAGCCGGGGCACCTTGCGCCTGAACGATCCGCGCCGCTTTGGTGCGGTGGTATTTGCTTTGCATGAAGACGACGCGCCAGCACGCAAATTGCTGGGGCATCTGGGTGTTGAGCCGTTGGGGGGCAGCTTCGATGTGGCTGCTTTTTGTGCCAGCTTGAAACTCAGAAAAGCTGCCATCAAACAGGTGTTGCTGGCAGGGGATATCGTTGTGGGCGTCGGGAACATTTATGCTTCTGAAACGCTTTTTTTGGCCGGTATCCGGCCAACGACCAGCGCTGCACGCATCAGCAAGCCGCGCATGGCGCGCCTGCACAGCGCTATTGGCCAGGTATTGGCGCGCGCCGTGGCCAAGGGCGGCAGTACCTTGAAAGATTTTTCAAACGCAGAAGGTCAGGCCGGTTATTTTCAATTGGAGGCGATGGTGTACGACAGGGCAGGTTTGCCGTGCAAGGTTTGCGCACATCCCGTCAAAAGTATTCGCCAGGGTCAAAGGTCAACGTTTTACTGCCCAAAATGCCAAAAGCCGTGACCTCTGTTTCAAGCGGTGGCTCGTTGCAACCGGCAGTGCTATATTGAATGATGAAAACGATGGTTCGATATGTCTTTTAACGAACAATTTGACCAGCACGGTGTCTGGCGGCGTGAATTTGCCTTGCGGCTTAAACTGCTGGCCGAGTGGATGCGCGGCCATGATCTGCTCAATGCGGCGGTTGAAGAACGGCTGCGCCGGCTTGAAGGGCAAATGCGGTCTGACAAGGTCATGGTGGCTTTTGTCGCTGAATTTTCGCGTGGCAAATCCGAGCTGATCAACGCGATATTTTTTGCGGGCTACGGCCGGCGCATCATGCCGGCAAGTGCTGGGCGCACCACCATGTGCCCGACAGAGTTGGGGTATGACGCAGATGTAGTGCCGTGTTTGAGGTTGCTGCCAATCGAGACCCGCCTGCAAACCCAGGCGCTGATGGAGTGGCGGGCTGTGCCTGAAAAGTGGACGCGGGTTGACCTGGATGTAAATGACCCAGCTCAGCTGGCACAAGCTCTGGAAAAAGTTGCGGAAGTGCGTCATGTCACCAAAGACGATGCCAGAGCTCTTGGTTTTTGGCATGATGAGAACATTGACGATAACCCGCTGGTGGGAAGCGATGGTCTGATTGAAGTGCCCAAGTGGCGGCATGCACTGATCAACATTGCCCATCCACTTTTAAAGCAGGGCCTGGTCATTCTGGACACGCCAGGCTTGAATGCAATCGGTGCAGAGCCTGAACTGACGGTCAGCCTGATCCCGCAAGCCCACGCAGTGGTATTTATTTTGGCGGCTGATACGGGCGTGACCAAATCTGACCTGGCAATCTGGCGCGAACATTTGATCACTGGCGAAGATGAAAATATTTCGCGATTGGTGGTGCTTAACAAAATCGACACTCTGTGGGATGCGTTGAGTACACCGGAGCAGGTCAAAGCCCAGATTGACCGCCAGCGCACCAGCTCCGCCGAAATTTTGAACCTGCCAGTTGCGCAGGTGATTCCGGTTTCTGCTCAAAAAGGCCTGGTAGCAAAAGTTACCAGAGACGATGCATTGCTGCAGGCCAGCTGCCTGCCCAATCTCGAATTGGCGTTGGCTGAAGGCATCATGGGCAAGCGCCAAAAAATCCTGCGCTCGGCTGTTGCAGCAGGCATTGGTGAATTGCGCCTGGAAGCTGCCCGCTCCATTCATATTCGTCGCCGCGACATTACCGAGCAGACCGATGAATTGCGCAGTCTTAAAGGCAAAAACGCATCCGTTATCAAACATATGCGCACCCGCATTGAGCGGGAGCAATCCGAGTTTGGTGCAAGCGGCTCGAAAATACATGCCGTCCGGTCTGTTCATCTCAAGCTGCTGCGGGATTTGTTTAACCTGTTGGCAACGCCTGTATTGAAAAGTCAACTGGCTGAGTTGACCGTCAGCTTAAAGCAGCCCGGTATCAAGTTTGGCGTTAAAAAAGCCTACGGCCAAACCTTTTCGCGGTTGCAAACAACCCTGCAAAAAGCGCAGACAGCCAGTACTGCGATTCACAGCATGCTGGTCGCGTCGTTTAACCAGCTCAATACAGAATTTGGATTTTCGCTGCAGGCACCGAAAGCACCCGAACTGGCACGGTTTGAAAATGATCTGATGTTGATTGAACGCGGTCATTTGCAGTATTTGGGTCTTTCCAACGTTTTAAAGCTGTCGCAGCCTGATTTTTCCGAGCGACTGGTTCGGGCACTTTCAACCCGTCTGCGCGTGATCTACGAATCGGCATTGGGCGAGATTGAACTCTGGAACAAATCAGCTGCCGCTCAACTGGACTCGCAGTTGCGTGAGCGGCGTCGCCATTTTGACCGTCGTCTGGAGGCCATTGAACGCATCCAGAGCGCCGCTTCTGGTCTGGACGATCGGATGGGGGAGATCAATGAACAAGAGCGTGCACTCAATGCCCTTGACAGCAAGCTGACGGAGTTGACGTCCCATCTGGCCGGCACGCCGGTAGCCAATGTTTCGGTCATTTCTCCTGGCGCACCTGTGAGTCATCGTGCTGAATTACTCGACGTAATAATTTGACGCTGGCAGTCTTGGGCTGCAAGGATTGATGCTTCCTTTTTTATCTGTAACTGCCCCAACAGACAGCAGCTTTTCCCAAAAAATTGTTTCCTGGCAGCGAACCCACGGCCGCAGCGGACTGCCGTGGCAAAGCACCCGCGACCCGTACCGTGTCTGGCTGTCTGAAATCATGCTTCAGCAGACCCAGGTCACCACAGTTTTGGGGTATTACGCGCGGTTTTTAGAGCGCTTTCCCTCAGTCGCTGATCTGGCCAATGCCGAGCTCGACGATGTACTGGCCATGTGGAGCGGCCTGGGCTACTACAGCCGGGCTAGAAACCTGCACCGGTGTGCACAGGCCGTGGTGGTGACACATGGCGGAAGTTTTCCAAAGTCATTTGAGCTTTTGAAAACCTTGCCTGGCATCGGGCCATCGACAGCTGCTGCCATTGCTTCTTTTTGTTTTGCTGAAAAAGTAGCCATTCTGGATGGCAATGTCAAACGCGTACTCACGCGCGTGCTGGGGTTTGACGATGATTTGGCAATTGGCAAAAATGAAAAAAAGTTGTGGCTGATGGCTACTGGCCTGCTGCCCGAAAAAAATTTGTCACAGTCCATGCCGCGCTACACCCAGGGTGTGATGGATTTGGGAGCCACTGTGTGCACCCCTCGCAAACCGCAGTGCCTGATTTGCCCTGTTAACAACATGTGTCAGGGGTTTTCTGACGGCGATCCTGAGAAATACCCGGTCAAATCAAAAAAACTCAAGCGCAGCTGTGAGCACCTGAGCCTGTTGTGGGCGCAGCGCCCTGATGGGTCGGTGTGGCTTGAACGCAGGCCTGCAACCGGCATTTGGGGCGGGCTGTATTGCCTGCCAGTTTTTAAAAACGAAGAGGTGTTATTGGATTTTTTGCCTGCCCGCAGCCGTTCGCGCATTTGGCGGTTAGAAACTTTCAAGCATGTCTTGACGCACAAAGACATGCATCTGAGCCCGCTGATTGCCAGATTTTCTGCAAATCAAACAATGCCAACAATTGATCCGGATGCAAAAGGGCACTGGTTTTCAAGCATTGAATGGCCTCAATTGGGTTTGCCTGCGCCGATTCGCAAGCTGCTCGAAAGTCAGTCTGAGCAACCGAAATTCATCTGGCATCCAGCTCCCGATGCCGCTTGAGGGTTTGCCAGTTCTGCCCAAAGCTTTGCGCCAACGCCTCTACCAGATACACCGACCTGTGCTGGCCGCCGGTACATCCTACGGCCACGGTGACATAACTGCGGTGGTCCCGTATCAGCGCTTTCAACCAGTGACGAATAAATTTTTCAATGTCATTGAACATGTCGGTGACTTCAGAATGTGAACGCAAATAGTTGATAACTGCTTCGTCTTTGCCAGTCAGTTCGCGCAAAGCAGTTTCATAGTGCGGATTGGGCAACATGCGGACATCAAACAGGTAGTCAGCATCGAGCGGTACGCCGCGCTTGAAAGCAAATGATTGAAACACCAACGTTATTTGTGTGGCTTGTGCTGAGATCAATGATTTGACATAGCCCTGCAATTGCGACGAACGAATCATGCTGGTGTCCAGCACATGCGACTGCTCCCGCATGTCGCCCAGCAGTTCACGCTCCAGTTCAATGGCATCAACCAGTGCGCGGTGCTGGTCAGACGCGTCCATGCGCGACAGCGGATGCAGCCGGCGTGTTTCTGAAAACCTGCGCAGCAGCGTTTCGGTGCTGGCATCTAAAAAAAGCGATTGCACTGCTACGCCACGCGCCCGCAGTTGAGCCAGTTGTTTGGGTACCAGGGGCAGCGACGTTGCGCTGCGGACATCCATCGCAATGGCCACTTTTTTGGCTCTGTGATGCTGCTCAAGTGCTACAAAAGACGGCAGCAGCTCAGGCGGAAGATTGTCAACACAGTAATAACCAGCGTCTTCCAGTGCATGCAGCGCAACCGACTTGCCTGAGCCCGACATGCCGGTAATCAGCACAATTTCCATCGGCGTCTGCATTTCAGTGGTCGTCCCAGTTGTGGTTGTCATTGCCCAAGCATTTCTTTGGCATGCGCCAAGGTGGTGGTTGAAAGTTTTTCACCGCCCAGCATCCGGCCAATTTCAGCCACGCGCGCCTGGCCGGTTACCAGCGCAACGCTGCTTTGCGTCTTTCCTTTGTCAGTCAGCTTTGACACCACCAGGTGTTGGTCAGAGCATGCTGCAACTTGCGGCAAATGCGTCACCGCCATCACCTGACGGTCTTTGCCAAGTTGCTTCATCAGGCGGCCCACTGTTTCAGCCACAGCACCACCCACGCCAGAATCAACCTCGTCAAAAATCAGTGTTTGTGCCTGCCCAAGCTGGCTGGTTGTGACTGCAATGGCCAGCGCTATGCGCGACAGCTCGCCGCCTGACGCCACCTTGCCAACCGGGCGCGGTGTGGTACCACTGTGGCCTGCAACCAAAAATTCGGCCTGCTCCAGACCGTACTGCGCGGGTTGCTCCGATGTATTGAGCACCACATCGAATTTGCCGCCCTGCATACCCAGGCCCTGCATGGCTTGCGTGATGGCTTTGGCCAGGGCAGGGGCAGCTTTGGCTCGAAGTTTGGTAATGCCTTTGGCTTCTTCAAGATATTTGCTGTGCGCCTGCTTTTCAAGCTGCTCAAGCTGTGCCAGGTCAGTCGCCTCGTCCAGCTTTTGCAGCGCAGCACGCCAGCTTGCCAGCAGTTCGGGCAGGTCAGCAGGCTGGCGCTTGTAGCGTCTCGCCAAACTGACCCACAGGCCAAGGCGCTCATCGAGTTCATTCAAACGCTTCGGCTCCAGCTCGGCATGCCGGGCGTAGCTGTTCAGCGAATGCACCGCATCTTCAGTTTGTGCCAGTGCGCTGTTCAGCACCTCAACCAGAGCGCTGAATTGCGGCTCAATATGCGATTGGCTTTGCAGTTCATTCAGTGCTTTGCCCAACAGGCTGGTAGCGTTTTGCTCAGACTCTGACAACGCTTGAAGCGCGGCTTGAACGCTGTCCCGCAAGGTTTGCGCGTTTGACAGGCGGCTGTGCTGGATATTGAGGTCTTCCCACTCACCCAGGCCAGGAGCCAGCTTGTCCAGCTCCCCAATTTGCCAGGCCAGGCGATCACGCTCGCGCTGCAAGCTGTCCTGCGCGCTGCTGGCGTCCAGAAAAGATTTCTGTGCCAGCCGCCAGAGCTGCCAAAGCTTGGACAGTTGTTCGGTGTTGACGCTGCCGTAAGAGTCCAGCAACCCGCGAACTGCATCAGGCCGGGTCAGACTTTGCCAGGCATGCTGTCCGTGAATGTCTACCAGCTTGTCACCAACATCCCTCAATTGCGCCGCTGTTGCTGCACTGCCATTAATCCATGCGCGGCTTTTTCCCTGGGCATCTATCGTGCGCCTGAGCAGCAGGGCGTCACCAACGGAAAATCCGGCTTCATCGAGCCAGGTTGCGATGGACGGTGGGCTGTCGAACTCAGCGCTGATCTCACAGCGCTGCGCGCCTTCACGTACCACGCCTGCATCCGAACGGGCACCCAGGGCAAGCTGCACGGCATCAATCAATATTGATTTGCCAGCACCGGTTTCGCCGGTCAACACAGTAAAGCCATTTGCCAGTTCCAGCTCCAGCAAATGAACAATTACAAAGTCGCGCAGCGAAATGCTTTTCAAGCCCATAAATTAGCGGCTTCCAAAGCGTTCATACCGCGCCTTCATTCCAGTGCAGTTTTTTGCGCAGCGTGTCAAAGTAACTCCAGCCCTTGGGGTGCAAGAACCGCATCTGGTAGTCAGAGCGCTGAACAATGATCCGGTCGCCCAGCATCAGGCTGGCCATCGACTGCATGTCAAAGTTTGCACTGGCGTCCCTGCCTGCTACTATTTCTATAGCTACTTCCCCGCTGTCTGAAAGGACAATCGGCCTGTTCGATAATGTATGCGGAGCAATCGGTACCAATATCCAGCCCGCAATCGATGGGTGCAGCAGCGGCCCGCCGGCTGACAGCGCATAGGCAGTTGAACCGGTAGGTGACGCAATGATCAAACCGTCGGCCCGCTGGTTTGCAACAAAACGCCCATCGACTTCAACCCGCAACTCGACCATGCCCGAGGTTGCCCCGCGATTGACCACCACATCGTTCATTGCCGTGGCATTGAATACGCAGTGCCCATCACGCATGACTTTTGCCTGCATCATCCAGCGCCGGTCGTCTTCAAAATCGCCATGCAGCATGGGACTTAAAACGCTTTGGTAGTCGTCAAACGCGATGTCAGTGATAAAACCCAGCCGCCCCTGGTTGATGCCAATCAGCGGCACCCCGAACTTGGCCAGCACACGGCCAATGCCCAGCATGGTGCCGTCGCCACCCACCACCAATGCCAAATCGCATTGCGCGCCAATGGCTGCGACATCCAGTATGGGGTACTGCGTCATGCCGGTGTTGCTGGCGGTGTCTTTTTCAATGGCAACATCGCAGCCTTGCGCATTTAAAAACTGCGCGATGTTCTCCAGCGCTACGCGCGAGCCCTGCGCCTGGTATTTGCCGATGAGGGCGACGTGACGAAATTGCGACTTCATCTTCAAATTACATCACAAGATGCAAGGCAAGCTACTTAGAATGACAAGATGCTGGATGATCGTGCAAGACTGTTGTTAAAAGCGCTGGTTGAGCGTTACATTGCTGATGGGCAGCCGGTCGGCTCGCGCACGCTGTCCAAGGCATCCGGGCTTGAGTTGTCGCCTGCCACCATTCGCAATGTGATGAGTGACCTGGAAGAACTCGGCTTGATAGTCAGCCCGCACACGTCTGCCGGGCGTATACCCACAGCGCTGGGTTACCGGCTGTTTGTTGACACCATGTTGACTACCGGGGCAACTCCGTTTATCACCGCTTCTAGCCTGCATGCGCAACGTCTGGCACCAGACCAGCCGCAAAAAGTACTCAGCAGTGCTGCGCATATGTTGTCCAGTTTGTCGCAGTTTGTGGGTGTAGTAATGGCGCCCCGGCGTAGTTCTGTTTTCAGGCACATTGAGTTTTTGCGTTTGTCTGATCGCCGGTTTTTGGTCATCATTGTTTCGCCAGATGGTGATGTGCAAAACCGCGTTATTTTTACTGAAGCCGACTACACCCAATCGCAGCTGGTTGAGGCTGCCAACTTTTTAAATTCACACTACGCTGGCATGGCCATTGAAGAGGTACGTGAACGGCTTAAAAACGAAGTGGAAGCGCTGCGCGGAGAGATTGCCACCTTGATGCAAACAGCGGTGCAGGTCAGCTCCGAAGCCATCGAATCGCGCGACGAAGTCGTTGTATCGGGAGAGCGAAATCTGCTGACGGTCAGTGACTTTTCAAGCGACATGGGCAACCTGCGCAAACTGTTTGACCTGTTTGAACAAAAAGCCCAGCTTATGAAGCTGCTGGATGTAGCGAGCAGGGCTGAAGGCGTCCGCATTTACATTGGCGGTGAAAGTCAGGTTATTCCGTATCAGGAGTTGTCGGTTGTGACAGCGCCTTATGAAGTAGACGGCAAGGTCGTTGGCACTTTGGGCGTGATAGGTCCGATGCGCATGCCGTATGAAAAAATGATCCAGATTGTTGACATTACTTCCAGGCTGGTCAGCACTGCACTGAGCCACAGCAAGTAGGCAATTACAATGCTCGCTGGTTCGGGGCGTTAGCTCAGTTGGTTAGAGCAGAGGACTCATAATCCTTTGGTCCGCGGTTCAAGTCCGCGACGCCCTACCATTTCACCTGATTGAATAAGTTATAATTTGAAGCTTCGCGGCTGTAGCTCAGTTGGATAGAGTACTTGGCTACGAACCAAGGGGTCGTGGGTTCAATTCCTGCCAGCCGCACCAGAATTT
>JAYUVG010000203.1:0-22988 GCA_043754255.1 Polaromonas sp. | reverse complement strand
AAAACATGAAAAATTTATTTATCAAAACGTCTGTGTTAGCCCTGGCTATCGTACTTGCAGGTTGCGCAGCCCCCAGCGGCGGTAATACCGGTAAAACCGGTAAAGAAATTGGCGACGCCGCAACCGACGCTGCCCGGCGTAAAGCTGTAACCCTGACGCAAACGGCTGAGGGGACTTTGATCACAACCGATGACCGTATTTTGTTTGATACAGGTAGCTTTGTTGTTAAACCTGACGGTCTTGTCTTGTTGGAACGAATTGCCAAAGACCTGAACGAAAAAACCAAAGCCCCGATCTTGGTCAAAGGTCATACAGACAACGTCGGCGGCGCCGCTGTTAATTTGACCCTTTCTGAGCGCCGGGCGCAGGCCACCAAGGCGGGCTTGGTGAAGGCGGGCGTCGATGCCAAACGTATTACCGCCAAAGGTTTTGGACTTTCCACTCCTATCGCTGACAACGCGACCCCTGATGGAAGACAAGCTAATCGCAGGACAGACATTTTGGCAGTAGGTGAAGACGTTGCAAAATTTGGTGATGAAAAAACCGCCGACCGCTATGCAACCGGCTTGGACAAGTTTTTGGAAAATCCAGTCGGTTTTCTCAAAGACGCATTTACTAATTTAATCAAATGATGGTTTGGGTGATCTGATTAGTTAGCAGACTTGACAAGTAAAGCATGAATAAAACCAGACGGCCAGGCCCTTGGGTTGGCATTATTTTCGTTGCTTTGCTTGGGTTGAACTACGCCCCAGGCTTTGCACAAGGTAGCACTCAAGTTACCAATCTTCCAGCCAATGAACCTACAGGCAAAACTGCCGCCATTGGCGCTGTCATTCAAGAGTCTGAAGCCGAAGCGATGCAAATCCTACCGGCAGACAAATCGCGGGCAATTCTTAGGCAGTTCAAGGCAAACAACCCGGATGCGCGTGAACACAAGCTGGTGCTGGTATCTGAAGCATTTATCGAGGACGAAAGCAATCCAGCCCTCAAATTGGATCGTATGTGGGTGGGCAGCAAAAGTACCCTGCTTGAGATAACGGGGTTAGTCAGGCGGGGGCAACCCAATAGCGCAGCCATTGCACCTGAAACGCTGCGTTTGACCAATCTGAAAACCGGTCAAGCGGCTGCGTTTCTGGCTGCCGAAGGAGTTGAGCAAGTGCTAGACCGGCGTGGTGGCAAAGCCCTTTTGCTAAAAGCGGGCGACACCATGTATTTGCAAATGGAGCCTATAGATGACGTGCAGCCTATGAGCCTGGATTACACGGGTTGGGACAATAGGCCAGCCAAGTATTTTGACCGCATCGACCCCCGTTTTCGTGAGCGCTACGACGCCGCGCACAAACTAGCAAGCGACCCCAACGCCATGCCAGAGCAAATGAAGGACTTTTTAGTCGAGTTTGGCAAATACGACCCGGATAAAAAAGCCCCTCAAGTGTTCATTGCGTTGATCAACAAAATGCGCACGCAAAATACTTTTGAGGGGTATTACCAGGCTTATTTGTTGATTAAAGATCCAGAGGATGCACGTAAAGCATCGCTTATGGCGCGTAGTGACGAACATCGGTCCAAACTTGAGCACATGGCCGTTGCCACTTTGACAGACAAAAATAGACTGTTTGATTTTGACTTGCGTCTGGCATCAGCCAGTACCAGCTCAAGAGAGGGCAGGTGCTGGATGGCATGCAGTTATAACTTCACGGCTAGTAGGCCAGTAACTGGGCAGTTAAATGTGCGTTTGCAGCCCTCAAGTCCAATAAAGCTTAAACAGGCAACCTACAAAGTTATATTTGTTGCTCAAGTGCACATGCCCCGTAGAAAGATCCGTCAGTCGCGCTGGTTGGGAAATTATGATGGACCGGACGACATTAGTTACACCCGAGAAATTAGCGCCGTAGTCTCATCGCCAAATTACACCGCGAATGTAGATGTTCAAATCGGCAATCTGGATGTTGCATTTTTTCAACGCGGATCAGCTGGCGGTTACGAAGGTGCATACGCAACATCAAACGCAAGCATTCAACTAAGACTTAAGACCGTGGAACTAATCAAATGACGCAGGTGATGCTTTGCCGTTTTGTTTTAATTATTTGTCTTTTTTTTCAACATTCAAGTTCATTCTCTCAAGATATTAATTTTAAAGATTTGAGTCGTGCTGGCCCATCTGTGATTAAACACTACAGCGTTGATGGCATTGAAACTGATGGTAGAGAGTACTTATTAAAGTTTGATGGTGTAGATACTGCTCGGGTGGATACCAGGAACGCCATCAAAGATGCTTCAAGGGCTTCAGGATCGTCAGAAAATTCGTCAGGGCGTTCGACCACAAATCAATCGTCCTCGAAATCAACTACTAGTAGCAAAACGTTTGTTTGTGAAATCAACTGCACGACCGGTGGTTATCGCGGCAAAAATCAGATTTATCGTGATGTGCAAGCGTCCTCACGTGAGGACGCGGCTAAATACCTAAACAATGCCTCCCGCGGTATTTGTCAAGATTTGGGATTAAAGGCTACGACCGACTCATTTAGTTCTTCACAATGTAGAGAAAAATAAAAGAGACATCAATGATTATCTGGCGTGGAATGGGCGTGCTCGCTCTGGTCGTAGCCGTAACTCTTAATGTTCTTGTGAACGAATCCGCAAATAGCCTATTTGGCATTCCCGAAGGGTTCAAGCATTACCGGGATGCACACAAATACATGTGGTTTGTCGGTATGGGCCTGTCAGCTATTGCCTGCTGGTACTTAGGGCAATGGCTTGATGCGCGTGAGACTAAGAACGCCAAGATCGTGATTGACAAAGAATCGGGGCAGGAAATACGGCTGGTGTCACGCCATGATCTGTTTTGGATTCCAGTGAAGTGGTGGGCCGTTGTGTGGCTTGCGGTCGGCCTGTGGCTGATGTGTACGTAACCGGCGCGCCTCACTGTGGATGAGCTAATTCCATTTTTTGGGCGTTTGCTATGGTGGCAGCGCCCACTGGTGGTTGCACTGCCGGTATTGTTCGCTGGGCTGGTATTGCCGATGCTCTACAACGGAGTGCTCAGGCCATCTATCGAGATCTTGCGCGGCAAGTACCCCAAGGAAGATCGCAAATCCGGATGGGAGCACCTGGCCTATGGCTCAGGTCTATTGGCCATCGCTACTGGGTTGACATGGTTGTCTTACAACATTCAAATTGAGTGGCTTGGCGGGCATCAACAGCTGGTGTTAATCGGCGCTTTTGTGGTGGGCGCTTATGAAGTGCTGCACGGGCTAGGCATTGTGCTGTTTCGCACAGGCATGCTCGGCGTGCTTTGCGGTATCTACGCATTCGGTGGGTTTTGTTTGTATGGCCTGCTGCACTGGACGTTGGGGTGGTTTTAACCAAGAGGCAGCGGTACGGTTGGTGCGTGACGCGCTGGGGTGGGGCTTTGGGGTATTCAAGTTATTGGCCGATGCCAAACCCCTTGCCCGCAGCAAATGCGGGTACCGTTATGCAGGCTTTGTGCTTGTCTCCCGCTTGATGCGCTGGAGCAATGTGCGCAAGTCGTAGTGCGCGTCTGCGTTGGCCTGACGCTTAAACGCCCATAGCTCTGCCATGATCGCATCGGGGGCTTTGGGTACGTAAGCAGGCACGGGCGCTGGGTTGGCTGGATGTTTGGTAGCGGTCATAGCATCACTCCTTCTAAAATTTCTTCGGGCGTTGCCAATAAAGGGGCTTTGTAGCCCCAACGTTCGATGTTTTGTACCAAGCGGTATTTGGCTTGCGGCCCCACCATGTGCGCAAAATTCCAGGTAGCGATGTAGTCCGCCGCTGTGAGGGTGGCCTGTGCAATGTGTGAAGCGTCTTCGGGTTCTGAGCGGGGCACCAGGCCTTCATGCATCAAGCGTTCACCCAAAGCTGCAACTTCTGCGTGCAAGGGTAATTCGGCGAGTGTGGCAAAGAGCGCCAAGCGTTTTTTTGCAGCAGCCGGGTCACCGGCGGCAATTTCAAATTGCACGATGGCGCTGGTTTCTAGCGTAAACATCATGGTGGCTTTTTCCCACCAACGGTGCGTCATTTCTTGCCGAAAAGCGGTCAGTGCACTGGCGCTTTTGCGCGATGTGGCATAGCTGATGACGGAGCTTTCAACATAGATGCGCGGTTTCATGTCTCCATTTTAAGACGTTTGCATTGACGTTGCCGCCGTTCGCCGTGTGCAGAGAAGTATCGCCCCAGCAGCGGCGGGTAGCCGCTGCTGGGGCGGCGGCGCTATGGACGATTGCCGAATAATGGCGCTCATACCGCGCATACTTTGGGTGTTGCGTTATCGTATTTTTACGGAAACACACCTGCACCCACCCAGCCCAAGCCATCGCGCTCCTGCTCATGCTCAACCAGCCCCATGCATCTGCCAAAACTGGGCTGCTGCAAGTACTGGATACTTTTCAGCCAAAGCAAGCAAGGCCTTGTCACCGGTGATGAGGTAGTCTGCTTTAGCAGCCACAAGCGTGCCCAAAATAGCTTGATCAAACGGATCAGTGAGCTGCGCATCCCAATGTGCAGCAGGCTCTACCAGATCAGCCTGAAAAGCAAGGCAATCCACCAAATCTGCAATGCCATCATCAGACAATCCGTGGCGCGAACGCAATTTGGGTAATACCCGGCGCAGCTCGTCCAAAATGCAATGGCTCAGGCTCACTTGCAGCGAACCAGCACGCCAAGCTGCAACAATTGCGCCCGGAATGCTGGCTGGGTAGGCCAGGCCGCTAAGCAGCACGTTGGTGTCCAGCACAATATGAATCGTCATGTGCGCTGGCTTACCTGACTTTAGTTGTAGGTTTGCCTGAGGGCTGGCCGGAAGTAGCCCGAGGGCGTTCAGCCTGCACGGCGGCATCGATTTCAGCCATGCCTGCATCTTGGGGCGTGACGGCAAAGCCCTGCGCCAGGCGCTGAGACAGCGAATCAAACCGCGCCTGCATACGGCGAATGCGCTCAAAAAGCCGCGCATCCACTAATGCTGCAATGGATTTACCGTCCTTGTTGATAACGATGCTGTCGCTGCGGTAATGCACCTGGTTGAGCATGTCGCCCAAATTTTGGCGGAAGCTGACGGCTGAAGTTTCTGTGATCATGAAATACTCCTTTTGATCATTATGACCAATGTGGTCAATATGATCAAGTTGGAGCGCGTCGCTTTCTGCCCCAATTCAATTCATCGCTCGCTCATTACATGAAGCTTCATCAAAACGCGCAGATAAGCCGCCTTGAGCGCAACCACCATAGTATTTAATTTTGAATTAACCAACCGTTTTGACTTCCCTAATTTACGCTATGAATTTAGGAGCTGCTTGCGCATATATTACGTTGGCTAGAGGCCTAAAGAGCACTAAAAATGCACTGAAAAGCACCAAATTCACGTACCTGCCCGCTCCAGCATCGCATGCAGCAGCACATTGCAACCTGCCTCCAGATGCTCTAGCGTGGCGTCTTCAATTTCGTTGTGGCTAATGCCGTCTTTGCACGGGATAAAAATCATTCCCACTGGGGCCAGCCTGGCCATGTGTACCGCGTCGTGGCCTGCGCCTGATACGACGGGCATATTGCTGTAGCCGAGTTTGTTGGTGGCGCGGGCAACTGCGTCAATGCAGTCTTTGTGAAAGCCAATGGCTGAATAGCTGGACACCAGTTCAATCTTGACTGCCATGCCGGTTTGCTGGCTCAGCTTGGCAGCAAACGCCTTGACTTCATCGGCCATTTGATCAACCAGCGCGTCGGTTGAATTGCGCAGGTCAATTGAAAACTTCACCTCGCCCGGAATCACGTTGCGGCTGTTCGGGTGAACGTGCACCATGCCCACGATGCCGCGTCCGTGCGGTGCGTGACGCAGCGCGCTGACCACCGTCTCTTGCATGATGTGCGTGGCGACCTGCAGCGCGTCTTTGCGCAGCGCCATCGGCGTGGGGCCGGCGTGCGCTTCCATGCCCGTCACCGTGCAGTCAAACCAGCGAATGCAAAGCACGCCCTGCACCACGCCGATGGTGATGTTGTTATCTTCCAGCACCGGGCCTTGCTCGATGTGCGTTTCAAAAAAACGCGCTTATTGGGTGGTTGCCGGACTCGAAGGTGGAAGTGACTGTTGAATTTGAATTGCCCAGCCAACCCTGTACGGTAATTTTTTACTGGAAGTCATTTTTTGACGATGGCTCGCAGTGCTCTTCAAAGAATGTTGGGGTGTGGGCGCAAGTCGGGGTAACCGGGGGTGGCATCGGCTTATGCGGTGCGTGATTGATATTGCTAGCAGTTCACCGCACTTGCGCAAACCACGCCCGGAAGTGATTGTTGGCTGCAGGAGCTACCGACACATTTTTTCGCATTGCCCAGCTGAACATCTGCCTGTGTAGCACCAGGTGATGAATTTGATTGGCGTGCAAAGTCAACGCATTGCTTAGCAGCAGGTCGCGCTTTTGCTTGTTCTGCTCGGTTGCTGCAGCAACGATTAGTTGGTCTAAGGCGGCGTTTGAGAAACGCCCATAGTTGTAGGCACCACGTGCTTCGTTAGCGGAATTGCTGTGCATCAAAGGGTCAAGCGTTGGCTGCGCGTCTGTCTCTGCGCCGCCCCAGCTGAGTATGTAAAACTGCGATTCAAACCTTCCCAGCTTGGCAAAATACTGCGTTGAGAGCATGGGGTTTACCGCCACACGAATGTTGATCTTTGCCAGCATGGCGGCTATGGCGGTACACATGGGGATGTCAGTTGCTGCCCGATTGCTGGGGCAGTCCAGCGTCACGTCAAAACCGCTGCTGTACCCAGCGCTCTGCATCAATTCCCGTGCGCGGCTCAAGTTAAAAGCTGGCCTGACAAGCTGGCTTGACTCGCCTACACAACCTTCAGGTACTGGAACCAGGCACCACGCAGGTAAAACGCTACTTCGAAAAATTTCTTGCCTTAAAGATTCTGTATCAATTGCATGGGCAAGCGCCTGCCGCACAGCAAGCTGCTTGAAGGGGTTAGGTTTTTCTGTTGACCCCGCCGAAGTGGCACTGAATTGATCCATACCTAAAAAGACGACGCGGTTTTCAACGCTGCGCAGAACGCTCACATTGGGTTGTCGGCTAAGTCTGTCCAAGTCCTGCGCGGGCGGATCAGTCACGATGTCAACCGCGCCTGTCAGCAGTGCTGAGATGCGCGTGCTGGCAGAACTGATGGGTACATGGCTAAGTTGCTGTACGTTGCTGGTTAAAGGCTGCCAGTAACGGCCAAAGCGCTGCAATACTGTGCGAATGTCTACGCTACGTTCGGCCAACGCAAACGGGCCGGTTCCCATCGTTTTTCGGCTTGCAAAGCTTTCCTGATTCGCCTGTAAAGAAAGTGGTGTCAGCACACCGTTAGCGTAGGCCCAGGCGCGGTTCATGATAAAAATTGAATCAACGTGATCCAGAAAAACAGGGTTGAATGTGTTCAGCCTAAATTCAACCGTGTACGAGTCAATAAGCGTTGCTTGCCCTAAGGCACGCGCATACTGCGCAACCGCAGAGTTGGGGTGCTGTGCTCGCTGAACTGAAAAAACGACGTCCTCAGCCGTAAATGCTGCACCGTTGTGAAAGCTTACGCCGCGCCGCAACTTGAAAACCCAGCGCAAAGGCTCGGGTTGGCTCCAGGATGTTGCCAAGCCTGGAATGATTTTTAATTGCTGGTCCCTGGCGGTCAGCTTTTCATAAATGTGCGCATTCAAGCTGTTGGTCAGGCTTTCATTTTGCGCATGAGGGTCCAGCGATTGGATGTCCCTTGCTGTAGACCAGCGCAGCGTCTGTGCTGAGGCTTGCGCGCAAAGTATTGCCAGGACACAAATGCCGCAAATCCACATCAATAAACCAGACTGTTTTAAAACCACCATGAACGGTCGCTTTAAAAATTCTGGGTCAGCTGCACCACCATGCGCCTGCGGGGGCCTTGCCAGACATTGTCGTCAGAGCTGATGGCCTGCACGTAGCGCTTGTCTGCAATGTTGTCGAGTTGCACTGCCAGTGTGCTGTGCTGGGCTATTTGGTGCTTGATGCCTGCGTCCCACCGGATGTAAGCTGGTGCGTAAAGGCTTCCAGTTGCGTCAGCTGGCCTTGGTCCACGCCACTGCGGATTCACCCACCAGGTGACTGAATTGCTGACACGGCCTTCAATGCGTGCGCCGCCCAGCCAGTTGGGTTGGCCGACCAACAGCTTGCCTTGCGCAGGGCTTGTCAGGTCTGCCGCCCTGCCGCGCTGAAAGGTAGCGTTTGCATCAATCGTCAAGTCACCAAACTTGCCGCCTGCAGACAAAACATAACCGCTGACGCGCGCTGAGCCCGCGGGAACAATAAAGTTTTTATCCACCGGGTCAGTATTTGGCAGGTTAGTTTGCTGAATGTTGAAAACACTGGCTGACCAGCGCTGCGGGCCATTGCTAAAGGCCAGGCCTGCATCAATTTGTCGCCCATATTGCGGAGGCAAAAAGCCGCCACTGCTCAGCAGGCCGCGGTTTGGCTCAAATGATGCCGTACGGGCCAACCACGCCCGGTACACCGGTGACATTTGCCAAGCCAATGCACCTGCATAAGTGGTGTGGGCAAACTTTGCAGCCGTGGTAGGTACGGGAGTGTTGCTGGCGGTTGTGATGTCAACTGTCGACCGGCGCGCACCCAGACGGACTTCAACCCCCGAGCCCAGTTCAATGCGATCCGTGGCTGCAAAACCTGTTTCTTTATAGCTTTCTTGCAGGGTTCTGGGGCTCAACGTCAGAGTTGACAAATTAATGGGCCATACCGGGTTGGCAATGTTGATAGTGAACTGGGAAATGCTTTGTGGGCCAGAAAAGTTAAGGCTTTGCTGATGCTGCTGCGCAGCAAAAGTGAATTGGTGTTTTAGCCCGCCAAAAGTGGCAGCTGAGCTGATGTTGAAATCAACGTCTTTTTGTCTGGCGCTGGCATCCAACTCGCGCCAATAGCCATTAAGCTGACTAGCGTTTTTAATGTCCCAAGAGCCCACCAGCGTCTCGCGGCGGCTGACTTGCGCTTGCTGTGCGCTGAAGCTCATTTGCGTTGCAGCGCCGAGTTGCTTGTGCCAGTAAATGGCTTGCCGCTCATAAATGCGCAGCGCCTGGCTTTGCGGGCTGACGTAGGGCTTGTCAAATTCAAACCGCCCGTTAACGTATACCGTGCCAAACACAAAAGGTGCGTGATTGGCCTGCCGTTCAAGCTCAAGCCGAAAATTTCCCCAAGCGCTAGGTATCCGCAAGCTAAGCAAATAATTTTCACGATTGGTTGGGGCGAACTCTGCGGTGCGCTGACCGGCCTGGGCTGCCACCACGGCACGCAGCTGTACTGGCCCCAAGTTTTTTTCCAGATCAACAGTTGTGCGCAGCAATCCATCAGTTGCAGCCGTAACCGTCAGAACAGCAGCGTCAATGCCGCGTGGCTGCTTGGTGAAAAATTGCAACGTACCGCCGGGCGAACCCACACCCAAAAGCGTTGCGTCAAAGCCGCCCATCACAAGGGCAGATTCAACAGTCGACAAATCTCGCACGAACCGATAGGCAATGTCTGCATGGCCGTTCAAGTAAAAACGCGACGCCGTGAGCCCCGGCGTGGCCTGAGCGCTGACAGCAAAGCCGCGTAAGCCCAAGCTAGGTGCAAGGCCTAGCGAGCTGGCTGCGTCTGTACTGGCAATGCCGCGGCGTGACAAAAAGTCGTCGATCCGGTCGTTTGCGGTGTCCAGTAAGTCAGCAGTATCAAACTGCCAGGCAAAACCAGCACCCAGCGGAGCTTCAGCAGCGGATGTCTGATTAGTGATACGCGGCACGCTGATGACAACGGCATTCAGGCTGGGTAAAGGCACCGACATGTCTTGCGAAAAGCTAAGGCCATGCCGGGCCAGTAACAGCGTTACCAGACCCTGAATGGTGAGCGCTACATATGACGAATTGAGGTGACGCGGGAAAGTAGCGCGACTTGACTTGCGTCTTTTTTTGATGACAACCCTGAACATATTCCCTCATTTTCTGAATAAGTTTCGAGGCCAAAATACTTAAAATTTAAGTTTCAATGTGTCAGTAATGTAAAGCAAGGTACGCCTTACAGTTCGTGAACCCCTTCTAACCGCCGGGATGTGTGATACCCAAGCGCAACAAAACCTCGGTATAGCAGTATGGAGGTGCATTTGCAGACAAATTAACGATCAAATGTGCCTCTAGCCCTTATAAAAAGCGCGCAAGCAGCTATCTATTTCATAGTAATTGGGTTGCCGCCATAACGTGTATCACCCGCAGCTCACCTGCCCAAAATCCGCCACCGCCCGCTTTGTCCCAGATAATTCCACCATGAATCCCCTGCTCTCCAAACTTCAGCCTTATCCTTTCGAGCGGTTGCGCCTGCTGCACTCAGGCATCACGCCCAACCCCGCTTACACACCCATCAGCCTGGGCATGGGCGAGCCGCGCCACGCTACGCCGCAGCTCATCAAAGACGCAATCACCAGCAATCTTGCCGGGCTGGCAAGTTACCCCGGCACGTTGGGTGAGCCTTTATTGCGCCAAACCATTAGCGACTGGTTAAAACGCCGTTACGGCCTGACCATAGACCCCAACTCGCAAATATTGCCTGTCAACGGCACGCGTGAAGCATTGTTTGCATTGGCGCAAACGGTGATTGACCCCACCGTAGACGGTGCAATTGTGATTTGCCCCAATCCGTTTTATCAAATCTACGAAGGCGCGGCGCTTTTGGCAGGTGCTGACATTCACTTTGTACCGAGCGATCCAGCGCGCAACTTTGCGGTTGATTACTCTGGCGTGCCCGATGCGGTGTGGGCCAAAACCCAGCTGCTGTTTGTTTGCTCGCCCGGCAACCCCGCAGGTGCAGTCATGACATTGACTGAATGGAAAATGCTTTTTGAGTTGAGTGATCGCCACGGCTTTGTCATTGCGTCAGACGAGTGCTACAGCGAGATTTATTTTGGCGACACGCCGCCACTGGGCGGGCTTCAGGCTGCTGCCAAATTGGGCCGTAGCGACTTTAAAAATTTGATCGCCCTGACCAGCCTGTCCAAACGCAGCAATGTACCTGGCCTGCGCAGTGGTTTTGTGGCGGGGGACGCGGCGCTGATCAAACCGTTTCTTCTCTACCGCACCTACCACGGCAGCGCCATGAGCCCGGTGGTGCAAGCGGCCAGCGCTGCGGCTTGGGCTGACGAGGCGCATGTCGTTGGCAACCGCGCCCAGTACCGGGACAAATTTGCGCAGGTCACGCCGCTGCTGGCAACTGTGATGGATGTGGCCTTGCCCGATGCCGGTTTTTATTTGTGGGCACGCGTACCCGATGCCTTCAAAGGCGATGACGAAGCCTTTTCGCGCGGACTGTTCGCTGCCTACAATGTGGTGGTTTTGCCCGGCAGCTATCTGGCGAGGGATTTCAATGGCAGCAACCCGGATAACAATCCAGATAACAATCCAGGCAAGGGCCGCATCCGCATGGCGCTGGTGGCGCAAACCGCCGAATGCGTAGAAGCCGCGCAAAGAATCGTTCAATTTATCCAATCTCATCACTGAAATTTCTCATGACCACAGACAACACCCAACTCGAAGCCCTGATCAACGCCGCCTGGGAAGACAGAGCCAACATGTCTGCCAAATCTGCGCCGCAAGACATTCGGGACGCGGTTGACAACACCATCACGCAGCTAAATAACGGCAGCATTCGCGTGGCCAGCCGCCAGGGCGTTGGCCAATGGACGGTGCACCAGTGGATTAAAAAAGCCGTATTGCTGAGCTTCAAATTAAATGACAACGAGCTGATGCGGGCTGGCGAGCTGGGCTTTTTTGACAAGGTCAAAACAAAATTCAGCCACTTGAGCGAATCTGAAATGAGGGAAACCGGCATTCGCGTGGTACCGCCCGCAGTGGCCAGGCGCGGCAGCTACATTGCCAAAGGCGCAATCTTGATGCCCAGTTACGTCAACATTGGCGCGTATGTCGATGAAGGCACGATGGTTGACACCTGGGCGGCTGTTGGCTCATGCGCGCAGATTGGCAAAAACGTGCATTTGTCAGGCGGCGTCGGCATTGGCGGCGTGCTCGAGCCCATGCAGGCCAACCCCACCATCATTGAAGACAACTGCTTTATTGGCGCCCGCTCGGAGGTGGTTGAAGGCGTGATTATTGAAGAAAACTCGGTGTTGTCGATGGGCGTGTACATCGGCCAGAGCACCCCCATTTATGACCGTGAGGCTGACACCGTGAGCTATGGCCGCGTGCCGGCAGGCTCCGTGGTGGTGTCTGGCAATATGCCCAAAGCAGGCGGCAAATACTCGCTGTACTGCGCTGTTATTGTGAAAAAAGTCGATGCCAAAACCCGGGCGACGACGAGCTTGAATGATCTTTTGCGTGATTGATTTACCTGCGTCATCCCGGGCTTTTGAATTTGTCATCCCGGGCTTTTGAATTTGTCATCCCGGGCTTTTGAATTTGTCATCCCGGGCTTGACCCGGGATCCATATCCCCAGCGATGCTAGCCAAGGATTCGGGTTCATGGATTGCGGATCAAGTCCGCAATGACAAACTATTTGTTTGACTGCTGAAATGGGCTAAAAAATGAGCACGATGGAAAGAATTTTGCGGTTGATGTCTGACAAAAAAGCGTCTGACGTTTACCTGTCGGCGCATTCCCCGGCGCTCATCAAAATCAATGGGCTGGCCCTTCCCATCAACAGCCAGATACTGCCAGCTGATGCACCGCTAAATTTGCTGGCTGAAGTTCTGCCGCCAGAGCAGATTGAAGAGCTCAAGGAACTGGGCGAGCTGAACCTGGCTTTGCCGATCGAGGGTATCGGCAATTTCCGTATCAGCGGCTTCAGGCAGCGCGGCACCTACGCTGCGGTCATCCGCTTTATACCGACTGAAATCCCATCGCTTGACAGCTTGAATTTGCCGTCAATTCTGGCTGATCTGGTGATGGAAAAGCGCGGTTTGCTGCTGGTGGTAGGCGCGACTGGTGCCGGCAAAAGCACCACACTGGCCGCCATGATCGACCACCGCAATAGCGTCACGTCGGGTCACATTCTCACAATTGAAGACCCCATCGAATATTTGTTCACCAACAAGAAATCACTCGTCAACCAGCGTGAAGTCGGCGGCGATACCCAGTCGCTTCAGGTCGCCTTGAAAAACGCCTTGCGCCAGGCACCCGATGTCATTTTGATCGGCGAAATCAGAGACCGCGAAACCATGTCTGCGGCCATTGCATACGCCCAGTCTGGCCACTTGTGCCTGGCCACCATGCATGCCAACAACAGCTACCAGGCGCTCAACCGTATCTTGAGTTTTTACCCGGTTGAAGTGCGCGGCACCATGCTGGGCGACCTGGCAGCTGCCTTGAAGGCCATCGTCTCGCAGCGACTGTTGCGCACCCTTGAGGGCAGCCGCATGCCCGCTGTGGAGATCATGCTGAACACCAAGCTGATTGCCGAGCTGATTGAAAAAGGCGATTTTTCAGGGGTTCAGGAAGCCATGGAAAAGTCAATGGCTGAAGGCTCGCAAACCTTTGAACTGGATATTGCCAGAATGATTGTTGATGACAAGGTCACCCGCAAGGAAGGCCTGCTGCATGCCGATTCCCCCACCAACCTGATGTGGCGGCTTGAAAACGACTTTCACGCAGCCAACGCGGCAGTAGAGCCGCATGAAGACCCGGACGACACGCCGTCATTTACCGAAATCACGCTGGACGTCAAGCATTGACCAACGATTTGACCGTCATTGCGCTGATTGACCAGGTAGCAGCAGAACTGACGGGCGCAGGCTTGAGCCTGAAAAACGGTTTTGGCCAGGGCACCTTGAATGCTTTTGACGAAGCCGCCTGGCTGGTACTCTGGCAACTCAAATTGCCCTTGGACGACCTTGATTCAGTAGCAAATCAGCCTGTAGCCGACGTAAATTGCGCGCAAGTAGCTACTCTTTTAGGAGCACGCATCAACACCCGCAAGCCGCTAGCCTATCTGACCAACGAGGCCTGGCTGCAAGGCGTGCCGTTTTATGTCGATGAACGCGTCATCATTCCACGCTCTTTTATTGCCGAGCTGATTGCAGATGAAAGTATTGACCCGTGGCTAACTGCAGATACGCATGCTGTGCTTGACTTGTGTACTGGCAATGGCAGCCTGGCCGTGCTGGCCGCCATGGCTTACCCGGACGTGGTAATTGACGCAGCCGACATCAGCGCAGATGCATTGGCTGTAGCCCGCATCAACGTTGACAGGCACGCCATGGCTGGGCGCATTACGCTGATCGAGTCCGATGGGCTGAACGCGTGCAATGGCCAGAATAACGGCGGTTATGACCTGATTTTGTGCAACCCGCCGTACGTCAGTGCAGCCACGATGGCGGCACTGCCAGCTGAATTCAAGGCTGAACCTGCCCTGGCCCTGGACGGCAATATGTCAAGCGGCACAGACGGTATGGACTTTATTCGAAGCCTTTTTCTAAACGTAGCGCGCCATATGAGCGAAAATGCGGTGTTGGTGCTGGAAATAGGCAACGAGCGCGAAAACTTTGAACGCGCCTTCAAAAACCGTGAACCGAGGCTGGAGCCTTTGTGGTTCGAGACAAGCGGTGGTCCAGACCAGGTGCTGCTTTTAACCAGACAGCAATTGCTGAAAACCTGAATCGAAGTCATTCAACGCGGAGAACTTAGGAGTTACGCGGAGGACGCGGAGGATTGATGGAAACGATCACACTGTTTTTTATTAACAATTCTGCACTCCGCGTCCTCCGCGCTCTCCTCCTCTCTGCGTTGAATGATTTTCTGAATTAAAGATTTTTTAAAATGATTACCCTAAAAAACGTGGTGCTGCGTCGCGGCGCCAAAGTGATTCTCGACAGCGCGTCTGTCACCTTAAACCCCGGTGAAAACATTGGCCTGGTGGGGCGCAACGGCGCCGGCAAGTCGTCGCTGTTTGCGATGCTGAACGGCACGCTGCATGAAGACGGCGGCGAGTTTTTCATCCCCGCCCAGTGGCGCATGGCGCAGGTTGCACAGGACATGCCCGAAACCGAGCAAAGCGCTACCAGCTACGTGATTGAAGGCGACGTGGTGCTGCAAGCTGCGCAGACAGAGGTTACAGCCAGCGAAGAAAGCGGCGATGGCGACCGCATGGCCCACGCCTACATGGAGCTGTACGACGCGGGCGCGCATGATGCTGAAGCCCGCGCGCAGGCCCTGATTTTGGGCTTGGGCTTCAAGGTCAGCGAACTCAACAACCCGGTCAACAGCTTTTCAGGCGGCTGGCGTATGCGCTTGCAGTTGGCTCGTGCGCTGATGTGCCCGTCAGATTTGCTGCTGCTCGATGAGCCCACCAACCACCTGGACCTGGATGCGCTGGTGTGGCTGGAGGCCTGGCTCAAACGCTACCAGGGCACGATGCTGGTCATCAGCCATGACCGTGAGTTTCTGGATGCAGTGACTGATGTGACGGTACACATTGAAAGCGCCAAACTGACCCGCTACGGCGGCAACTACAGCAAGTTTGAAGACCTGCGCGCCGAGCAAATGGCGCTGCAGCAGGGCGCGTATTCAAAGCAGCAAGACAAAATCGCCCACCTGCAAAAGTTCATTGCCCGATTCAAAGCCAAGGCCAGCAAAGCCAAGCAGGCGCAAAGCCGCGTCAAAGCGCTGGATCGCATGGAAAAAATTGCCCCGCTGCTGGCTGAAGCTGACTTTACGTTTGAGTTTAAAGAACCGGCCAATTTGCCGAACCCGATGCTGTCGATGCAAAACGCATTTTTCGGCTATCCCGCACCCGAAGATGCGCCAGCCGGCACACCGCCCACCGTGATTGTGCAAAACGTCAGCAAGTCGGTTTTGGCAGGCCAGCGCATCGGTATTTTGGGTGCCAACGGACAAGGCAAGTCAACACTGGTGAAAACCGTGGCGCGGGCGCTGGCTCCGATCAGCGGTGACATGACAGAAGGCAAGGGCCTGAACATCGGCTACTTTGCCCAGCAAGAGCTTGATGTGCTGCACCTGAACGACAACCCGCTGGAGCACATGATCCGCCTGGTCAAAGAAGTCACAATTGCTGGCAAGCTGGGCAATCAGCCAACGCGCGAGCAAGACCTGCGAAGCTTTTTGGGCAACTTCAATTTCGGCGGCGACATGGTCAAGCAGGCCGTGGGCAGCATGAGCGGTGGTGAAAAGGCGCGCCTTGTACTCTGCATGATTGTGTGGCAGCGCCCTAACCTGCTGCTGCTGGACGAGCCAACCAATCACCTGGATTTGGCCACACGCGAAGCGCTCAGCATGGCGCTTAATGAATTTGAAGGCACCGTCATGCTGGTCAGCCATGACCGGGCGCTTTTGCGCGCGGTATGCGACGAATTCTGGATGGTGTCAAAAGGTGGCGTTACGCCGTTTGATGGCGACCTGGACGATTATCAAAAGTACTTGCTGGATCATGCCAAAAAGATGCGCGAAGATGCAAAAAAAGCCAGTGCTGCACCTGCGCCCAAAGCAGTAGATGCTATTAAAAAAGAAGCTGCCAGCGCGCATAATACGTCGGCTACAGGCACTTTTGGTGCTCAAAAAGGCATCAAAACCGTTAAAAATGACGCGGCCAAGCTGCTCCGCAAAGAACTCAGCCAGATTGACAGTCAGATACAAACTTTAAGTCTTGAAAAAGACCCGTTGCAAACGCAGCTGGTCACAGCCAAAGCGCCTTCAGAACTGGCACAAGCTGGCAAGCGGCTAAAAGCAGTCGATGCCGAAATAGGCCTGCTGGAAGAACGGTGGCTTGAGCTGACCGAGCAGCTGGAAACCGCCGCAGTGTAGAGTTACCGGTAAGGAGATTGACCTCATGCCCACAGCACTTTCAATGGCCTCTGACAACGCAGACATGCAAGCCGCCGTCAAACGCAGCCGCAAAATGCTTCACAAACGCGCTTTGCTGGCGGGTGCTGTCAGCGCCGTCCCCATCCCCGGCCTGGACTGGGCAGTAGATGCCGCCATGCTGTCCAAATTGATTCCCGAGATCAACAAGGAGTTTGGCTTGACGCCCGAGCAACTGGACAAACTGAACCCGAAAAAGCGCGAACAGGTACAAAAAGCTGTCACGCTGGTCGGCTCGGTACTGATCGGCAAACTCATCAGCAAAGACTTAGTTCTAAAGGCCGCCACCACCATTGGCATGCGCCTGACCACCAAGCAGCTGGCCAAATACGTACCGTTTGCAGGCCAGATTGTTGCCGCTACGGTCGGCTACGCAGCCATCCGCTATTTGGGTGAAGAGCACATGAAAGACTGTATTCGTGTCGCGCAAGAGGCCAATCTGGATGTACCGAGGCTGGGGTATTCAGGCTAATTCCATTTCCACATCATTCGTGAACGCGAAGGCGAAGCGAAGACAGTACAGACGTACGGCTAGCGAAGCCGACCAAGTGCACGGATGATTTGGAAATGGAATAAGAAATAGCCAGGCAAAAACCAAAAAAGCGCCTGATGTTGCCATCAGGCGCTTTTGAATTTTTGGTGGGACCTGCGGGGGTCGAACCCACGACAAACGGATTAAAAGTCCGCTGCTCTACCAACTGAGCTAAGGTCCCAAATTGACTGTTGTTTACACCAGCCAAGCCTCAAATTATAGCGCGGTTTTAACACTCTTTGAAAAGTCGCTACCCGCAATTTTGTCCAGCAACCAGCCGGCAGCGCAAATACCAAAAGTAGCTGTCACGCTGACCACTGAACCGTAACCGTGGCAGTTCAGGCTGTTGTCGGTTTGGGTTTCTTCAGGGTTAGTGGCGGGCTGCGCAACAGATTCCCGGCTAAAAACGCAGCTCACACCCATCTTGCCCTGGCGCGCAGCACCATGCTCTTTACGCAGCCGGTAGCGCAACTGCGCCAGCAACGGGTCGTGCGTGGTCAGTGCCAAATCGTCAACATCTACCTTGTGTGCATGGCGCTTGCCACCTGCCGCGCCTACTGTGATGAAACTGGTCTTGTTTTTAATAGCCCAAGCTGCCATGGCGGTTTTGGCCTTGACCTGATCGCAGGCGTCAAGCACTGAAACTTCGTGAATCAATTCAAGCCCGGCAATGCCTGGCCAGTTCTCAGCATCTACAAATTCTTCAATGCACCTCACCTGGCAATCCGGGTTGATGTCAGCAATACGCTCCCGCATGGCCTGAACTTTGGACTGTCCCAACGTGCTGCCAAGCGCATGAATCTGGCGGTTGATGTTGGACTCTGAAATATGGTCTAAATCAATCAGCGTCAAGCGCGCCACGCCACTGCGCGCCAGAGCTTCAGCAGCCCACGAACCCACACCGCCAATGCCCACCACCACCACATGTGCAGCCCGTATTTTTGCAGCACCTTCGCTGCCATAAAGGCGGGCCAGACCGCCAAAGCGCCGCTCCAGGTCAGCAGACTCCAGCACTAGCTGCCTTGCTCCAGGCGCCAAACCTGATACTTCAATGCAATCACAGCGCCCGCAACAATGGCGCTAACTGCTACAAAACTGGTAGCACTCAAGGTTGACAAACCAGACAAGCCCTGCCCTATCGTGCAGCCCATGGCAGCCACACCACCCACGCCCATCAGCACGCCACCCACCAGATGATTGGCAGTGTCCTCTGCATCACGAAAACCTTCCCAGCGAAAGCTGCGGCTTGCAACGGCATAAATGCCTGAGCCTGCCACCACACCAAAAACCGACACAACACCAATCGTCAGCACCTTGGCTTTGTCACTGAAAAGAATCATCCAGTCAATTGTGTAGGCAACAGGAGCCGTAAAGCTTAAGGCTTCAGCACGCCCAGAGTTGGTGGCCAGAAATGCCTCCTGCAACGTTTCAGGATGTTCGGCAACGTACCCCAAATACCCGCTGATCCACCACATGGCAACAATCAATGCGCCCAAACCCAAGCCTGCCAGCAAATTGTCAAAGCGCACAAAGTCGCGTCCCAGCATTGCCCAGATGATGAGTCCCAAGCCAAGCACCAGCGCCAAAACAAGCCCGGCGCTGATACTGCTCATGCCCAGCGCACTCCCCAGCCAATTTGGCAACGTTGCGTTGCTGGCAAAGTCAATCGCCACGCGGTCAACCGTGGCTACACGCACCACGGCGGTGATGCCCTTGAGAGTGGCAAATGCAGCTACACCCATGACGATAAAAACCACCACTGATTTCAAATTGCCGCCGCCAATACGCACCAGTGTTTTGCTGCCGCAGCCTGATGCCAGCACCATGCCAAAGCCAAACATCAAGCCGCCCACCAAGGCTGATAACCAGATAAAGCGGTTAGATGCATAAAGTGTTTTGCCCGGGTCAATCAGACCCGTAAAAGCCAACCCATAAAACCCGATCATTGCTACACCGACGGCCATGCCCCACTGACGCATCCGCGTCCAATCTTCCATATTGACAATGTCGCTGACAGCGCCCATGGTGCAAAAATGGGTTCGTTGGGCAATGGCGCCAAATAGCGCAGAGGCAAAGAAAGAAGCCCACAAAACTTGCGTTGTGAGGGCCTTGAGTGAAGAAATGTCCATGGCTAATTTTAATGCCATGAACGGGCACGCTACTTGAGTTTTGTCAGCCGGTCTTTCGCAACCGATGCAGCTTCTGATTGTGGGTACACCTTGATCAAATCGCCCAGAGTTTTGCGCGCGGCCACTGTGTCTTTGAGTTCCACCTGGCAGTTGGCAATCGACAGTGCTGCTTCTGGCGCGCGCAAATGCTCGGGCGCAATTGTTAAAAGCGCCTTGAAATTATTCACCGCCTCCCGGTAAGCCTTTAAGGCGTATTGCGCATTGCCAAGCCAGAACAGCGCTGAGGGGCGATAGCCGCTTGCAGGATAACGATTGATAAAGTCCAAAAAGGAGGTTTGAGCAGCAGCGAAATCCCCCCTGCGCAGCACCGCAAGTGCAGCATCGAAATCCCTTACTTCAGCTGGATTGGCTGAAAACTCAACGCCATCAACCGTTACTTTTGCAGGCTCAAATTTTCGCAGCCGGTCTTCAACGCCTTGGCTGATGTCTTTTTGCTTGCGCTGAACGTCTGCCACGTCGCGTGCCAGTTGCTCGTCCTGACCCCGCATTTTTGACAGTTCCGCCCGCAATACTTCGATCTGGTTGGACAAGTCCAAAAGACTGCGCCGCAACTGGGCATTGTCATCACTGGTTTTTCGAATGTCGTCAATGGCTTTTTTTTGCTCTTCAATATTGCGCTGTTGCTGAACTTCAACTTTCTGACGCAAATCAAGAATTGCCTTTCGCGCCTCATCGTCATCAAACAGAGCTGCTTGAGAATGCGCCGCCACTAGCAACAGCACTGGCCCTGCAAAGGCAACGCGGATAATTTTTAATAAATTCATGTATGGATCAACGGTAGTTCAGTTCAGCACGCCGGTTTTTTGCCAGGGACGCTTCATCAGACCCTGGTGCAGCTGGCTTTTCTTTTCCAAAACTTACTGCTTCAACCTGTGCGTCTGTCACGCCCAACAGGCCGAGTGCACGGCGAACAGCTTCAGCGCGCTTTTGACCCAAGGCGAGGTTGTATTCGCGGCCACCACGCTCGTCGGTGTGACCCTCAACGGCCAGTCTGCGAACTTTGTTGGCCGCCATGTACCTGGCATGGGCTTCTACCGCACTTTGAAATTCAGGTTTGATGGTGAAACTGTCATAGTCAAAGTAAATGATTTTGACTGCACCAGTCGGGCCAGCCGTAGCTGTGCCAGTTGCAGTAATTTCAACGGGTGCAACACCCTTGCTTGCGCCATTGCCGCCTGCCGATGCCGATGCCGCTGCCGCTGCTGTTGGTGGTGCTATCGCTGTAGCAGTACGGTTTTCTACCGGAGCCTCGTCCAGCTTGACATTGGAGCCACAAGCTGCGAGAAAAATCAGACTGGCACACAGAGGCAAGTTTAAAAAATGGATTCGTTTCATGATTTTCTTCCGGTAAAACCGTCAAGTTAAAAATATCAGCGGGAAAAAGGACCCCAGTGAGGCTCGCGAATATCGCCGCCTGCACCCATCAGCCTTGCCTTGATTTTTCCGTCAAGTGTTGTAGTCATGAGCGCTTCGCGCCCCTGCTGCTGGGTGGCATACACAATAAGTCGGCTATTGGGTGCAAAACTCGGACTTTCATCAGCGGCGGTATCCGTCAACGAAGTGACCGCGCCACCGCTTAGCTCCATCACTTGCAATTTAAACGCACCACCTATGCGCGATACGTAGGCCAAATACTTTCCGTCAGGGCTGATCGCCGGTGAAATGTTGTAGTTACCCGCAAATGTGATGCGTTCAACGCCGCTCCCGGTTGCGCTCATCCGGTAGATTTGCGGCGCACCACCGCGGTCACTGACAAAATAAATGAACTTTCCATCAGGCGAGAAGGCGGGTTCTGTGTCAATGCTTTGCGACTGCGTCAGACGCCTGGGTTCGCCGCCATTGGCATCAATCGCATAAAGTTGGGAGCCGCCATCGCGGCTTAAGGTTGCTACGATTTGGCGGCCGTCAGGCGACCAGGTTGGCGCACTGTTCGAGCCGCGAAAATTGACAAGCAAACGACGTTTGCCACTGGCCACATCGTGCGCGTAAATGACTGGTTTGCGCGATTCAAAAGACACATACGCCAATTGAGATCCATTGGGTGACCAGGACGGGGAAATGATCGGCTCCGGACTTGCCAAGGCGGACTGCGAATTTTCACCATCTGCATCAGCAACCCAAAGGGTGTAGCGCTGCGCAGTTTTGGTGACATAAGCAATCCGGGTCGAGAAAATACCTTTTTCACCGGTTAATTTTTCATACACAAAGTCAGAAATGCGGTGGGCAGAAAGCCGCAAATCAGCCGCCGATACTGCGAAGCTCTGGCCACCCAGGTCGAGGCCCCGCACTACGTCCCAAAGCCGCAGACGAACGTCAAATCGCCCATCGGCCAAAGGCGTGACGCTGCCAGTGACCAGTGCATCAGCACCCTTTTGCTTGTACAACGCCATGTCCGGCCGGGCTGCTTCATCAATCACTGCATTGGCAGTGTCAACCGGCCGAAAAATACCACTGCGTTCGAGGTCGGCTTTAACAATGGCGCCTATTTTTTGAGGTGATTGGGCGTCGCCCCGAAAGGTGGCAACAGCAATTGGAATTTGCGTCAAACCAACGCCAGACACCTCAACACGAAACTGAGCTTTGACTGTTGAAAATATCGAAAATCCCAATGGCGCAAGCAGCGCAGTCAGCATCTTGCGGCGAAATATTGACATCATGCTTTAAAAACCAAAAATTGCGGAATCATGTTGTGTAACTTGAAACTTTACTGTAATTGATAAACGGTCATTGGCTGATGCACATCCAGTTGAGCAAGACCTTTTTCAGCCCGTATCAAGCGCGTTTTCATGCGCTCTATGACTTTTGAATAGTTAGTTGATTCATTGTCCCGTTTTTGCTCACGATGCCACAGATGAAAAACTTCAGTGGCCCAAAAACCATTTTTGCGCTGCACACCCAGATGGCTTAATCGCAAGACCAGATCGGCATCTTCATGCCCCCAACCTGCAAAAGTTTCATCAAAGCCGTTGACTGCGACAAAATCTTTTCGCCAGACAGACATGTTGCAACTTCTTATCCCCTGCCACTTGAATCGCGTTTGTACCCTGAATAAAGACGACGGCCAGCCCAAGAGGTGCAACAGTTTGTTGCTATCACCCTGCAAGCGCGCCTTCAGCCAAAACCCAAACGATTGTCCTGACAGGCCAACCTCCTGATTGATCACCTGCGCTGTCAAACGTTCACTTAACAACACGCGGCTGCCGTTGACAAAACAGTTTTCCTGCGCAAGACGGGTATGGGCTTGAACAAATGAAACGCCAGGAACACAGTCGCCATCCAAAAACACCAGGTAGTCACCCGACGCTTGCTGTGCACCCAAATTGCGTGCAGCAGCTGCGGTAAATCCAGTGTCGGCGTGCCAAATGTGTTTGACCGGGCATTTGAATGGCGGACATTTT
>JAYUVG010000202.1:0-3549 GCA_043754255.1 Polaromonas sp. | reverse complement strand
TGCCCGCCAGTGGCCTGGTGGTATTTACCGATGACTGGCGCGCCCGCCGAAAGCTGGTAGAAGACGCTGGCGTGCTGGAGCATGAGGTTGTGGTCGAGGTCAACGGCACGATCAAACCCGGCGGCCTGGAGCGATTAAACCGCGTAGATCACGGCTTTACCTTTAACGGCAAATTGCTGGGCCCGGCTAAAGTCAGCTGGCAAAGCGAGGCGCGCTTGCGCTTTGCACTGAAAGGCGAGCAGCCGGGGCAGATTGCCTATTTTTGCGAAAGCGTGGGGCTGACCATCACAGACATGAAACGCCTGAGGATTGGACGGGTTGCCTTGAGTGGCTTGGCAGCCGGGCAGTGGCGTTATTTATTACCAGCAGAGAAGTTCTAAAAACCACCCGGGAAAGCCATAACCAGGCCAGCTGTCATGGCAAAGTAGCGTAAAAATTTGCCAATTGCCATGTAACAAACGCACGGCCAAAACGGCAATTTAAGCCAGCCCGCCACAGCGCATAGCGGATCGCCCACCAACGGCAACCAGGCCAGCAGGCAAGCCTTGGGCCCCAACTTTTCAAGCCACACCAGGGCTCTGCCATGAAAAGAATCCGGTTTGTATTTGTCAGCAACCTTGTGCGCGCCATAACCCATCCACCAGTCCAGCGCGCCGCCCAGCGTATTGCCCGCAGTCGCTGTCACAATCGCCGGCCAGAACAGTTCAGGATTGAGTTTGACCAAGCCGAACACCACAGGTTCTGAGCCCAGAGGCAGCAGCGTGGCTGAAATAAAAGACACCACAAACACCGTGCTCAAACCGTATTGCGGCAGCGACAGCATCGTTAACAGTTGTTGAATCCACTCTTGCATAAGCGAGCAGTATCGCACCCGTTCTGCTATGGTTTTTGCTTAAATTTTAAGCAGCTACAATCTGCCTTCTTTTTCAGCACACCACCACTTTTCGCTTCCATGTTTATCGGCTCATATGCTTTGGCAAACAATGTGTTTGCCGCGCCCATGGCAGGCGTGACTGACAGGCCTTTTCGCATGCTGTGCAAAAAGCTGGGCGCAGGTTATGCAGTCAGTGAAATGGTGACGTCCAGGCGCGACTTGTGGGACACCCTGAAAACATCGCGCCGCGCCAATCATGACGGTGAGCCTGAACCCATTGCGGTACAAATTGCCGGCACTGACGCGCAAATGATGGCCGATGCTGCCGCCTACAACAT
This sequence comes from Polaromonas sp., assembly GCA_043754255.1. Classification (GTDB taxonomy): domain Bacteria; phylum Pseudomonadota; class Gammaproteobacteria; order Burkholderiales; family Burkholderiaceae_C; genus Polaromonas. The sequence goes on along the minus strand of JAYUVG010000202.1, from coordinate 2,337 downwards.
TGACCGCGGCGCGCAGATCATCGACATCAATATGGGTTGCCCCGCTAAAAAAGTATGCAACAAGTGGGCTGGTTCGGCGCTGATGCAAGACGAAAAATTGGCGCTTGAAATTGTGGAGGCTGTGGTCAACGCCTGTGCAGTGCGCAACGTGCCCGTCACTTTGAAAATGCGTACTGGCTGGGCAGAGCACCACAAAAATGCGGTCACGATTGCACGCGCCGCAGAAAGCGCAGGCGTGGCCATGGTCACGGTGCATGGCCGCACCCGCGAGCAGGGCTACAAAGGCCTGGCCGAATACGACACGATTGCTGAAGTCAAAGCCGCGTTGACCATTCCTGTGGTGGCCAATGGCGACATCACCAGCGGGCAAAAGGCACGTGATGTGCTGGCCTACACAGGAGCCGACGCTGTCATGCTGGGCCGGGTAGCACAGGGCAGGCCCTGGATCTTCCGCGAGGTTGTTCATTTTTTAGCGACAGGCACGCAGCTGGCCCCACCGCTGGTGCTGGATGTCAAACGCCTGCTGGTGGATCACCTTCAAGACCATTACGAGTTGTACGGTGAATTCACGGGTGTGCGCAGCGCGCGCAAGCACATTGGCTGGTACGTAAAGTCATTGCCAAGCGGGGAGGCTTTCCGCGCGCAGATGAATGTGCTGATTGATGCACAACACCAGCTTGATGCCGTGAGTAATTTTTTCGACAGCTTGAGCCATGCAGCTGATCGCATGCCGGAAGCAGTCAATTTTAAAAACGAAGAAGAATGCAAAGTATGAGTAAAAAACAGATTGAAGAGTGCATACGCGTAAGCCTGGACAGTTACTTCAAAGACCTGCGCGGCACCGAGCCCGACCGCTTGTACGACATGATGGTGCGTGTCGTTGAAAAGCCGCTGCTGGAGGTGGTGATGGAGCAAGCCGCACAAAACCAGTCGCGCGCTGCAGAGTGGCTGGGCCTGAACCGTAACACGCTGCGTAAAAAGCTGGTTGAGCACAAGCTGATTGACTGACTGATTAATTTATCAAAAGAACAATAAAAATGAACGCACTAATTTCTGTTTCTGAGAAAACCGGCATCCTTGAATTTGCCCAGGCCCTGCATGCGCTTGGTATCAACCTGCTGTCAACAGGCGGCACGGCCAAACTGCTGGCTGACGCAGGCTTGCCCGTCACCGAAGTGGCAGACCACACCGGCTTTCCTGAAATGCTCGATGGCCGGGTCAAAACTCTGCACCCCAAAATTCACGGCGGCCTGCTGGCACGGCGCGATGTGCCTGAGCACATGGCGGCTTTAAAGGAGCACGACATTGCCACCATTGACTTGCTGGTCGTCAATCTCTACCCGTTTGAATCCACCGTCGCCAAGCCCGGCTGCACACTGGAAGACGCGATTGAAAACATCGACATTGGCGGCCCGGCCATGGTGCGCAGCGCCGCCAAAAACTGGCGTGATGTCGGCGTGCTGACAGATACTTCGCAATACGCCGGTGTGCTGGCTGAGCTAAAAGCCGATGGCAAGCTGACTGACAAGACCAAGTTCGCACTGTCAGTTGCCGCGTTCAACCGCATCAGCCAGTACGACGGGGCTATCAGCGACTATTTGTCCAGCATTCAGCCAGACGGTAGCCACGCACAATTTCCTGCGCAAACCAACAGCCGCTTCATCAAGCTGCAAGACCTGCGCTATGGTGAAAACGCCCACCAGCAAGCCGCGCTGTACCGCGACCTGCACCCCGCAGCTGGCTCACTGGTCACCGCCAAACAATTGCAAGGCAAAGAGCTGAGCTACAACAACATTGCCGACGCCGATGCCGCGTGGGAATGTGTCAAAAGTTTTAGCGAGGCAGCATGCGTCATCGTCAAACATGCCAACCCGTGTGGCGTGGCTGTGGGCGCTGATGCGCTTGAAGCCTACAGCAAAGCTTTCAAAACCGACCCAACATCTGCATTCGGCGGCATCATCGCGCTGAACTGCAAGCTGGACGAGCGCGCGGCGCTACAAATATCAAAGCAGTTTGTAGAAGTGCTGATGGCGCCCAGCTTTACGGCAGAGGCGCTGGAAGTTTTTAAAACCAAGGTCAATGTGCGGATTTTGCAGATTGATCTTCCTGCCCAAGGCGCTGGCCGCAACACCATCGACATCAAACGCGTTGGTTCCGGCTTACTCATGCAAACCGCTGACAATCACGAACTGACTCTGGCCGATTTAAAAGTCGTCAGCAAACTTCAGCCAACACCCGCGCAACTACAAGAGCTGCTATTCGCCTGGAAGGTCGCCAAATACGTCAAGTCCAACGCCATCGTATTTTGCAAGGACGGCATGACGATGGGCGTCGGTG
>JAYUVG010000201.1:0-2730 GCA_043754255.1 Polaromonas sp. | reverse complement strand
CTCCAGGCGTTTGACCTTGACGCTTTCACTGCTCAAGGCTTCGGCCAGTGTTTGCAGACGCTGGTCCAACAGCGCCAGCTTCAAGCCGGCAAAGTGGTGTTTAAGGCCGCCTCTAGCAGCGCGCAGCGCATCGGCCTCAAACAGCAGCGCCGCATGTTTGTCGCAGTCAGCCACCAGGGGCGTGAGCAGTTCAACTTGCAGCTTGGCTTTAAGCACCGCCTCATGGGCCCGGTTTAAATCATCAAAATGCGCAATCAAGGCCTGTACGCGCGGGGCCACATCAAACGGTTCGAGCATGTGGTGGCGCACAAAGTCGGTCAGGTTGCCGACCGACTTCATCGACACGGTTTGGTGAAACAGCTCCAGCGCCTGCTCGCCCTCAATCCCAAAGCGGCGCCGAAAGTGCGCGCCGTAGGGCGGGAAGCTGTCAAACAAATCAACCTTGTTTTTACGCAGTCGTTTGCGCAACTGCGCGATGTCGGTGCCAAAGTTGGCAAAGTCGGTGGCTACTGACAAGGGCTTTTCAGCCACGGCGTAAAAGCGCTCGGGCTGGCCAAACGCATCTTTCAGCCAGAACACCTGGGCCAGCGTGACGGTTTGGTCAAAACCGGCGTTGTGAAAGACGCCCAAAATCACCGAGAAGTCATGGGCGTTGCGCAGGGCCACGGGTTTGGCGTTGCCACTGACCTCGTTGCGCTCAGACTTGTAATGCCCCAGCACATAAGAGCGCAGCGAGCGCTCGCGCGCATCGGCGCCAGCGGCTTTGTTATAGGCAATTCGCTGGGCCGGCACCAGCAGCGTGGTGATGGCATCGACCAGCGTTGATTTGCCCGAACCAATATCGCCTGTCAGCAAGCCGTTTTTGCCACCCAGTTCAAGCGCCCAGATGCGTTTGTCAAAGGTGCCCCAGTTGAAGACTTCGAGGCGCATCAGGCGAAAGCCGGTCAGGGTTTGGCCGTTGGCCAAATCAGTGCTGGCAAAAAGCGATTCCGGGAAGCCAGGGAGTTGCTGTTCAATCACGATTTTATTTATGGGTAGTTATGAATTTCTCCCGCTTCCCTGCGGGGTGAGGCGGGGGTGAGGGGTTCGCGCTGCATGAGTGCTTACGCTCCCTGTTTTTGCATAAAAGCATCGCTAGCCCAATAAGCACGGGCGCAAGCAGCTATTAATTACATAGCTATTTGGATTTGCGGAGTAGCTCTCACCCCAGCCCTCTCGCCCGTAGGGGAGAGCGAGCAATACAGAACTGGCCTCAGTCACCGGCCACCTCCGCATCCGGTGCTGATAACTGCGCCTGATAAGCGGCCAGCCGCAAATCAAACTCAGCCAGCCATTGGGCATCAACAAAGGCTTTAAGAATGCGGCGCACCTCAAACATGGGCTCGCTCTTTGTAAAACCCCCCTGCGGTTTCAGGCGGCGTACAAAACCCAGTTCAATGATCTTGTTCAGATGCGTTTCGACCTGGTCAATCAGCCGGGACTCGTTGCTGCCCGCGGGTAAAAACACGCGAATCAACTCGACCACCGCATCGAGCGGCAAAATCAGGCGCGTTTCACTGCCACTGGCATCAAACTCAGCCAGTTTTTTGCGCAGCAAAGCCAGCAACAGGCTGACCTGAAAGCCCAGCGGCCGACGTGCAATCAGACGTGGCAATGTGGGCGCGTCGGCGTCGGTTTCCGGGGCAGAGCGCGAGCGTAAAAACGCATAGCCTTCGGCCTCGTCGAGCGCCAGGTCAAGACCCAGCACCGCCACGTAGTCGCGGACTCTAGCCTGCAGCGCGAGCAAAGCTGACCATGCAGTTGCGTCTTCATCACGGTAAAGCACGCCTTTGAGCAGTGGCACGACGACCGTGGTCAGCTCGTATTCAGGCGCGCTCTGAAGTGCCTCTGGGGTGTCGCTGGTTTGCATACTCAATTTCTCACAAACAGAACGCGCGGCATCTGGGCGCGGCGCATGACCTGGCCTTGCGCGCTGTCCTTGCCGTTCTCATTGACCAGCCACTCCACGGTTTCCAGCGCGGACTCATCGACGACGGCGTTTTGCTGCTCGCTGGCCAGCTGCAAGTAGGCGACCAACTCGCCCAAGCCCTGCTGCAGAGGCCGCGCCTGCAGCAGTTCGGTCAAAGATATCTGTGCGCGCGTTTGCAAGGACTGGCGAATGTGGCTGGCTAGCGCGGCTTTGTCTACCCTGATTTGCGAAAACAGCGCGCTGTCATTTATGTCAGCATCGCCCGCCTCCAGATTGACGTTGGCAATCACGGGCTTGACGGGCTGGTTGTGCAGCGGCCGCTCCATCGGCAACTCAAGTCTGGCTGTCAGGTCGTTGATATGCGTGATGTTGCCTGTTGGCGGCACAGACCTTATGGCAAGCGCTTTGGCCTCAATGCCATGCAGGATGTCCATGATGCGGCGGTTTTCAAGCCAGACCTTGTCATCGAGAAAACGCCGTAGCTGCTGCGACAACTGGGCCACCGTACGCTGCGCCTGCTCGCCCGCCTCGAGCCAGTCGTAATGCACACGTTTTAAGCGCAAGTCGGGCTGCAGCGCGGCCACCGGCCGCAGTCGCAGCACGCGGTCCAGCAGTTGCGTCAACTCGTCCTGGCGCGACTGCGACATTAAAAAATCCCAAAATGCGCGAAAGCTTTTGCCCTGGTCAGAGTCACCAATCGCATCGCGCTCGCCCATGATGTCTTGCAGCAACGCGCCTTTGGCACCGTCCCACAGGGCAAT
>JAYUVG010000200.1:0-6297 GCA_043754255.1 Polaromonas sp. | reverse complement strand
AAATAAGCAAGAGATAGGTAAAGAACACAATGGCAAAAGCACAAAACAACACGGCTGCACAGCGCGTGCGCAAGAAAGTTCGCAAGAACGTTGCCGATGGCATTGCACACGTGCATGCATCGTTCAACAACACCATCATCATGATCACCGATCGCCAAGGCAATGCGTTGTCATGGGCGTCGTCAGGCGGTCAGGGTTTCAAAGGTTCACGAAAATCAACACCTTTTGCAGCGCAGGTAGCTTCTGAGGTGGCTGGACGTGCTGCAATTGAGCAAGGCATCAAAAATCTGGATGTTGAGATCAAAGGCCCGGGTCCAGGACGTGAATCTTCGGTTCGCGCGCTCGGCGCACTTGGAATTCGCATCAACTCGATTGCTGACGTGACGCCAGTGCCGCACAACGGTTGCCGTCCACAGAAGCGCCGGAGGATCTGATCGCTCTGCGATCAGATGTCTTCGTATTTAATTTCGCTGTTTTGATGAGGAGTTTGTTTCAAACAGATTCCAAATTTGAAACTCTTATCAAAGCCCACCGCCGTTAGGCCAAAACTGCAAAGTTATAGCCGAAGGCTCCTGCAGCAATGCAGCAGATGACAAAAGGAAAATCAAGTGGCACGTTACCTGGGCCCCAAGGCCAAATTGTCCCGCCGTGAAGGTACGGACTTATTTTTAAAGAGCGCTCGCCGCGCAATTGCTGACAAAGCCAAGTTTGACTCCAAGCCTGGACAGCACGGACGCACTTCCGGTACCCGTACTTCGGACTATGGTTTGCAGCTGCGTGAAAAGCAGAAGGTCAAGCGCATGTATGGCGTGCTCGAAAAGCAATTTCGCCGATACTTTGAAGAGGCTGATCGCCGCAAAGGCAACACTGGTGCAAATTTGCTGTTTATTCTTGAGTCGCGTCTTGACAATGTTGTGTACCGCATGGGTTTCGGCTCAACACGCGCGGAGGCGCGCCAGCTGGTATCGCACAAGGCCATCGTTGTCAATGGTGGTTCAGTGAACATTCCATCGTACATGGTCAAGGCCGGCGATGTGATTGCTGTGCGCGACAAGTCTAAAAAACAAACCCGTGTGGCAGAAGCGTTGCAGCTTGCAACGCAAGTAGGCATGCCATCGTGGGTGGATGTGAGCACTGACAAAGGCGAAGGAACTTTCAAGAAAGTTCCTGACCGCGACGAGTTCGCTGCTGACATCAATGAATCGTTGATCGTCGAGTTGTACTCACGCTAATTTCGTTCCTGCGACGTGCTTGCCACGTCGTCGGCCTTATCGGTGTAACGAACCGAGGGTATTGAGAGGAAGATTGCATGCAGACTAATTTATTGAAACCAAAAACAATCAACGTTGAGCAATTGAGCATCAACCGTGCAAAAGTTACGCTGGAGCCTTTTGAGCGGGGCTACGGGCATACGCTTGGCAATGCAATCCGCCGGGTTTTACTGTCGTCTATGGTTGGTCATGCCGCCACTGAAGTCACCATTGCCGGTGTGTTGCACGAGTACTCGTCTATTGATGGGGTACAGGAAGATGTTGTCAATATCTTGTTGAATCTCAAGGGAGTGGTGTTCAAACTTCACAACCGCGATGAAGTGACGCTCAGTTTGCGCAAGGATGGTACCGGCCCTGTCACAGCGGCAGATATCCAAACGCCCCATGATGTTGAAATCATCAACCCTGAACATGTGATCGTGAATTTGTCGCATGGCGGCAAGATCGACATGCAGATCAAGGTCGAAAATGGCCGTGGATATGTGCCAGGCAATATTCGCCGATATGGCGACGAATCGACCAAGTCTATTGGCCGCATTGTTCTGGATGCATCGTTTTCTCCTGTTAAGCGCGTCAGCTACACCGTTGAAAGCGCCCGCGTCGAGCAGCGTACCGATCTGGACAAGCTGGTGCTGGAAATTGAAACCAACGGCGCTGTGACAGCCGAAGATGCAGTCCGTGCATCGGCAAAAATTTTGGTGGAACAACTGGCTGTCTTTGCGCAGCTGGAAGGCAATGAATTGCCTGATTTCAATGCACCAGTACAGCGCAGTGCCCAGCAATTTGACCCGATTTTGCTTCGCCCTGTGGATGAGCTGGAGCTTACAGTGCGTTCAGCCAATTGCTTGAAGGCCGAGAATATTTACTACATCGGTGATTTGATCCAACGCAGCGAAAACGAGTTGCTCAAAACGCCGAATTTGGGCCGTAAATCGCTCAATGAGATCAAGGAAGTACTTGCCTCACGCGGCTTGACATTGGGTATGCGCCTTGAAAGCTGGCCGCCAGCTGGCCTTGATAAACATTAAAGAAATTTCATTCCCTAAAAAGAATGACGCAACGGGCAGTACCGGACACGGCTGTCCGAATATTACAAAGGAAAAACACCATGCGCCACGGACACGGACTACGAAAACTCAACCGCACCAGCGAGCATCGACTTGCGATGTTGCGCAATATGATGAATTCGCTGCTACAGCACGAAGCCATCAAGACAACTTTGCCAAAAGCCAAGGAATTGCGCCGCGTGGTCGAGCCCATGATCACGTTGGCCAAAGAGCCAACTCTGGCCAACAAGCGTCTGGCGTTTGACCGCCTGCGTGATCGCGACATGGTTGTGAAGCTTTTTGCTGAGCTTGGTCCCCGGTACAAAGCGCGCCCCGGTGGCTACACCCGTATTTTGAAAATGGGTTTCCGAGTGGGTGACAATGCGCCAATGGCATTGGTTGAGCTGGTTGACCGCCCCGATGCAAGTGATGCCCCTGCTGCGGAAGCAGTGAAAGCTGAATAGGCTATAATAGAAAAATACCGCGCGGTGGAGCAGCCTGGTAGCTCGTTGGGCTCATAACCCAAAGGTCGTAAGTTCAAATCTTGCCCGCGCAACCAACATTTCTGGTGTGTTAACCAGACCAAAACGCCTACTTCATGTGGGCGTTTTGCGTTGTGCGAACCTCTAATGCAACTGGTCTGTATCTTTTCATTTGGGTTCATGAAATTACCGCATTGGAAAAGGTAATTTACAGCGCATCACTTTTGCGACTGGGTCTGGTTTCAGCACCTATCGGCGAGCCATTTTTAGCTGCATTTCTAACCACTGGCGGCTGGGGTACTGCCGTGAACCGGCAAATGGATCGCTGCACCCGCATTGCCGGAATATCGATTGCTGGCAAAGTGATGCCGTGCGAAACCACTTGGTGACGCCTATCAAAAGCCTTAGGGACAAATGGGGCTGTACATACCCCCGCCTGTGCATGATGACGCCCCTGACAACGATGTAGCAGTGCCCAAGCACGCCTCCCAGCAGGGTTGAGCGGGTGTGTCAGGCCACTGGGGCCATCAGGACATTGCTGGCTCCGCCTAATCCATCAACCCGTTATTTGGAAATTAGCCGAATGGGTGTCAATGCATGCAACAGCGTCCGCAACAAATGGGGCAGACGCATAACGGCAACGATCTGCCTATTTCAGACGGCAGCAATTGAGCAAGTGTCGCTTCAAAAAACCCTACACTGACCATTGTGTTCTCGGCGATTCGTCAGGCCAAACACTTCGCCAGGCAGAAGACAGAAAAAGCCATTTAACCGGCAACGCGCCACTTTTAGGGAGACAAGCATGTGCTCTGTATACGTCAATGCCGACCCGATACAGTACGAGGCGCGAACCCGTTCCATCCGCATCAACAACGTATTGACAACGATACGGCTCGAAAATCTGTTTTGGGATGTACTGGCGGAAATTGCCAGCCGCGAAGACAAAACCACCAATCAGATGATTGCCGCGTTGTACAGCGAGCTGTTTGTGCGCCGGGAAGACAGCACTAATTTCACGTCTTTTTTGCGCGTGTGTTGTTTGCGTTATTTGTCGCTGCCCCGGCTGGACGATGCGGCACTTGAGCAGGCAGCATTCAGAACCCTGGTTCAGCCTGCCAACCCGTTGCTCCACCATTGATCCACTGGAGATTCTTATATGGCTTTCACCACAAAGTCGCACCCCGGAGTAAGCCAGGAGCCGCCCGCCCATGCAGACGGCTTTGCCTTCAATCAGAGCATGCTTCGCGTGAAAGACCAGAAGATTGCGCTGGACTTTTACACCCGCGTTATGGGTCTGCCCGTGCTGCGCAAGCTTGACTTTGCGGACAGGAAGTTTTCACTCTACTATTTGCAGATGGGCTGGTCCACCAAAAGTGCCCCCTCCTTGGCCAACAAGATTACTGCGGCTACAGGCGCATCTGCCTAATTCTGGTACTTAATGGGGGTTCGATCTGCAAGACACGTCAAGTTGCAATGACCGGATTTTCCTGGTCATGCTGGTACAACGCTTTATGAAAAACACTATTAAAGTTATAGCTGCTTGCGCGCATAACATCTCGGCTACAAGCATGAATGATGCCAAAAACCAAGTTATTTTGCGCAACAGCAGATCCTTGGTCTGCATTGGGTTTTGGCTTTGCAATGCCACATTTCAAACAGCTGGCGCTGACATTAAACCTGCACCCACCCATGTCGAAGCCGTCAACAATACAGTCAGCAGCCCCGCTGCCGCTACCTCCGCGCGCTGGACTTGCAACGCGTTTTACCTGCCGGCGCGCAACATCTGGCAGCGCACCGTTGCCGTTGAATATGAAGGAGGTGTGGTGCGCTCGGTTCAAATCGATGGCGTGGCGGTTCACACCTTCACGCTGGAGGGCGCCAGCTTGCTGACAGGCGTGGATGGTGAGCGTATCCAGTTTGATGTCGCTGCATTGACCTGGACAAGTGACCTGCGCGGTCTGGCCAGATCAACCGGGCGCTGCACGCCGTGATGCGGGCAAGGAGAGTGTTTGGCAAGATGCCAGAATGCTATTAATATAATAGCTGCTTGCGCGATATTTACCAGGGCTAGAGCCCTAAACAACACACATTCTGGCTAAAACGTATACCCGACACGGGTTTCGTTTCCTTCAATTGCATCGAGCAACACCATCAGCGGCCCCAGTGCCCGATACCTTGCTGCGGTAGCGCGTACGTAGCTGATAAAACGTGGTGTGTCTGCCAGGTATCTGGGCTTGCCATCACGCAGTGTCAGGCGGGCAAAAATGCCCAGGATTTTCAGATGGCGCTGCAGGCCCATCCACTCCACTGCCCGGTAAAACTCGCCAAAATCGTCTCCCACCGACAAGCCTGCCTGACGGGCTTTTTGCCAATAGCGCACGGTAATGTCGATAACAAAATCTTCCGGCCAGGTTAAAAAGGCATCCCGCATCAGGCTGGCAATGTCATAGGTGATCGGGCCGTAAACGGCATCCTGAAAATCCAGCACTCCCAAACCATCCAGGCCATCCAGCCCAGTATTCGTCACCATCAGGTTTCGCGCCATATAGTCGCGGTGCACAAACACTTGAGCCCCGTTCAATGATTGCAGGCAATTGGCCTTGATCAGTTTGAACGCATCATCGATAACTGTTTGCTGACCTGGCGTTAGCTCAAATGCCCGGTGTTTGGCTACATACCAATCCGGGAAAAGCGCCAGCTCCCGCGACAGCAGCGCATCGTCATACGGCGGCAGCACGCCAGGTTTTGACGACAGCTGCCAGCGCACCAGCGCGTCTACGGCCTGCAGATACAAGGCATGGTGCGCGGCTGTTGGCTGGCAAACCGTATCCACAGCAAATGGCGGCGCAATCGCCTGCATCATGGTTTGCGCGCCCAAATCGCTGAGCAGCATGAAGCCTGCCTGCTCGTTGAATGCCAGCACCCGCGGCGCCTGCAAGCCAGCATCGGCCATCAGCCCTGCAACTTTGACAAATGCAGGGTTGTCTTCCTTGTCGGGCGGTGCATCCATGATGATGCAGCTGCCTGCCGTGCTGCTGCCTGAGCTGTCAATTCTAAAGTAACGCCTGAAGCTGGCATCACTTGAGGCCAGGCGCAGGCTGGCTGGGGCAAGCCCATACGGGGCAGCAATGCTGCCAAGCCAGTTCGCAAAAGATTCGGCGCGTGCTGCATCGGCCCACAGAATGTTGCCGGCTTTGGCATCCACTTTGGCTTGGGCGTTGGTCAGGTGATCCATGGTGTATTTGTAACGTGTTTGTGAAAGATTCAAATCCACTCGCATCTAAGGCGTTGGGGGGTCATGGATAATCAGGCTTCATTTTACAAACAGGTTTTTCTTAATCCCGATGCAGCGCGCGTTTCATTTGCCTTTCGTCATGTCTGCGGTGCCGCGCGCCGTGTTCTGCCTGGTATCGATTGCCGTGCTGGGATGGTCTGTGGCCAGGCCAGCACAGGCGCAAGGCACGCCTGGCACGCCTGGCGCGGCTGGCGCGGCTGGCG
>JAYUVG010000199.1:0-2886 GCA_043754255.1 Polaromonas sp. | reverse complement strand
GATCCGCTACGGCAATGAAAACATGCAGATCGCCGACAAGCTGCAGCGCTGGACGCGCCAGCTACTGCTGGCCACGCAGGCGCGGGAGCTGCCCGAGCTACTGGTGAACAACATCAAAAACGAGTTTTCGGTGCCGCAAGTCGCCATCAAGGTGTGGGGTGTAGATGAGAGCTACGCAGACGAGGCTTTTGCTGCGGGTGCGAGCGAGGACGTGAAAGCCTTCACCACCTCCCTGAGCCTGCCCTATGTGGGATTGAACTCTGGTTTTGAGGCGGCGTCCTGGCTGCCTGATGCTGCGCAGGCTTTGTCGGTCGCCTTGATTCCACTGCGCGCCAGTGACAAAACGGAGGCTTTTGGCTTGCTGGTCTTGGCGTCGCCTGATGCGCAGCGCTTCAACGCCAGCATGGGCACCGACTTTTTAGAGCGGATTGGCGAGATTGGCAGCGCTGCGCTGTCGCGTTTGCAGGGCGTGGCTGCTTGAGCGGTCCCGTTTTCGCGCAGGTTTGAGGCTGGGAGTTGTTCATAGTGTCTCTGATGGAACCCTTGGTCGAGCGGTATTTGGAGCATGTGCGTGTTGAAAAGCGCCTGGCCGAGCGCACGGTCACGCTGTATTCGCTGGATTTGCACAAGCTGAGTGAACTGGCCAAACCCGATGGCCTGGAGCTGTGCCAGGTCAAAAACATCCATATCCGCCGCTGGGCTGCCCAAATGCATGCACAGGGCCGCTCCAGCCGAGGGATTGCGCTGATTTTGTCGGGCTGGCGCGGGTTTTATACCTGGCTGGGACGTGAGGGCTTGGTCACCAGCAACCCGGTGCAAGATGTGCGCGCCCCCAAAGCCGCCAAACCCCTGCCCAAAGCGCTGAGTGTGGATGATTCCGTCCAACTGGCCAGCTACCACAACGAGGCTGAAAACCCATGGCTGGAAGCGCGTGATGCGGCGATGGTGGAGTTGCTCTACGGCAGTGGCTTGCGGGTCGGGGAACTGGTGGGCCTGGACGTGGTGGCCTCGGCGCAATCGCGCGGCTGGGTGGACATGCAGGCGGCAGAAGTGCATGTGTTGGGCAAAGGCGGTAAGCGCCGCACGGTTCCGGTCGGCAGCAAGGCCTTGGCGGCCTTGGAGGCATGGTTTTTGACTAGAGCCGGTGTATTTATTGACAATACTGCTATTAAAAATGAAGCAATTGCTTTGTTCTTGGGGCGCCACGGTACACGCTTGAGTGCCCAGTCTGTCTGGCAGCGCTTGAAACGTCGCAGCTTGCTGGCCGGCCTGGCCATGCCGGTGCACCCGCACATGCTGCGGCACTCGTTTGCCAGTCATGTGTTGCAGTCCAGTAGCGACCTGCGCGCGGTGCAGGAGTTGCTGGGGCACACCAATATCACCACCACACAGGTGTACACACGGCTGGATTTTCAGCACTTGGCCAAAGCCTATGATGCGGCGCATCCGCGCGCCAAAATCGGCAAGCAGAAACCTTGATGGCATATCAACATCGCAACTGGTGATATAAACAGTGATTAAAGGCAAATCAGCCTTGATTTGACGGCTACACTGCCCCACATGCTTTGTTTTGGTAAATCTTCAGGTAACAGTTCAGGAATAGTTCAGGTAAATTTATGAGTCTCATCCCCGTCACCATCCTCACCGGCTTTTTAGGCTCAGGTAAAACCACGCTTTTGAAGCGCATTTTGACCGAGGCACATGGCCAGAAAATCGCCGTGATTGAAAACGAATTCGGCGAAGAAAACATCGACAGCGATATTTTGGTGTCGGACACCACGGAAAACATCATTCAAATGAGCAACGGCTGCGTTTGCTGCACTATTCGTGACGATTTGCGAGTGACTTTGCAGGATTTGGCCGAGAAAAAGCGCAAAGGCGAACTCACTTTTGACCGCGTGGTGATCGAAACCACCGGTTTGGCCGACCCCGGCCCCGTGGCACAGACCTTCTTCATGGACGAAGAAATCGCCGAACAATACCTTTTGGACAGCATTTTGACGCTGGTTGATGCCAAACATGCCCAAACGCAGCTGGACGAGCGTCTGGAAGCACGCCGGCAGATCGGGTTTGCCGATCAAATCTTCATCAGCAAGACCGATTTGGTGACCAAAGACGAGGTCGATGACCTGATGCACCGTCTCAAGCACATGAACCCGCGCGCCCCTCAAAAAGCCGTGCATTTTGGTGAAGTGGCGATTGCCGATGTATTCGATCTGCGCGGTTTTAATCTGAACGCCAAACTGGATATCGATCCTGATTTTCTAAGCGATGACCACCACCACGACACCAGTCCTGCTGACCCCGATAATCTGGGACCGTTTTTGGGTGAGCACAAATCCCACAAACACCACGTACATGACGACGATGTCAAAAGCTTCGTCTTCAAATCAGACAAATTCTTTGATGCAGCCAAGCTGGAAGATTTTTTGGGGGCTATCGTGAATATTTACGGCCCACGTATGCTGCGTTACAAAGGCGTCCTGAACATGAAGGGCACCGACCGCAAGGTGATTTTTCAGGGCGTACACCAGTTGATGGGCAGCGATTTGGGGCCATTGTGGGCTAGAGACGAAAAACGGGGAAGCAAAATGGTGTTTATTGGCATTAACTTGCCAAAAGACATCTTTTTGCAAGGTATGGAGCAATGCCTGGTTTAAATGGCTGCTGCAGCGGCTACAATCGCGCGCCGATGACATATTGGCAAACAGCCGTAAACGAAGTTTTACCTTGGGCAACCATTGCGCTGACAGAGTGATTTATTTTGATACATGATCCGGCCTTGCTAGGAGAAAAAAATGAAAATCGCAACTAAAAAGTTGACTGCAACCGCGACTGCAAAAACGCTGATAAAAGCGCCGACAAAAGTGCCGACAAAAGCCAAAG
>JAYUVG010000198.1:0-3491 GCA_043754255.1 Polaromonas sp. | reverse complement strand
CGCCAAACTTAAGTCAGTTTGATTGATTTGCTATTTTTAAAATAGCATGTAATTTCAATAATACGCGGGCTATAGAGCCAAAAATATTTAAGTATCAATTTCAGCACAAGCATACCCCAACTTGGCACAGGTCTTGCTGGCTGTACTACCCGTGACTGTAAGAAGTCAATGGTAGCAGCTTCAACGGCGAAGCGGTGCGACTTACCGAACAAAGGCGTTCAACCCAGCAACCACGCGTAGCGTGCGTGCGTGCCTGGATTGAACGCCTTTTATGCTTTTCACGCTTCATTTTTTTGGAATTGACGATCATGACCCAACTGTTAAAACCAGCGCTTTCTCGCCGCAGCGTGTTGCAAGCCGCAGCCGCCAGTGCGGTGGGTATTTCCCCCGCACTGCGCGCTGTGGTCTATGCACAAGGCTCGGATGCGCCTGAAAAAAAAGAAGTCAAGGTTGGTTTTATTCCACTGACCGATTGCGCCAGCATCGTCATGGCATCGGTGCTGGGCATCGACAAAAAATACGGTGTGACCATCGTACCCAGCAAGGAAGCCAGCTGGGCCAGCATCCGCGACAAGGTCGTAACCGGCGAAAACGACATGACCCACATGCTGCTGGGCCAAACCTATGGCGTGCATGTCGGTGCTGGTGGCACCAAAAAAGACATGGCTGTATTGATGACGCTCAACCACAATGGTCAGGCCATCACCCTGAGCAAAAAGCTGGCTGACAAAGGCGCAATTGACGGCCCCTCACTGGCCAAACTGATGGCCAGCGACAAGCGTGAATATACGTTTGCGCAAACCTTCCCGACCGGCACGCATGCGATGTGGCTGTATTACTGGATGGCGGCAAACGGCATTAACCCGCTCAAAGATGCCAAAGTCATCACCGTGCCGCCGCCGCAAATGGTTGCCAACATGCGTGTTGGCAACATGGACGGCTATTGTGTTGGTGAGCCGTGGAATCACCGCGCCATCATCGACGGCATTGGCGTGACCGCCATGACCACGCAGGACATCTGGAAGGACCACCCTGAAAAAGTTCTGGCTACCACGGGCGATTTTGCGAAGAAAAACCCCAACACCTGCCGTGCCGTGACTGCCGCAATTTTGGAGGCCGGTAAATGGATTGATGCCAGCCTGAGCAACAAAACCAAAATGGCTGAAACCATCGCCGACAAAAGCTATGTCAACACCAGTGTCGACGCCATCAACCAGCGCATCATGGGCCGCTATCAAAACGGCTTGGGCAAGACCTGGGACGACCCGAACTTCATGAAGTTTTCCGGCGACGGTTTTGTGAACTTCCCGTATCTGTCTGATGGCATGTGGTTTTTGACCCAGCACAAGCGTTGGGGAATTATCAAAGACCACCCCGACTACCTGGCAGTGGCCAAGCAAATCAGTCAAATCGACATATACAAGCAGGCTGCTACAGCAGCCAAAGTCAGCGTCCCCAAAGACCTTATGCGCTCCAGCAAGCTGATGGACGGCGTGGTGTGGGACGGCAAAGACCCGGCCAAATACGCCGACAGTTTCAAAGTCAAAGCCTGATCAGGATTACCCAAGGAGCACACCATGGTTGCAGCTGTTTTTCATGAGGTGAACGATGTCAATGGCGCGATTGCTATTGATTCAGGAGCTGCTCGCAGCCTTAAAAAGGGGGCTACAGCCTCAAAACATATGCTAAAAACCGAAAAAACGCTGCCCGTAGCGGTATTCAGGCCGCCCCGCGATTTTTCTGTCCTGTGGCTGGGCATCATGCCGCCTGTTCTGGGTTTTTGCATGCTGGTGCTGCTGTGGATGGCAATATCAATCACCACCAAAGACAGCATTCCCTCGCCCTCCGCCACCTTTGCCCAAGCGGTGACTATTTTCAGTGACCCTTTTTACAGTAAAGGCCCGAACGACCAAGGCATCGGCTGGAACATCCTTTCGTCTCTTAAACGCGTGGCGCTCGGCTTTGGTCTGGCAGCCCTGGTTGGTATTCCAGTTGGCTTCATGATTGGCCGCTTCAAATTTTTGAGCACCATGTTCAATCCGCTCATCAGCTTGCTGCGCCCGGTGTCGCCACTGGCCTGGTTGCCAATTGGTTTGCTGGTGTTCAAAGGAGCAAACCCGGCGGCGATATGGACCATTTTTATCTGTTCTATCTGGCCCATGATCATCAACACCGCTGTCGGCGTGCAGCGTGTACCGCAAGACTACATGAATGTGGCACGGGTACTGAACCTGAGCGAATTGAAGATTTTTACCAAAATTCTCTTTCCTGCTGTGCTGCCTTACATGTTGACGGGCGTTCGTTTGGCCGTTGGCACAGCCTGGCTGGTCATTGTGGCCGCCGAAATGCTGACAGGCGGCGTAGGCATCGGCTTTTGGGTGTGGGATGAGTGGAACAACCTGAACGTCAAGAACATCATCATCGCGATTTTTGTGATTGGCATTGTGGGTTTGATGCTTGAGTTTGCATTGATCAAGCTGGCCACAGCGTTTACTTTTGAAGAGGTGAAATCATGAGCACAGCCTCCACGTCATTCACTACCAAATACATCGAAATCCAGGGTGTTGAACAAACCTTTAAAACCAAAAAAGGCCCGTTCTGTGCACTGAAAAATGTCAATCTGACAATTGCTAAAGGCGAGTTTGTGGCGCTGATTGGCCACTCAGGTTGTGGCAAGTCAACGCTGCTCAACCTGATTGCCGGACTGACCACACCGACTGAAGGAAGCCTGATTTGTGCAAACCGCGAAATCTCTGGCCCCGGGCCAGAGCGCTCGGTGGTATTTCAAAACCATTCGCTGTTGCCCTGGCTGACGTGCTTTGAAAACGTCTACCTGGCTGTTGAGCGCGTCTTCAGTGCCACGGAAAGCAAAGCTCAACTTAAGGCACGCACCGATGCGGTGCTGGCCATGGTGGGCCTGACGGCTTCTGCCCAGAAGCGGCCAGGTGAAATATCGGGGGGTATGAAGCAGCGCGTAGGTATTGCACGTGCGCTGTCGATGGAACCGAAAGTGCTGCTGCTCGACGAGCCCTTTGGTGCGCTTGACGCGCTGACCCGCGCCAAACTGCAAGACGAACTGTTGGCCATCGTGCACAAAACCCAAAGCACGGTGGTAATGGTGACGCACGATGTGGACGAAGCCGTGCTGTTGAGCGACCGCATCGTCATGATGACCAACGGGCCGAGCGCCACGATTGGTGAAGTGCTGGCGATAGAACTGGAGCGCCCACGCAACCGCGTTGAGCTGGCTGAAAGTACCCAGTACCTCGCCTACCGCAAGGCCGTGATTGACTTTCTATATACCCGCCAGGCGCACGTAGAAAAGCTGACCGCCTGAAATTATGTAGACGACAAACACACAATATAAAACTGGCACGAATATCGCAATGCCATGGTGAATCATTCACCAAGGTAGGTCATGTCAGGTTTCAAAGCATTTTTGCGCAGCGGTCACGCACCTACATTGGGCGCTGCATTTTTGTATTTTGCGT
>JAYUVG010000197.1:0-2662 GCA_043754255.1 Polaromonas sp. | reverse complement strand
AACAAGGCAAGTAGCTGGGTGACATCCAGTTCTTTCAACTGCAAGCAAACTGCAATACTGGGTACATAGGCACTGAGCAATGGTGCAGCACTGACACTGTCAGGCTGTAGGCCCTCTTCCACAAAACCATTTTTGGCTTTGTTTAAAAACACTTGCGTGTACAGCGGCACGGGGCCGTCTTCCATCCACGTTTGATGCGGTATCTCGCCAAAGAAACCCACCAACTCATCCAGCTTGATAGATGTTGCTTTGGCTATTTGCTTCAACCCCGCCATTTTGATCAAGCAGGCATCGTCCAGCACACCTGCGCCTAAGCTGGCTTGAGAAATCAACTCGTCCAGCAACTCCAGCTGCCAGCCCGTTTTCTTTTGCAAGCGCAAAAAGCGGTGCATGCGGTCTAGCACCACATCATTGAGGTTGACGATGTGTTTTTGCGTTGTGTCACAACTCAAGTCCAAGTGTCGAATGAACAGGGGCGGCGGATTACCTGTCGCTTGCCACTGAGGGTCAATGAATTTCAGCGTGAGCAGTAAATTGAGCTCTTTATAGCTCAGCCCCGTTTTGATCAAAAACGTATCGACAACCTTCAGTTCATCTGCGGCACTAGCCGTGGTCGTGCCCCATATCTGCTGCTGTGCAGTGGCCAGCACGGCGGGCACAGTAATCAGCAGGCGCTCGGCATCCGTCAAGCCCAAGCGTTCTGCCGCAATGCTGGCGTTGGCGGGTGTGCCTGAAACTTGAAAATCAACCATCAAATCGGCTCTGGCAACGCCCAGCCGATTGAAATAGGCGGTTGCTTCGGTGTGGTCTAAATCAAAAGGCAGGCCAAACGCATAGTTCGCTGTGGCCAGTACGTTGTAGGCCGGTGCATTGACGTACTCCGGTGCGGCAGCAATTTCATCCGCCGTACTCAGTGTTTGCCGCAAGCGCAGGATGGTGTAGCTATTGACTCCTCCGCTGCTGCCAATCTTTTCAATTTTGCACACCGCCTTGGTGTCACGCAAATAGCGCGGCAGGTCCACACTGCTAAAGCCAAAGCCCGCTTGTGAGGCAAATACCTGTGCCTGGCTGGTCACGGGTATGCCTGCAGTCGTTAGCGTTGCCAGCAAAGCGCTAGAGATTTTGCCGTGCAACGGGTCAGCACCGTCCGACAAGACGCCTGAATACAAAACACCCTCATCCACGGCCACCGCCTGCTCCAGCAACTCGCACACCAAGTCGATATACGGCACGGGCACATTGGCGTTGTCGCAACTTAAATCAATCTCACCCAAATCGGGACGGCGGTCAAACAACATTTTTTGAGCGGTGTTCTGGGTTGTGCGGGGCATGGGCATTGACAAATCAACCACGCCACGATGGCTTAAAAACTGCAACACTTCCACCAAATAAGCCGCCGGGCTATACACCGAACGACAATGCTCACAAGCGCACACGTCGCCCGCGGTAAACAGGGTTTTCAGATTGGGGAAGTCTTTGCTAACGGCCTCAATTTTTTGCGCCACGGTGGTGGTGTTGATAGCGTCCAGGCTCATGGCGCGCATGGTGCTTTGTAGCTCGCCTACCACCAGCATGGCAGCCGTGTTGGTACGTGCTGCTCGGTCAAAAATCGCTTGGGCCTCTACAGGGGCAATGCCTGCTTTAGCCGCAATTTCATTCACAAAGCGGGTTTTACCCAGCGCGGCAATGCCTTGGGCAGAATGGATGTTTTGCTTGAGTAAGCCCTGCGTTTTACCGAAGTGAGGCACCAGCTTGAACACGCGCTGAATCGATTTCAGCTCTTCACGCACCGCAGATGAATGGCCAACCGATCTACCAGCGAGCTTTTTGGCGTTAAAGGCCAAATCCACATTGCTATTGGCCAAATCAAACCCATCATTGGCATTTAAAAAAGCATGAATAGGCGCTTGCTGCTGCAAATGAGCCTGCGGGCTGCGCCCCAATTGCGCTTTAAATGCTTCAGTCGGAAAGGCTTTTTCTAACTTGCGCGCCAGTGCTGATGCATGTTGATCAATCAAGCCCGCCTCCATTGCCTCGCCTGCCACATCAATGCCGCTGGCAGACTTGGTTAGCACGCCCACCCATTCAGCTTTGTTCAGTGCTGCCAGTTTTTTAATATCGGCAGGGGTTTTTACCTTCAAACTGTTCTGCACTTGCGCGATGATGCCGCCATCAAAGCCCAGCACCTTGCTGAGCTCCAGCGCAGCAGCGGCCTGCTTGGCTGTGGCCTTGGTTTTAAAAAACGTCGGGTCAGTGACCTTGTTGATAAAGCCATTCAAATCGTTTTTATTCTCGGCAAACAGCTCGGCTATGTCGCCAATTTTGTCTTCGAGCACAAAGCGGCTGAGCATGGTCAGCATTTCTTTGGGCTGCTGGTTTTTGTAATAAGCGCGTGCGTCTTTTTGGAATTTTTTAAGCAGCGCCAGGTTCTTGTCAACGCTGCGCAGCGCTTTGGGGGCCACCACCCAGTCCGTCACCGCTTGGTTGATAGCAGCGCGTACCGTTTTGGCATCCAACAGCGAAGCATCCCCCAGCAGCGGCAGCACCGGCACATCAATGCCAATGGCCAAACGCGCTTGCAGCGAATGGGGGAAATCGTTTTTAAGCAAGGTGTTTTCACGTAGCAAGGCGTAGAAAAAATCTGCGTCGGCTTTAGACGCCG
>JAYUVG010000196.1:0-6949 GCA_043754255.1 Polaromonas sp. | reverse complement strand
TAACAAAACCATGGCACGGGTCGTGATTGAAAAGCAGCTGGATGCCTTTGAACAAAGCTGGCAAGCACCGCCCAGTCATATTGATGGGCACCAACATGTTCAGCAGTTCAAAGGGATTCGTGAAGCGCTGGTTCAAGTGATGGAGCAGCGCTACGCAGACTTACCAGCAGGCCAAAAACCGTATTTACGCATCTCGCAAGATCCCACAGGACGGGGCGATCTCAAAAGCAAAGTGATTGCCGGTTTGGGTGCAAATACTACTAAAAACATAGCTGCTCAGACAGATATTACAACGGCTAGAGGCTTATTTGGTGTCTATAATTTCAAAAATAACGGTGAAAATGGTGGTTTAAGCTACGCTGAGCGTATGCAAGCTTGGCTGGCGCAAGCGCCTGCGGGCTGTATCATCATGTGCCACCCCGCCAGTGGTAAGCCAGATGGCGGCGATGCTGAGGATGACATTGCTATTGCCCGTCAGTGGGAGTTTGATTACCTAGCGAGTAATGCATTTGCGGACGATTTGGCAAAGGCACAGGTCAGCTTATCCCCGCTATTTCCGATGAAAAGCCCAATACCGGCTTAATAGATACGTTTGCCCGCCTGCCACGGCAAACCCAGTTAGCAATGCCAACCAATTTGGCCAGCCGAGTAAACGTATTGCTAGGCTGAAAATAATTTCATTACACACAAATCCTGCCACTGAAGTCATCACGAAACGCCGCAGACTTTGCTCAACCGAGCTGGTGGTGTCGCTGAAGCTGAGGTTTCTATGCCCCATGAAGCTGATTGAAAAAGCAAGGCAAAAAGCCAGAAAATTGGCCAATTCAGGCAAAACGGCGGGTAAAAACCGTTCAATCAGGAAAAACACAGCCAAATGCGTCAAACCCGCTGCCGCTGCAACCCCAAAAAACCAGAAACCCGATTTCATAGCTGTCCCATTAAATAGGGCATCAAGGCTCTAAACCCTTGCCGACCTTGGATCGCACCAAATACCTAGGCCGCTGCTTCACTTCTTCGTAAATACGACCCACATATTCAGCCAAGATCCCGATGGACATCAGCTGGATGCCGCTCAAAAACATCATGCCCACGACGACGGTGGCAAAACCAGGGGTTTCCGCACCAAACCAAAAATAATCAAACACCACATACGCGCCATAGCCCAGCGCTGCAAGGGAAAGCAACAGGCCAAAATAGCTCACAATGCGCAGCGGCGCCACTGAAAATGCCAACAGCCCTGTGACGGCGAGTGACAAGGCACCACGAAAGCCATAGTTGCTTTGGCCATCTGCGCGGGGCAGCGGCTCGTAGTCAATCGCTGTGCAATTGAAACCGACCCAAGCATACAAGCCCTTCATAAAGCGGTTGCGCTCAGGCATGCAGGCCAGGGCGTCCACCACTTGTCTGTCCATCAACCTGAAATCGCCTGCATTGGCGGGAATTTTGACGCGGCTGCGCCAGTTGATGAGCTTGTAAAACAGCTTGGTGAAAGTGGCGTGCATCCAAGACTGGTCTTCTCGGCTTTTGCGCACGGCGTAGACAACGTCGCTACCTTGTTTCCATTTTTGTAGCATTTCAGGCAGTAAATTCGCCGGGTGCTGGCCATCTGAATCCATAATAAAGACCGCATCGCCGTGCGTCGCTTCTAAGCCAGCGGTGATGGCAGCTTCTTTGCCAAAGTTGCGGGATAGGTTGATGGCAACCAGCTGTGGGTGCTTGGTGCACAGATCGTTCAACACTTGAGCTGTGGTATCTCGGCTGCCGTCGTTCACGATGATCAGCTCAACGCGCGGCGACAATGCCGACAAAGCTTCTAAAACATGCGGCACCACTTGCCCCAAATTGCCAGCTTCGTTGTAAGCGGGCATGATGCAGCTGAGCTTGGGGTGATTTGTACGTTGTGAGGAACTTGGTGAGATTTGTTCAGTCATGACGGCCATTATCTCTGCATTTTGCAAGCAGACTTTAGCGCAGTCTCATGGCAGTTTCAGCAGCGAAGTGCTTACCAATTGCAAATCGCCATGTGCCAAAAAGAAGGTTCTGATTTCAAGCGGCATGGTTTCTTGCCCGGGCGCAATCGTAAATATGCCATCCAGCTGTTTGATGGCGCCTGAGGTACCCACCAATTTGCCGGAAAAGAGCGATTTTTCGTTCCCAGCGCCGCCTTGCTGCAACACCACGTCCCAATTGCCGACAGGAAGTGCCGTTTTTTCAGCGCTCAACTTCTCATTACTGACATAGGCCAGCGTGTATTTGTACTTGCCAACAGGTAGCGGCAATGACGGGCCAAAGCTGAGCCAGCCGGCTTGTTTGGGGTCTTTAGGCGTCAAATAGGCACCGAATCCAGCATGGTTAGGAACGCCGATTTGCGATGTCATTTCAGGCCCTGCCATCGCGATGCCTTTTGCCGGAAACACGACTGGGTAGGTATTGAAGGGGATACTTTGCCAGAATTGTGATGTGCTGCCAGGCAAGCAGATCAAACTCTCGGCACGTTTGACGCACTCGCCACGCACAATCGCTTGCTGCATGGGAGTAGGAAATTTGAACGCATCCGCAAAAGGTGCTTCGTAGTAGGTGTGGTTAGAAATCACATACAAATGCCGCGCTTGAAAGGGCTCTTGAATGGCCAACTCACTGGCGGGGCAGTCTTTTTTGTCGCGCGAAGTGTAGCCAGAGTTGAGCAACTTGCCGTGGTATCCCGCAAGTTGCATAATCCAAGTGTAATACTGCAAATCGCCAGTGCCACAGTCAAACGACGGGTAAATCACGATTTTGTCGATTTTTTCCATCACTGGTGCCCACTCATCGTAGTTGAGTGCCCTCGGTTTTGCCGCTTCGGTTTTGATGTGGGTTAAGAGTGGTTTGACGTCTTTGATTTGAACGATGAGCGCCAGTGTCAACAACAAGCCAACCAGCCAATTTTGTTTTTTACAAAACGCTACCAAAGTGGTGACCAGTATCAAATAGCCAATCAGCCAAAAAAACCGTCCTGCGGCACGAAAAGAACCCGTCAGCCAATTGATCCATGATGGCAGAGAGAAGCTGAAAAGTTCGTAAGGCCCGAGCCAAACATGGTTGCTGAGCGCATACAAAAACATGCCCACCAGCACCAAAAACAAAGCTGGATAGCGCCTAGGGAAAGCGCCCCAGTCACGCCAAAACCAAACCAAGGCTATCGGCAGCAAGAGAATCAAGCCTGCGCCAAAATAGTTATAGCCTTCAAAACGCACAATGGGCACGCCGTAGCCGCACGGAATTAGCTTGCTGTCACCGCAAAACGGGGCTGCTAAATTGAAGTGGAAGTGTTCGCCATAACCTGCCCTGAACGTGCTGCGTCCAAAATATCCCATGACCATGGCAAAGGCAACCAGTACAGCAAAAAGCACAAACAGGCGAATCAATTGACGTAGCCATTGGCCACTCTTCAAGGCGCTATCTGCCATAAATGCGACATACAAACCAAAGGTGAACGGTAAAAAGTAAGGGTGTACTAACAGCGAGACGATGTGTAAAACAACAAAGGCCACGGACACATAGCTGTTACGCCACAGTTGCTGTACACCTATAAAGTACAAAGCCAAGCCAAAAAGTAAGATGCTATGTAGCATCAACGCTGCATGGCTATAGCGCACATGGATGACGGGCCAGGTTAAGACAAAAAGTAACACCATCACGGTTGCAAAGATACTTTTTGCACCCAAAGTACGCATCAGCAAGGTGGCTGATAGCGCTTGTGTAATGAACACAAAACCTATCCACCAACCAAAATAATGAAAATGCTCAGGAAACCATGTGGGAAAAACCGTCAACAAAACTTTAAAGAACAACGCCGCTAAGGGAATGCTGTCCGTAAAAGCGATACTGATGCCTTCGGGATGATCCACGCGGCTGGTGTGTAGCAGTGGGAAATGCCAGGTGTCTTTGGCGTAATACCACCAGCCAGAGGTGTGCTGCGCGTTGTCGCCAAAATCAAAAATGATGCTGTTTCCTTGGAACATGGCCCAAGGAAACAAGTACGCCAAAAATCCAAGCGCTAAAACTAAAGCAAGGACGCATGCTTGCCAAGCAGACAGATCGAAGCCTAGCCAAGTGCGGCTGCGGATGTTTTTGAACATTAAGCGCGAATGCGACAACTGCATAGGTGGGGGTGTAGTGAGGTGTACTAGAATGTTAAATTAGGCATTATCACGGATTGCACATAAGCCTACGCTTAAATAATTGACCTCTCACGGAACATGACATGAAAATCTTAGTCACTGGAAATATGGGCTATATCGGCCCTTGCGTTATTGAAAAATTGCGCGCTGCCTACCCGAAAGCGACGCTTGTGGGCTTGGATGTGGGTTATTTTGCCAATTGCCTGACGCATTCAGCCATCTTGCCTGAGTGCCGTTTAGACCAACAATATTTTGTTGACATGCGCGACATCACCGAAGACATGCTGACTGGCGTGACGGCCGTGGTGCATCTGGCGGGTATTTCCAACGACCCGATGGGCAACAATTTCGAAGCGGTGACCTTTGACATCAACCACACCGCCAGCATGACCTTTGCGGCCATGGCCAAAGCCAAGGGCGTCACATCGTTTGTGTTCGCCTCCAGCTGCAGCATGTACGGCTCGGCCGACGACACACCGCGCAAAGAATCCTCTCAAACCAACCCGTTGACGGCCTACGCCAAATCCAAAGCCTATATGGAGCGCGATTTGCAGGCCCTAGCGGACGACAAGTTCACCGTCACCTGCCTTCGCTTCTCCACCGCCTGCGGCATGAGTGAACGTTTGCGTTTGGACTTGGTCTTGAACGACTTTGTCGCTGGCGCGGTGGCGTCCAAGCAAATCACCGTCTTGAGCGATGGCACGCCATGGCGTCCGCTCATCAACATCAAAGATATGGCGCGCGCGATTGACTGGGCCGTCAGCCGCCCAGCCGACAACGGTGGCCAGTTTTTGGCGGTCAACGTCGGCAGCGACACGTGGAACTACCAAGTCAAAGAACTCACCTACGCCGTCGCTGAAGTGATGCCAGGCGTGACCGTGTCCATCAACAAAGATGCGCAGCCCGACAAGCGCTCGTACCGCGTTGATTTCAGCTTGTTCAAGCAATTAGCGCCCAACCACCAACCGATTCACGACTTGAAAAGCACGATTTTGGAACTGAAAGCGGGCCTGGAAGCCATGCATTTCAACAACCCGGATTTCCGCAATTCACGCTTCATGCGTTTGAAGGTCTTGTCCGAGTTGCGCGCTGGCAACCTGATCGACGACAAGCTGGAATGGTCGTAAATTGGACTTGAATTCGCTTTAAACCTTTTTCGTGGAATCTGTAACGACTGTGTCCGCCCCCGCATCTCAGCGCCTACGCTTTTCCGCCACTAAGCTGGTCGGCCTGCAAACGGTAGACCGCCTCGCGCTGCAAGACGCGCGCGGCTGGTTTGAGCGCAGCTATTGCCTGGACACTTTCACGCAAGCGGGCTTGCACAAGACCATCCAGCAGATCAACCGCACCAAAACCCTGCAACAAGGCAGCGTGCGCGGCATGCATTACCAATTGCCGCCGTTTGCCGAAGCCAAGGTGGTGAACTGCCTGCAAGGCGAGGTGTTTGACGTGGCGATTGACCTGCGTGCCGGTTCGCCCACCTTTTTGCAGTGGCATGCTGAAATCCTCTCAGCAGACAACCGCCGCTCGCTGTTGATCCCCGAAGGCTTTGCCCACGGCTTCCAAACCCTCACCGACGACGTGGAAATGCTCTATTTTCACACCGCCAACTACGCGCCTACGAGCGCTGCCGGCGTGAACCCGCTCGACCCGAAACTGGCCATTGCCTGGCCGCTCCCGTTGACCGAAGTCTCTGAGCAGGACAAAAACCTGCCCATGCTGCTGCCCAATTTTGAAGGAATAAGAATATGACCATTGCATCCATCAAGTCAATAATGACTTGCCGCCATTGCCAAGCCAAAGTCACCCTGCCGTTTGTCGATCTGGGCAGCTCACCACCGTCTAACGCCTATTTGACGCCTGCGCAAATGCAGCAGCCTGAAACGGTGTACCCGCTGCGCGTGCTAGTTTGTGAACAATGCTGGTTGGTGCAAACCGAAGACTTCGCCGGCTTTGACGCCATGTTCTCCCCTGATTACGCCTATTTCAGTTCCTTCTCCAGCAGCTGGTTAACCCACGCCAAAGCCTATTGCGACGCTATGACAGCGCGTTTTGGCATCAATGCCGCGAGCTGCGTGGTTGAAGTCGCCTCCAACGACGGTTATTTGCTGAAAAACTTCAAAGCCGCCGGCGTGCCCTGCTACGGCATCGAGCCTACCGCCAGCACCGCTAAAGCCGCCCGCGAGATCGGTATCGAGTCGATTGAAGAATTCTTCGGCAAAAAACTCGCCGCCCGTTTGGTGTCTGAAGGTCGCCAAGCTGATTTGACCGCCGCCAACAACGTGCTGGCTCACGTACCCGACATCAACGACTTTGTCAGCGGCTTTGCCATGCTGCTGAAGCCGCAGGGCGTCTCGACCTTCGAGTTCCCGCACCTGATGAACCTGGTCAAAGACGCGCAGTTCGACACCATCTACCACGAGCATTTCTCCTACCTGTCGCTCACAGCCGTGCGCACCATCTTCAAGGCCAACGGCATGGACGTGTTTGATGTGGAAGAAATTCCCACCCACGGCGGCAGCCTGCGCGTTTACGCGCAACGCGCCGACACCGGCCAACAAGCCATTGGCCCGCGTGTGAACGAGCTGCTTGCCCGCGAAGAAGCCTTGGGCATGAAAACCGCCGCTTACTACGGTAAGACGATGGCCGACACCATCAAAATCAAGCGCGATTTGCTGCGTTTTCTGCTTCAAGCCCAGGAAGAAGGCAAAACCGTCGCCGCCTACGGTGCCGCCGCCAAAGGCAACACCCTGCTCAACTACGCCGGCGTGCGCGACGACCTGGTCAAG
>JAYUVG010000195.1:0-13556 GCA_043754255.1 Polaromonas sp. | reverse complement strand
AACACCTGGCCATTGCTGCACCAAAACTGGCGCCGTATGGTGCAGCAGCCGTGGATGCAATGGCCAGGCTTGGCGTGCTGGCGGCATTGCAGTCCAAGCTGGTCACAGGCGACAGCATTGGTCAGGTCTACAGCATGGTT
This sequence comes from Polaromonas sp., assembly GCA_043754255.1. Taxonomy (GTDB): domain Bacteria; phylum Pseudomonadota; class Gammaproteobacteria; order Burkholderiales; family Burkholderiaceae_C; genus Polaromonas. The sequence continues at coordinate 13,416 of JAYUVG010000195.1, read as the reverse complement.
GCCAGCGGCAACGCGGAGCTGGGTTTTGTCGCCAGGTCGCAGGTGCTTGAAAACGGTTTGCTCAAAAGCGGGTCGGCCTGGTTAGTACCGGCCAACTTGCACAGCCCGCTCAGGCAAGACGCGGTGGTGTTGACACGTGCCAAAAACAACCCGGCTGCACAGCAATTGCTGGCATTTTTAAAGTCAGCCGAGGCCAAAGCCATCATGGCTTCGTTTGGATACGAATGATGAAAGCTGCGGTGTGAGCGCACAGGACGCACAAGCCATCTGGCAAGCCGTGTGGCTGACGCTCAAGCTGGCCAGCATCACCACGCTGGTGTTGCTGCTGCTGGGCACGCCGCTGGCCTGGTGGCTGGCTACCACGCGGTCCTGGCTGAAAGGCCCGGTCAACGCAGTGGTGGCACTGCCGCTGGTGTTGCCGCCGGTGGTGATTGGCTTTTATTTGCTGGTGCTGATGGGGCCAAAGGGGCCGGTTGGGCAGCTGACCCAATCGCTTGGCTTGGGTGTGCTGCCTTTTACCTTTGCCGGGCTCGTAGTGGGGTCTATTTTTTATTCGCTGCCCTTTGTGGTGCAGCCACTTGGCAATGCGTTTGAGGCGCTGGGCCGGGCTCCGCTGGAGGCCGCAGCCACGCTGCGTGCATCGCCCTGGGACACATTTTTCAGTGTGGTGTTGCCGCTGTGCAAGCCGGCCTACCTCACCGCCGCTGTGATGGGTTTTGCCCACACGGTGGGCGAATTTGGCATTGTGTTGATGCTGGGCGGCAACATACCCGGGCAGACGCAAACGCTGTCAATGCAAATTTACGGCCATGTCGAGGCACTTGAATATGCCCAGGCGCACTGGCTGGCGGGCGGCTTGATGCTGTTCGCCTTTGTGGTGCTGCTGGCACTGAACTGGCTGCAACCCAGGAGGCAGCCATGACGGGCATCAAAGCCGTTTTCAAGCGCCAGCTGGGTGATTTTTTGCTTGATGTTGATCTGAACTTGCCCGGACGCGGCGTGACTGCAGTTTTTGGTATCTCAGGCTCAGGCAAAACCACGGTGCTGCGCAGTGTGGCCGGGCTGGAGCGGATGCCCGGTGGCTATCTGGCCGTCAATGGCCAGGTCTGGCAAGACGAAGCCCAACGTATCTTCAAACCGGTGCACACCCGGCCGCTGGGCTATGTGTTTCAGGAGGCCAATCTGTTTGCTCACCTGAGCGTGGCAGGCAACCTCAACTATGGCCTGAGCCGCGTGCCGGAGTCTGAACGCAAGGTGTCGCTGGCGCGGGCTATTGAGCTGCTCGGTCTTGAAAAGCTGTTAAACCGAATGCCTGCCAACTTGTCAGGCGGCGAGCGCCAGCGTGTTGCCATAGCGCGGGCCCTGGCAAGCAGCCCACAGCTGCTGCTGCTGGACGAACCGCTGGCAGCGCTGGACATGCAGCGCAAAGCCGAATTGCTCCCGTATCTGGAGCAGCTGCATACCGCATTGCAGATCCCGGTGCTGTACGTCAGCCATGCCCTGGATGAAGTCGCCCGGCTGGCTGACCACCTGGTGTTGCTTGACGCGGGCAAGCTGGTAGCCAGCGGCCCGGTGCGGGAGCTGATGACGCGGCTGGACTTGACGCTGGCAATGGGCGATGCAGCAGCAGCCATCATTGACGCAGTTGTCACGCAGGTAGAGCCGCATTACCACTTGAGCCACGCCCGGTTTGCAGGCGGGCACATCAGTGTGCTCAATGCGCGCCTGGTGGTGGGCCAGCAGGTGCGGCTGCGGGTGCAGGCCAGAGACGTCAGCCTGAGCCTGGCGCGCCAGCAAGACACCAGCGTATTGAATATTTTGGCGGCTACGGTTGGCGCTATCAATGCAGACGGCCCGGGGCAGGTCATGGTCAAACTGGATGCAGGCGGCACAACGCTGCTGGCCCGCATCACGCACAAATCGCTGGATGCGTTGCAACTGCAACCCGGTGCAAAGGTTTTTGCCCAGGTCAAGGGCGTAGCAGTGCTTGGGTGAGCTGAACCGCCGGATCTGGCAGTGCTATAAAAATAGTAGCTGCTTGCGCGCACTTTATAACGGCTAGAGCATCAAAACGTACATTTAATGAGCTTTTTCAGACCAGGGTACGCGTTTCCCCCAAGCGGTTAGCAACCACCTTCGCTGGGCAACTTTTCCTACACCAGACGCGCTGATGTTTTGAGAACATGACGGGCTTGATCCGGTTTGCCTACCTGTGCAGGAAAACACCATGATTGATGTAACTCCAGCGCTTGGGCGCAACGAGCTTGATGCCAAAAGTTTCCGGCTTGCGTTTATGCCTGCGTTGGAAAACTTTCAACCCGTCAGGGCGTGTCCTTCAACCCGCACTTGCCAGCAAAATTTTGCCTGCAAGGCAGCAGGCAAAAAATCGCCGCTGCCAAAGCCCAGTCTGGGGCTTGACCACCACGGCTTTAACGCCTTGGCGGACGCTTTTAGAAACAGCGGCGGAGCGGCAAGAGCCGACGATTTTGCGCTGCGGCTGGAAGATCAAAAAAAAGGTGACTTTGTCAGTCTTGCCAAACGGCTGGTATCGCGCGACATTTTCAGTTTTGAATACCAGGATCATTTCTGGATCCCGATGTTCCAGTTTCATCTGGCCGACCTGTCTGCCCGGCAGGAGGTCAGCCATGTAGTCGATGAGCTGGCTGCAGTTCTGGACAATCTGATGCTGGCGAAATGGTTTGCCGAACCCAATGACTGGCTTCAATGCAAGCGGCCAGTGGACATGCTGGAGCACTGTTTTTCAGACGTGATGGCTGCTGCCCGGGCTGACCGGTTTGTGGCCAGGGGATAGGCGGCTCTTTACAGCGCAAGCTCTCCAAGAAACGCAACAACAGCCTGAAGCGTTTTTTCACTCTGGTCGCGGTGGGGTGAATGTCCACAGCTGGCAAGCCTGACTTGCTGCGCCTGGGTAGCGACCCGTGCAATTTCATCGAGTTGGTGCATGGTGCCGTATTCGTCATTGGTGCCCTGTATCAACATAACCGGAGCAGCAATGCGGCCGCATTCCGGGCGAATGTCAAAACTGGAAAATTCGCTGGACAGCCACACATCATTCCACTGCCAAAAGGCTCCGTCTACATCGGCATGATGTCTGGCCAAGCGGTGCTTCAAATCACCCGTTTCGAACGCCTGCCTGGCCTGAAAAATAGCGTCCAGCGCAACGCTTTCAACCAAAACATGCGGCGCCATGGCAATGCAGGCAGCAACTGCAAAGCGGCTGGCATACAGCAACGCAATGCTTGCGCCGTCTGAATGCCCAAGCAATACCGGGCACTCCATCTGCAACTGAGCCAGCAGGGCTGGCAGCACGTCAAAAGCCTCACGGTGCAAATAATCGCTTTTCAGAACATTGCGCCCGGCAGGCGCTGGAGCAGATCGCCCATAACCGCACCGTGAATACACAACACCAGCACGCCCAGACGCCTGGCAAACAGCCAGCGGCCAGTCCACACCGCGCTGCGCCCACATGCTGACGCAGCCCAGCCCTTCATGCAGAAAAACAATCGGCGTCAGCGTGCCTGACCCTGCTACGAGTCGCACTTCAAGCTGGTGGCCGTTGACATTCAAGTGCTGCATGCGGCCATGCTAATTCAAAGCTGGTCATGGGAAGACGAAACCAAGGCGTTATTCTTGGGGCATGAGCAAACTCCTCGACTCTTTTTGGCGCGCAGCCATGTACTGCCTGCACCCCAGGGTGATTGCGCTGTCGGTGTTGCCTCTCATCATCATGGCCTCCATATCGCTGGGCCTGGGCTATTTTTATTGGGAATCAGCAATTGCCATGGTTCGCAGCAACCTGGAAAGCTTTGCCATGCTGGACACCATGGTGCGCTGGCTGGAAGGCTTGGGTTTGAGCAATTTGCGCGTGGTACTGGCGCCGGTGTTGCTGCTGTTTTTGGCGATACCGGTGATCGTGATTGTCTCGCTGCTGTTCGTCGCGATTTTCATGACGCCCGCGATGGTGGCGCTGGTTGCCGAGCGGCGTTTTTCGGCGCTTGAACGCAAGAAAGGCGGCTCCCTGCTGGCCAGCCTGGTCTGGTCGTTAGGCTCAACCATACTGGCGGCGATTGCGCTGATTTTGTCGATTCCGCTGTGGCTGGTGCCGCCACTCATTTTGATTTTGCCGCCGCTGATCTGGGGCTGGCTGACCTACCGCGTGATGGCCTATGACGCGCTGGCGGGCCACGCCAGCAGCGAAGAAAGGCGCCAGATTTTCAAAGAGCATCGCGGCTCGTTGTTAGGCATCGGCATCATCAGCGGCTACCTGGGCGCAGCACCCAGCGTGATCTGGGCGTCAGGCGCGATGTTTGTAGCGCTGGCTCCCGTGCTGGTGCCAGTGGCAATCTGGATGTACACGCTGGTGTTTGCTTTTTCCTCCTTGTGGTTTTCGCATTACACGCTTCATGCGCTTGGGCAATTACGAAAGAAAAATAGTGCTCTAGCCCAGATAAAAAGCGCGCAAGCAGCTCCTGAATTGATAGCAAATACATCTGAAGCTGTCATCCCGGGCTTGACCCGGGATCCATGACTTCTGCGGACTGTACAAAGACTCGGGTTCATGGATTGCGGGTCGAGCCCGCAATGACAACCCGGGGATTGATGAATAACTACAAAATTCCCTTTGATTTCCTCCTTGACCTCCTGATCTCCTTGTGAATATTCTTTCGTAATCATTCCATGCAAAACTTCGCAATCATCATCATCGGCGATGAAATCCTGTCTGGCAAACGCGCTGACAAGCATCTGCCCAAAGCCATCGAACTGCTGGGCGCGCGCGGCTTGCAATTGGCCTACGCTGATTACGTCGGCGACGACAAGGCGCGCATTACCAGCACGCTGGCGCGCGCTTTTGCTTCAGCACGGGAATCGGGCGATGTGGTGTTTTCATGCGGCGGCATTGGTGCCACACCCGATGACCACACGCGCCAGTGCGCAGCCGCTGCCATGAAAGTTGAGCTGACACTGCACCCAAAGGCCAAGGAGCTGATTACCGAACGCATGCAAGACACCGCGAAAGAGCAGGGCGTACCTTTTGATGCAGACAGGCCAGACAACATCCACCGCCTGAACATGGGCGCTTTCCCGGTTGGCTGCGACATCATTCCCAATCCGTACAACAAAATTCCAGGATTCAGTTGCCAGTCCGGGCAGGGCGCGGTTCATTTCTTGCCCGGGTTTCCAGTGATGGCCTGGCCGATGATGGAATGGGTGCTTGACACGATTTATCCGCATCTGCATCAAAAATCAGCTTATATTGAAAAGTCTGTCATCGTTTCTGGCTCTATGGAGGCAACTTTGACGCCGCTGATGGAAGCAATTGAAGCAGCGCACGCAGGCGTGAAAGTGTTCAGTCTGCCCAGTGTGGACCACCCCATCTACGGCAGGCACATTGAACTGGGCGTAAAAGGTGCGCCTCTGGTGGTTGACGTGGCTTATTTGGCGCTGCTGGCTGGTTTGATCCCTTTCAACGTCACGCTTGGCCCTGAATTGGTGCGTTAATGAGTTGCACCAAAATAGTGCAAATGTTCAGGCACCTTTTGCGAGCATGATTTCAGTTTTTGAATTATCCAAAGCAGTCTGTTGGGATTGCAGCAACTTTCACGGCACAATAAAGCGTGTTTTTTTGAATCCAGGCAGCATCTATTTGGCACAAAAAATGCATTCATTGCTGCTTGACGATAATTTCAATTGTTCCGCAACCTTTTTACAACTTAAATACTGGAGATTTTGATGGCAAAGACCGTCGCAGACGTCATGAAAATGGTCAAGGAAAACGAGGTCAAGTTTGTTGACTTCCGCTTTACCGATACCCGTGGCAAAGAGCAGCACGTCACTGTGCCTGTGTCCCATTTTGACGAAGACAAATTCGCTTCAGGCCACGCCTTTGATGGCTCGTCGATTGCTGGCTGGAAGGGCATTGAAGCCTCTGACATGCTGCTGATGCCAGACGCCAATACCGCCAATCTGGATCCGTTTTTTGAGGAAACCACGCTGCTGCTGAGCTGCGATGTGCTGGACCCCACCGACGGCAAAGCCTATGACCGCGACCCGCGCTCGATTGCCAAGCGCGCTGAGAATTATTTGAAAGCCAGCGGCCTGGGCGACACCGCCTACTTTGGCCCAGAGCCAGAATTTTTCATTTTTGATGATGTGCGCTGGAACACCGACGCATCGGGCACCTTTTTCAAAATTGACGAATATGAAGCGCCGTGGAATTCAGGTACCAAGCTGGAAGGCGGCAACCGCGGCCACCGCCCGACCGTGAAGGGTGGTTATTTCCCTGTGCCACCGGTTGACAGCACACAGGACATGCGCGCTGAGATGTCGCTGGTGCTTGAGTCGTTGGGCATCCCGGTTGAAGTGTTTCACCATGAAGTGGCTGGCGCTGGCCAAAATGAGATTGGCACGCGTTTCAGCACGCTGGTGGAGCGCGCCGACTGGACGCAATTGCTCAAGTACGTGGTGCACAACGTTGCTAACGCCTACGGCAAAACCGCTACCTTCATGCCAAAACCCATCGTTGGCGACAACGGCAGCGGCATGCACGTACACCAGTCGATCTGGAAAGACGGCAAAAACCTGTTTGCCGGTGACGGCTATGCAGGCCTGTCAGACTTTGCGCTGTACTACATTGGCGGCATCATCAAGCATGCTCGTGCGCTGAACGCCATTACCAACCCGGGTACCAACAGCTATAAGCGCCTGGTTCCTGGTTATGAGGCACCGGTCAAGCTGGCCTATTCAGCCAAAAACCGCTCGGCATCGATCCGCATTCCGTACGTGGCCAACCCGAAAGGTCGCCGCATTGAGGCGCGCTTCCCGGATCCGCTGATGAACCCGTACCTGGGTTTTGCGGCGCTGATGATGGCTGGCCTGGACGGTGTAGAAAACAAAATCCATCCGGGCGAAGCTGCGACGAAGGACTTGTACCATTTGCCGCCAGAAGAAGACGCGAAAATCCCGACCGTCTGCCACAGCCTGGATCAGGCGCTGGACTGCCTGGACGTCGGTCGCGGCTTTTTGACCAAGGGCGGCGTGTTCACCGACTCGATGATTGATGCCTACATTGAACTGAAAATGGGCGAGGTCACGCGCTTGCGCATGGCGACCCACCCGATTGAATTTGACATGTACTATTCGCTGTGATTTACCTGCTACAGCGCAACTGAAAAAACGCTTATGTTGTTAAAAAAGGACGGCTTCGGTCGTCCTTTTTTCTTTTCGCCTTGTAGGACTGACCTGACAATTTTGAACTTTTGGTCATTTGCGGGATACTAAAGGGTAGTTCGAGCCGTTCCGGCAAATGGAGAAATGCATGAAACCTACCTTGATAAGCTCTTCTATTTTTATGTTGCTGGTTGTGGCCAGTTCAGGCGCGTCAGCGCAGATTTATCGCTGCGCAGGTGCCAACGGCAGTGGTACTGAGTACATTGACAACGCCAAAGACGCGCTAACCCGTGGCTGCAAAACCATGCAGGGCGGCAATGTGACGGTGGTGCAGGGAACGGCGGTACAAAAAGCGCCGGTGGTGCGGGTCGCATCAGCATCGCCGTCGGCAACGCCCTCATCATCATCCGGGTCATCAGCTTCGTCCGGCAGTTCAGAGCAAAAAGCGCGTGACAGCGATTCGCGCAGCATTCTTGAATCCGAGTTGAAAAAAGCAGAAGTCAAACTGGCAGACCAGCAAAAAGAGTTCAACAATGGCGAGCCTGAAAAGCAGGGCATCGAAGGGCGCAATTACCAGCGTTATCTGGACCGAGTGTCTGAACTTAAAAACAGCATGGCGCGCAATGTCAGTGATATTGCAGGACTGAAACGCGAAATTTCGCGATTGCCCAACAACAATTGAACTCGCATCAGTTCCTTGCTTTGCAGCTTAAAGCCTGAGCAAAGCTTCGCGTTTGCCAGCAAAAATCCCTTCTTCTTCAGCCGCCACGCCACGCTTTCAGGCTTTTGATCTGTTGGCCACGCTGGTGGCTGTGGTGCAAACCAATGGCGTTGTGGTGTTTGCCAATGCAGCACTGGAAGATGCACTCGGCGTGTCGCGACGCACCATTGAAGGTTCGCAGTTGCCCGAGTATTTCACCGAACCGGCAATTTTGAAAAATGCGCTGGTGGGCGCCAGCAGCAACGAGTTTGCCGCACTGCGTTATGACGCATGGCTGCATCGTTCAGGTCATGACCCAATGCCGGTGCACGTGGTGCTGGCGCAAACCGACACACCAGGAGAGGCCATCATTGAGCTGCTGCCACTGGAGCAGCAAGCCCGGCAAGACCGCGAGGAGCGCCTGATGGATCAGGCCCAGGCCAACAAGGAGCTGATTCGCAACCTGGCACACGAGATCAAAAACCCGCTGGGCGGCATTCGGGGTGCGGCGCAGTTGCTGCAGATGGACATCGACAAGTCCTTGAGTGAATACACGCAGGTCATCATTCATGAAGCGGATCGCCTGCAATCGCTGGTAGACCGCTTGCTAGCGCCGCACCGCCGACCGCACATGGTGGGTGATGTCAATATTCATGAGGTGTGTGAGCGGGTTCGTTCGCTGATATTGGCTGAATTTCCCAAGGGACTGCGGTTTATCCGTGACTACGACATCTCCATTCCCGACTTTCGCGGGGATCGCGAGCAGCTGATTCAGGCGGTCATCAACATTGCCCACAACGCGGCGCAGGCACTTGCTGAGCGCATTGCGCAAGGAGATGCGCAGATCACTTTCAAAACACGAATTGCCCGCCAGGTCACGTTTGGCAAGCAGCGCTACCGCCTGGCACTGGAATTGCATGTCGTTGACAATGGATCAGGGGTGCCAAGCTCTTTGAAGGATCGCATTTTCTTCCCGTTGATATCGGGACGGGTTGGCGGTTCGGGGCTGGGGCTGACATTGGCACAAACCTTTGTGCAGCAACACCACGGTTTGATTGAGTGCGACAGCGTCCCGGGGCGAACAGATTTCAAGCTCTTGATACCTCTGCCTTGATGCCTGAGCACTCGCTGTTTTGACATGAAAGCTTGTTGGGTAAAGCCCAAAGGGAATACTTGACATGAAGCCTATCTGGATTGTTGATGATGACCAGTCGATTCGTTTCGTGCTGGAAAAAGCCCTGCTGCGGGAAAACCTGCCGACCCGCAGTTTTACCAATCCGCGTGAGGTGCTGGCGGCGTTGGCCGATGCAGGAGAGGACGATGGCGAAGGCCCGCAAATTCTGGTCAGCGACATCCGCATGCCGGGCGGTTCGGGACTGGAACTGCTTGAAAAAGTCAAACAAAAATTACCTGGCTTGCCGGTCATCATCATGACTGCCTATTCAGACCTGGACAGCGCCGTGTCAGCCTTTCAGGGCGGTGCGTTTGAATATTTGCCCAAGCCGTTTGATGTGCCCAAAGCGGTTGAGCTGATTCGCCGTGCAGTCGAGGAAAGCCAGCGCGAAGAAGTCACCGAAGAACGGATGGCCGCAGCGCCTGAAATGCTGGGCCAGGCACCGGCCATGCAGGATGTGTTTCGCGCCATTGGCCGCTTGAGCCAGAGCAATGTGACGGTGATGATCACGGGTGAATCAGGATCTGGCAAAGAGCTCGTGGCCAAGGCGCTGCACAAGCATTCAAGCCGCGCCAATGGGCCGTTTATTGCTATCAATACCGCAGCTATCCCGAAAGACTTGCTGGAAAGCGAATTGTTCGGCCATGAGCGCGGCGCTTTTACTGGCGCACAAACCATGCGCCGTGGCCGCTTTGAACAAGCTGAGGGCGGAACGCTTTTTCTCGATGAAATTGGCGATATGCCGTTTGACTTGCAGACCCGCTTGCTGCGGGTACTGAGTGACGGGCATTTTTACCGTGTCGGCGGACACAACGCCATCAAGGCCAATCCGCGCGTGATTGCCGCCACGCACCAGGATCTGGAACAGCGCGTCAAGGACGGTCTGTTTCGTGAAGACCTGTACCACCGCCTGAATGTCATTCGGCTGCGCCTGCCCGCGCTGCGCGAGCGGCGTGAGGACGTGTTCGCCTTGACCCGGCACTTCCTGCAGCAAAGCGCGAAACAACTTGGTGTGGATGCCAAACGCATTTCTGAATCTGCCTTGCAGCAATTAAGCCACTTTGGCTTTCCGGGCAATGTTCGCCAGCTTGAAAATATCTGTCACTGGCTGACCGTGATGGCTCCGGCGCAGGTCATTGAGTCCAAAGACTTGCCGCCAGAAGTGCAGGGTGCGACGCCCGAGCAGGACAGAGCCGTTCTGATGCCACAGACCACCGGGTTTGCCCAGCCTGCGCTTGAAGCAACACTGGAAAGTGTAAAAAGCGCTTCAGTTTCGGAAGCTGTTTTGCCCAGTCAGGCAACCAGCGCGAACAAATGGGAAGCCGATCTTGAACTTGAAGCGAATGCCCTGCTGGCAACTGGCCGTACCGATGTGTGGGATGTCCTGACCCGCCGTTTTGAGGCCAGACTTATCCAGACTGCGCTGCAGAATACGCGCGGCAGGCGCATTGAAGCAGCACAAAAACTCGGCATAGGCCGCAACACCATCACTCGCAAAATTCAGGAGCTGAATCTGGAGTGAGTTTGAAATAGGTGTTTGCAGATTGCACTTTGCTTTGCACCTGTGTTACTTTGACGGGTCGGTTTAACGTCATGACACAGGAAACAAAAGTGAAAAATTCAATTCAACAAGGCGCGCGATTATTGGGCACAACCCTGGCTGTTGCCTTTGCAGCAGGATGCGCCAGCAATTTCCCGGCACCCCCGTCATCGGCCACATCATGCACTGGCCTTAATGCACTGGCCATCAAACCCGTCGCCATCGGAATGCCAACAACAGGCGCGCTGGTAACCAGTGCAGTCGTGATACCGGCAGCAGGTACTGGTGTGGCGGCGGTGGCTGAATATTGCAAGGTGCTGGGCGACATCAACCCGGTTGACCCCACCGCGCCGAAAATCAGGTTTCAGGTCAATCTGCCATCTAACTGGAATGGCAAGGCGCTTATGTTTGGTGGCGGTGGCTATAACGGCGTGCTGGCCACAGGCCTGGCCAATGTACCTGCCGGGCCAACTGACAAGCCTGCGCCACTGGCCCGCGGCTATGCCACTTTTGGCAGCGACTCGGGCCACCAGGCGAATGCTAACGGCAGCCGGGATGGCACTTTTGGTACGAACGATGAGGCACTGAAAAACTTTGCGTCTGACGCGATCAAAAAAACGCGTGATGCGGCCATCAACATCATCCAGACGCGCTATGCCGCCCCGGTACAAAAAACCTATTTTGCAGGTGGCTCAACCGGCGGGCGTGAGGCGCTGTTTGCCGTGCAAAACTGGCCGCAGGACTTCGACGGCGCCATTGTGCTGTACCCCGCGTGGAACGCCGCTGCGCTTGACTTGCAGTTTGGCCGTATCACCCGCGAGCTGGCCAAACCCGGTGCTTTTCCCACCAGAGCCAAACGCAAAGTACTGTTCGACGCAGCACTGGCTGCCTGCGATGAACTCGATGGCGCCCGCGATGGCTTGATCAGCAATGTCAGTGCCTGCAACGCTACGTTTAACCTCAGCACAGCCATGCTGGTTAACCAGACATTACGCTGTGTGAGCGGTGTGGATACAGGCGACACATGCCTGTCGGATGCGCAAATTGCAGGCTACAACGTGACCAACACGCCATTGACGTTGAATTACAAACTGGCCAGTGGCGAAACGACTTACCCTGGTTTTAACACCTGGGGCACGGACTTTGGCAACCCCGGCACCAGCCCATTGCAACCCACAGTGCTGACACTGGCACTCGGTACCGAGCAACCGGCCAACCCGATGCCAGCCGTCAAGCCCGCCACCACCACCACTATCGCCACCAGCCCACCGTACGGCGCTACTTTTTGGGATCAGTGGGTCAAGCATTTCGTGACGCGTGACGCCAACTTCAATTCACTCAGCCTGGATCCACAAAACCCTGGCAAGTGGCAAGAGCGCATTGTGCAACTGACTGCCTTGCAAGACACCAACAAAACCGATTTGTCAGCCTTTGCCAACAAGGGCGGCAAGATCTTGATGGCCCATGGTGCGCACGATGCGCTGGTCAGCCCGCGCGCCACGCAGCAGTATTGGCAGCGTATCCGCACCGGCATGGGTGCGACCAAGGTAGACAGCTTTGCCCGCTACTACGAGATCCCGGGTTATGGGCATGCGGTCAGCAGCGTGTTTAACGCCGCTTGGGACTCATTGACCACGCTTGAAAACTGGGTTGAAAAAGGAGTTGCTCCGCCACCGCAAATCGTGGCGGATACAGCCGGTGTGCCCGGACGTACGCGGCCCCTGTGCGACTTTCCCGGCTATCCCAAGTACAAGGGTGCTGGTGACATTAATCTGGCTGCAAGCTACAGTTGCGCTTCACCCTGATCTGGATTCTTATTAAAAAATGCCTGTAGCCATTGTAAAATGCGCGCAGGCAGCTATAAAATCTATAGCTGATTTAGCGTAACAACCACCGGCGTGTGGTCGCTGGGACGCTCGTTTTTACGGGGCGCCTTGTCAATCACGCAGCTTGTGACCATCGGTTTGAGCGTGTCGCTGACAAGAATGCGGTCAATCAGCAAACCCCGGTTGCGCCTGAAAGCGAACTCGCGGTAGTCCCACCAGGAGTAGCTTTTTTCGGGCTGCTCAAACATCCTGAAAGCGTCCGTCATGCCAAGGGCGAGCAGTGCCTTGAAGTGGTCGCGTTCTGCCGTGGTGTGGTGAATCGTCTCACGCAAGCCTTCGGCGTCATAGGTGTCGCGGTCATCAAATGTGATGTTGAAGTCGCCGACCAGTACCAGTTTGTCGTACACGGCAATCTCGTTTTTTACCATGGCGTTCAAGCCGTCCAGCCACTTCATCTTGTAGGCAAACTTGTCGCTGCCGGGCTCCTGGCCGTTCACGAAGTAGCCGTTGACGATGCGTACAGGCCCTTGTGCAGTGTCCAGCGTGCCCGCAATGACGCGTGACTGTTCATCAGCAAAGCCCGTGATGTTTTTGGTCACATCGTGCATCGGGGTACGGCTCAAAATTGCCACACCGTTGTAGGTCTTCTGACCAAACGCTACGCTGTAGTAGCCCACCGCTTCCAGTTCTTTAAAAGGAAACTTTTCGCTAGTGAGTTTGAGCTCTTGCAGGCACAGCGCATCGACTGGATTGGCCGCCAGCCAGTCAATGACCTGGGGCAGCCTGACTGTCAGTGAGTTGATGTTCCAGGTAGCGATTTGGGTCATATTAAATATTCGTCATTCCCGCGAAGGCGGGAATCCAGGATTTGAAGTGGTGCGGTATCTTCTGGATTCCCTCTATTGCCGGGAATGACGATCAATTGAAATTGTTTCCACCGCTGCATTTTTTGAGTAAAAAATGGTCACAGCCGTTATAAATAACGCGC
>JAYUVG010000194.1:0-5626 GCA_043754255.1 Polaromonas sp. | reverse complement strand
TTTCTTGTTCCAGCGTTGGCTTGGAGGCAGTGTTAGAAGTTGGGTCATCCGCATGATTGAATTTGTTCGGTGTGTCTTGCACCAGAACATACTCAATCGCCAGTCGCACGCGCCGCGTCTTGATGGCGTTGTCACGCCAGCCGTCTTGCAAGGCGCTGTTGACTGCGGCATCAACTGCCAGTGCCAGCGCTTCGCTTTTACCCAAGTTGTTGTACAGCGCACGCTGTGCCGCCGTCTGCATGCTGGCCGGGTAGGCGCCTGCACCGCCGCCGGGCAGGGCGGCGTCTTTGGTCAGGGTGGCTATTTTTTGCAGGTACTCCTTGTAGCTCACCACGCCCTTGCGCCGCTGCTCGATCAAGGCATCCAGCAGCCTGGACATCTTGTCGTAGTAAGCAGGGTCCACCGGGGACTCATTGATGATGAGTTTGCGCACATTGTTCTCAATGGCTTCAGCCACCGCCTCGTCACGCTTGAAGATGGCTTTGAGCTTTTGTTCAGCCGCGTCCGGACCGCGTTCAACAATCAGTTGAATCAGACTCAGATCGTCGAATGACGAAATCTTCTCGCTCTCTTCAGCCCGAATGTAGGTGTCCATCAGGTGGCGCATGGCTGGCTCGTAGGCTTTCAGGTCGATGTAGTCCCCGCTGCTTAGCCGCACCTCGTCGCGCACTTTTGACGCGTGGTCCACTTCGGCCCTGATTTGCTCAATATCTTTGGCTGAATAACCCGCCTCTGCCAGCTCGTTGGCGATGGACGCATAGGCCCGTATCAGGCTGGCAACAAACTTGTATAACTTCAGCCGCTTGGGCTCATTGGCTTTGAGCTGCTCCGCATTGCCCGACATAACAGCGCAAAAGTAATGTCCGTAGGCCGTTTGGTCTCGCGGCGCCAATACAGGCTCAAACAGCGCTTTCACCGCCTCCCGCGCGTCTTCTAGGTCTTCGCGTGCTTTGTCCAGCCGATTTTCCAGCAGGCCTTTGACGTCGTTTTGGTCGTAACCGTCCAGCGCACCGCTGGTGTAGTCACCCACCGCGCCTTCAAGGCTTTTGAACAAGTCCTTGTAGTCAATGATGTAGCCGTACTCTTTGTCGTCACCATCGAGCCGGTTAACCCGGCAAATCGCCTGAAACAGGCCGTGGTCACGCATTTGCTTGTCGATATACAGGTAAGTGGCTGATGGCGCGTCAAAGCCCGTCAGCAGCTTGTCCACCACGATCAGCAGCTTCATCTGCCCCGGCTCGTCAATAAATTTCTTTTTGACTTCTTTTTCAAACGTGTCTGATTTGCTGATGGCCTTGTCCACCGGTTCATTGAACCAATCCGCCAGCATCTGGCTGTACACCGCGTATTTGCGCAGCTTGTCGGTGTCGCCTTCACCTGTGGTTTCACCCTTGGTGTCAGCCACGCTGGGCGCGTAGCTGGTGACGATGGCGCATTTGCCTCTGAGCTCTGTTTGCGCAAACAGCTCATAAAACTTGCAGGCCTCGTAAATGCTGCCCGCCACCAGCATCGCGTTGCCGTGGCCGTCCATCAAGCGCGGCCTTTCAGCCATGTCCAGCAGAATGTCAGCAGCAATTTTGCTCAAGCGATCTTTGCTCGACAGCACCCGCTGCATCGTGCCCCATTTTTGCTTTAGTTGTGCTTTGGCCAGGTCATTCAGGCCTTTTGTTTTTGCGTCAAACCACTGGTCAACTTTTTCCGGGCTGGTCAGCATCTGGTCAATGTCGCGCGCCTCGTAGCGCAAGTCCAGCACCACGCCTTCACGCACCGCCTGGTCAAACTTGTAGGTGTGTATGTATCGGCCAAACACCTCAATGCTTTTTTGCTTGTCAGCTTTCAGCAGCGGCGTACCGGTAAAGCCAATAAAAATCGCATTGGGCAGCAGCGCCTTCATGGCTTTGTGCAGGTCACCCGTTTGCGTGCGGTGGCATTCGTCTACAAACACATGCATGTCGCCCCTCGCCTTGAAGTCTGGCGGCAGCTTTGCAATAGCCTGAATAAACGCTTTCGACGCTTCACTACCTTCATCGTCGCCAGAATCCCCGCCGCCAAACTTGTGCACCAGCGAGCAAAGCAGCGACTCGGTGGTGGTATTTAGCTGGGCTATCAGGTCTTGCCCGCTGGTGGTGCGGTAAATCTGCTCATTCACACCTTTGAAGACTTTTTCAATCTGCTCGTCCAGCTCGGTCCGGTCAGTAATGATCAGCACCCGCGCGCCTTCGCGGTTTTCACGAATCCACTTGGCCAGCCACACCATGGTCAGGCTTTTGCCGCTGCC
This sequence comes from Polaromonas sp., assembly GCA_043754255.1. Lineage (GTDB taxonomy): Bacteria > Pseudomonadota > Gammaproteobacteria > Burkholderiales > Burkholderiaceae_C > Polaromonas. The sequence continues at coordinate 3,348 of JAYUVG010000194.1, read as the reverse complement.
CTGGGTGTGCCAGATGATGCCGCCCTCACGCCGGGCAATAAAGGCTTCAGCCGCTTTTACGCCAAAGTACTGGTTTTGCCGGCACAGCTTTTTGGTACCCGCGTCAAACACCACAAAGTCATGCAGCAGCTCCAGTAGCCGCGCCTTGCTGCACATTTGCAGCAGGTGTTTGTCGAGCAGGTTGTCAACGCTTACAAACTCGCCGTCGTCTTCAGTCCAGCGCAGGTAATATTTTTCTTTGGTTTCGGTGGTGGCGTAGCGCAGCCCCTCGGTGTCATTGCCCGCCATCACTAACTGCATGGTTGAAAAGAAGGGCTGAATAAACTCCTTCTTCTGGTTGTCAAGGTTTTGCCGAATGCCCTCGGCTACATAGGTGGTTGAGCGTTTGAGCTCCAGCACCCCCAACGCAATGCCATTGACGTACAACACCACATCAGGCCGCTTGCTGTTGGCCTTGGTTGAGTTTTGCAGCTCAGCCCCCTTAACGGTGACTTCTTCAGCTATGGCAAAGTGGTTGTTATACGGCTGTTTCCAGTCAATCAACCACACCGTGACCCGGTTGTCACCCATGCCGGGCTGCACTTTCACGCCGTAGCGCAGCAGGTCATACACGGCCCGGTTGCGGTCATACGGGCTTTTGCTGGTGTCGGTGGCGGCCTTGTTCAGTTCGTACAGGGCGCGAGTCATCAGGTTGTCGGCCACGCCCTGCTTTTGCAGCCAGGCGGTCAGCAAGGCAGGTTCAATATTCTGGTTGTCGCGGCCAGCCCAGTCGCCCAGATAGTCGTAGCCCAGCTGGTCACGCAAGAGGGCGACGATGCGTGCCTGGGTGCGCTTTTCTGGTTGGCCGACAGTGCTCATTTCAAAACCTTCAAATGATTGTTAAGCCAAGTCATATCCGAGCTTCAGCTTGGGAAAAGTGTTCGGCATTGCGCCATTGCAGCGGCAATACCTTCATTTGAAAACACGTCGCGAGTCAGTTTGGGTGCCCATTCTGGATACGAGGCAATTTTGGCGCGCACGGTATTGACGTCAACTGGCTTGTTCTGCTCCGTCAGCTCTTTCATTGCCATGTCAACAGTTGCCAGTAGTTCAAGCTCGTCTTTGGGCTTGTAACGGAACTGTTCCAGCCAGCCACTCATTTCAGTGCCGTACCAGCTATCAAAGTAGGTTCGCGCTTGTCCAATCTTGTCTGAAGCAATCCAGCCTTTGTATTTGCCATTGGTGTGGTCACGCATGTAACCGCTTTGTTGTGCAATTTTTTCAGGGCCTGCGTATCGGGTTTGAGGGTTGTAAGGCCCTGCTTTCTTTTTCAGGTAGCCCTGAGCGTCATTCTCAGCTTTCCGGTGCATCAAATAAGACAACTTGGTATAGCGCATCCTGCCCAGCGGATACTGATGCGTGCCAAATTTGTCAACCAGAATGGCGATCACCACGGCTTCATTAAAAGCCCAGTTGTGGGCTGGCCCAGGCGCAGTCACTTGAGGCTCGGCCGATTTTCCTTTGGGCTGTTTTATGGAAGCGGCGTGCGCATCAACCAAACGAATCCGTCCCGTCAGCAACTCTTGCATCATGCCCTGCTTGAGGGCGCGGGTTTTGGCGGCTCTGGCTTCCATGGCGGCTAGCTCTGTGTCCATGTCGGCGAGTAGGGTGGCTATGGCGGTTTGTTCTTCCTTGCCTGGGAAAAGCATTTCTTGATCTTCAACGCTTTTACGTCCCAGCCCAAGTTGCGCTGATCCAATAACTTTTTTGCGTAGCGCGCTGTTGGTTACGTGCCCGTTTATCGCATAAGACAAAAATATTGGGTTACCGCAGTTTGCAGTGAGTCTGTATACGTGATCGCCCAGCACGTAAACCTTATCAACGTCAATGTAGCCAACTTTTCCAATAATTCCACCGCCACCAATATCGTCTTTTGGCATTACCAAGTCACCCGCGCGAAGAAAGTCACCGCAGAAATTAGTCGCTTTTGAAACAATGAGCTTTCCGTCGATAGAAACCGACCCCATGTCTACGATCCAGTATTGACCACCGTTTGCAACGTAAGAGCTCTTTGATTTCCCTGCTGAAATTGTGAAGATGTCTTTCAACCGCTTCACCTCCCACTGCCCACTAAACCCCGGCAGGCGGGTCTGGCCGGTGAGGAGTTGCTGCATGGCGGCCTGTTTGAGGTTGCGCTTCTTGGCGATGAGTTGGTCGAGCTTGGCCAGCAGGGTGTCTACGTCTGACAGGGCGGCGGCGATGGCGCGTTGTTCGGGGAGGGGTGGAAATGCCACCAAAAATTCTTGCAAATTTTTTAAACTTAATCCAGGCTTGCTTTGTCCCGATTGGCTTACCAGTATTTGCTCATTACCTATCGAGCCCGGAGCTAGAAATCGACATACATAAGCACCGTATTCAGGCTTTAAGAAGCGTACAAGTCCAACGTGCTGGCTGATATAGGCTTCACCAAGGTCTTGCTCGACCAGTGCGACATTTCCCACGTTGTTGCCAGTAATCGTGATGAGCAAATCGCTACGGCTTAGCCGCGTCCGATCACCTTCAGAACCTTCAGGTGGATTCACGAACTGTTTTTCTGAAAAGTTAAGTTGCCCGTCTCGAACATTTTGGCTTCTAACGAACAAGGCACCGCGATCTGAGTAAAACCTAGCCCACCCACGCGAACCACTCGTAATGAACTCTGAAAGTTTTCCGAGGCTAGTGACATCCCAATCCCTCGGAATCACCCCCACCTCAGTCTGCTTGTACCCAGCCGGAATCGCCGCGCTCATGCTGTCCCTAGAACAAAAGTGGCTGCTAAAAGCTCAAAAAACGACTTATCAAGCCTTTTTATAGTATCAAATAGGCCTCTAGACCAATGGATATGTGCGCAAGCAGCTATTAAATTCATAGTATCTGTTTTCATCATGGCAGCAGCTGGGCGGTGTGCTTGATGCGCAGTATCTCAACCACTGGGCTGCCAGCACGCTCAATCTGGCGGTAAATCAACAGGTAGTTGGGGTGAACGACCAGCTCACGGGTACCCGGTAGCCTGCCTGCACGGCCTAAAAGGGGGTGCTGCTCCAGCGGTTTTGACTTTTCTTTCATCTCCTTGGCAAAGCTTTCTGCCCTGAGTGGGTTGTCTTTGCCGATGTAGCGGATGATGCCCAGCAAATCGGCGGTAGCGTGGGCACGCCAGATGACTTGACTGTGTGGCTTCTGATCGCTCATGCAGCCAGACCGTGCGCCAGTTTCAGGGCTTTGACTTCAGCGTCCATCAGTGCCATGGCCTCCTCATGCGTCAAGCTGGGCGTTGGGTCGTCAATCGCTTCTTGCACCTCTTTTTTCAGCCATTCGTCATACGCGGCGGCC
>JAYUVG010000193.1:0-4067 GCA_043754255.1 Polaromonas sp. | reverse complement strand
CCGCCCTGCCAGCCAGTCAAACAAGGCGGCCAGTGGTAGCACGGTACCTGTGACTTGCAGCATCAAGGCGTCGGTTGAGTCAAAGCTTTGAGTGCCGTTATTGGCCTTCAAGACGGCCTGATCGGGTGTCCAGGACAGTTGTGCCAGAATGCCGCCGAATGGTGTGCTCAGGCTTAAATCACCGTTTTGTGCATTGCCGTTGAGGGTGAAAGCGCCAGACAGCGATTGCGGCGGTTCTGAGTCGACATGGATGGCTATACGGCCTTGGCGGCTGAAATTGACCTGATTGGCTGTATTTTCAGTATTTAAGGGACTATTTTTGCCTGTAGCCGGCGTATTTGTCGCACATCCAGCTATCAAAAGCATAGTAAAAAGTGTTATACATGCATAACAAATACGATAAAAAACTGGCGACAGGGTCACGGTTTGACGCCCAGGCGTTTCAATGTTTCAACCAAAGTGTCGTTGCTGGGGTTCAGTGTCAACGCTGTTTTCCATAAAGCCGTCGCCTCGGCCTTGCGGCCTTGGGACCACAACACCTCGCCCAAATGCGCTGCGATTTCAGCATCCGGTTTGGATTTAAACGCGGCGGCCAAAATGCGCTCAGCTTCTGCCACATTGCCCAAGCGGAACTCCACCCAGCCCAGACTGTCGGCAATAAACGGGTCTTCTGGCGACAATTGCACCGCTTTTTGGATCAAAGCTTTGGCTTCAGGCAGGCGTACACGGCGCTCTGCGAACGAGTAGCCCAAGGCGTTGTAGGCATGGTGGTGTTCCGGTTTGGCCGCAATCACCAGGCGCAGCAGGCGCTCCATATCGTCCAGCTTGTTCAGCTTTTCTGCCAACATGGCCAGGTCGTAGTTCAAATCCGATAGTTCAGCGGCGTTGGGCGTCTTGGCGTTGAACTGGGCGAGGGCTTTGGTCAATATATCGTAGGCACGCTGGTATTGTTTGTTGTCGCGCAGCAGTTGGACCTGGGCGGAGACCTTCATGCGCGCATCTTCAGCGCTGTTTTCCGGCAGATCGGCCAAAAGTTGTAATGCTTCGTCCAGTTTGCCCTGTTTGGCCAAGAGGGAAGCCCGGCGGTTTTGTACTGAAAAAGCTTCTTCAGAGCTGTCGATCTTGGCCAGCCAGCCTTTGGCAGCTTCAAAATCTTTGTTGTTCTCCGCGATTTGCGACAACAGCAAATAGGCGCGGGACAGGCCGGGGTTGCGCTGTTCGTCTGGCAGTTGCTCCGCCAATTGGATGAATTTTTTCAGCGAAGCTTGCGCAGCCGTTGCCTTGTTGTCGTTGCTGTCCTGGCTTTCCTGGTATTGCAGACTCCCCAAAACCAGCCAGCCCGGTGCAAAGGCAGGGGTGTCCTGGCTGAGTTTGACGGCTTGTGCCAAGGCTTCGCTGAACCGTGCGTTGCTCAGCAGGGTGCGTGCGTACAACAGGCGAATTTCAGGTTTGGGCTGATTCGCGGCGTTGCCCAAGTATTGCTTGACGATGGGTTCCGCCAGCGGTACTTTGGGCTCCATCAGCGCCAAGGCTAGCAGCGCCGGCTCGGGGGCGTTGGCCTGCAGACTTTGCGCTTTGCGGGCCGCTTCCAATGCGCCGCTGCTGTCGCCAGCAGCCAAGCGCACACGACCCAGCGTGACCCAGGCGGTGACTGCAGTGGTGGGGTTGCTGGTATAGCGTGCCAGAGCTTGTTCAACCACCAAAGCGACCGCAGTTTTGTCAGAAGCACGGGCAACAATGTCAGCCACGGAAGACAGCGCCGCATCACGCGTGGCGGCGTTGCTGGTTGTACTGCTGCTGAAAGACAGCGCCAAATAATCTTCCAAGGCCTTGGCCAAAAGGTCATTGCGGTTCAAGGCGATCAAAATTTGGACCACAAAGCGCGCTGCGTCCACAGATTCCGGCACGGCCAGGCGCCAGGCACGGGCGGCTGACAATGCCAATTCGCCCGCGCGTGACTGCAAAGCAATGCCGACAGCGCGCTGGAACAAGGGTTCGTCTTTGGTTTTGATCGCGCTGTTCAAAAGCAAGGCGTAAGCGGCGCGCGGTTCGTTGTCCAGCAGGCTCAATTCACCCACCAAGATGTTGAAAAACAACTCGGCATCCAGCTGCGAGTTCAGCACTTCGGGGGTTTCTGTGGCTGCTGCTGGGGGCCTTGTTGCGGGCGCTGGTTTGTCCGTGGTTTGTGCCAAAGTCGAATGGCTGACAAACCCCGCCAAAGACAATGCCATGACCAGTTGACGCACGATGGGCCATAGGCGGGGGGCGGACGACAACAAGCCGGGCAGGGATGGCGATGTTTTTGAAGAGGTGCGGAAAGCAGGGCATGGGTGCGTCATGGCAACATGATAATTCATGCCTGTTATTCTTGTGTGTACTTGTTGAATACTTGATGAGCACTGAATGTATAGCGATCACCATGCCCGAATTACCCGAAGTTGAAGTCACCCGGTTGAGCTTTGCCGCCAACATCTCGGGCGCGCGCGTCCTGGCCGTCCGGCTTGGCAAGCCCTTGCGTTGGCCGCTGCAGTGCGAGCCGGATGATTTGCTGGGCTGTTCCGTGCTGCAGGTGCGCCGCAGAGGTAAATATTTGTTACTGGATTTAAGCAAAGGCGACAGTGAGCGTGGGAGTTACGGCCTGCTGCTCATGCATCTGGGCATGTCGGGCAGTTTGAGCTTCAGTCAAGCGGGTGCGCACGGCATCGCTGTGCCGCCTGCAGGCACGCATGACCATTTCGACCTGGTCACCACCCACGGCCTGCTGCGGCTGAACGACCCGCGTCGTTTCGGGGCGGTGGTGTTTGCACCGTCAGAGGCATCCCCCAGCGCGCAAAAACTATTGGGCAGGCTGGGTGTGGAGCCTTTGACCGAAGCTTTTGACACAAAAAGTTTCCATGCCGGGCTCAAAAAGCGGAATACGGCGATTAAACAGGTGCTGCTGGCCGGTGAGTTGGTGGTGGGCGTGGGTAATATTTACGCGTCTGAGGCGCTGTTTATGGCGGGCATCCGGCCCACGACGCGCTCTGCCAAGATCAGCCTGCCCAGAGCCACCAAGCTGCATGCGGCGATTCAAGAGGTGCTGACCCGCGCCATCGCCAAAGGCGGCAGTACCTTGCAGGATTTCTCCAGCGCCAAGGGGGAGAGCGGTTATTTTCAGCTGGAGGCCAAGGTCTACGACCGCGCTGGTTTGCCTTGTCTGGATTGCCAAACCCTGATCAAAAGAATTGTCCAGGGACAGCGGGCGACGTTTTACTGCACACATTGTCAAAAACCATGAATCCGACACCATGAATGAAGCCGCCATCGACACATTTGCACCCGCGTTGATCGCCTGGCAAAAAACGCATGGCCGGCATGATCTGCCGTGGCAAAACACGCGCGACCCGTACAAGGTCTGGTTGTCCGAGATCATGCTGCAGCAAACGCAGGTGGCCACGGTTAAAGACTACTTCGCCCGTTTTCTGACCGCGCATCCGACCGTCTGCAGTCTGGCTGCCGCCAGTCTGGATGAGGTGCTGGGTTTGTGGAGCGGTTTGGGTTACTACAGCCGGGCCCGCAACCTGCACCGCTGCGCGCAGGATGTGGTGGCTTTGCATGGCGGAGCGTTCCCCAAAAATGCCGTCGCCCTGCAAACGCTGCCCGGCATCGGGCCTTCCACCGCCGCTGCCATCGCGTCGCTGTGCTTCAGCGAACGGGTGGCGATTTTGGATGGCAACGTCAAACGGGTTTTAACGCGCTTGATGGGTTTTGACGCCGATCTGGCCAAAACCAGCAACGAGCGCGCCTTGTGGCGTATCGCCACCGATATTCTTCCGCATGACCTGCCGCACGACGATTTGTGGACCGCCATGCCGCACTACACCCAGGGCGTGATGGACTTGGGTGCCAGCCTGTGCAGCACCCGCAAACCCAATTGCCTTCTATGCCCCGTGCAGACGTTGTGCGCCGCCAGCAAAGAAGGGCAACCCGAGCGGTACCCTGTCAAAACCCGCACCTTGAAGCGCAGCAGCGAGTCGCTCTGGCTGCTCTGGGCCCAACGGGCCGATGGCGCGGTGTTTTTAGAGCAA
>JAYUVG010000192.1:0-2601 GCA_043754255.1 Polaromonas sp. | reverse complement strand
CGCTGGTCTGGGGCCACGATGCCGTAAATGGACAAGGTGTTGACAATGCTGCCGCGACCACGCTGTGCCATCGGGCTGCCAAACACCTGGGCACACAGCATGGCACCGGTCAGGTTGACTGACATCACCTCGTTCCACTCATCAACCGGAAAGGTTTCAAACGGTTCGAAGAAATTTTCAGATTTTGTGGCGGCGTTGTTGAGCAGACCATCGGCTTCGCCCCAGCGCGATGTGAGCATGGTATGGGCTGCACCTAGCGACTCACGCTGCGCAACGTCTGCAACACAAGTGATCAGGGATTCATGCACCGGGCCGAGGCGGTCTGCAAGCAAGTCAGCATCACAGTCAATTGCAAAAACGCGCGCACCCGCTTCAACAAAAGACTTGACAACCTGTGTGCCGATGATGCCGGCAGCACCCGAAAGCACCACCACCTTGCCGTCAAGCGAGAAAGCATCTTTGGCTTCTTTTGTATCAGCAAGATCACTCATGAAAGACCTTTCTTTTTCATCAGCAACGCCACCATGTCGAAATCAATCTCGTGATCAATGTCAACTGAGCGCTCACGCGGCATCACATGCAGTTTGATTTTGGATGAATCCCACAGCGATGATGACAGGCTATGGCGGTGCCACACATAGATGGATGCATTCATGGCGAACACCTTGGGGGCAGATTGACGGCCCAGCACTTCACTGCCAGGCAAACAAACACGTTCGTAAAAACCATTGGCTTTCAGTTCAACCATGTTGAAGTAGGGATTTTTATCTGCTTCATAGCCAGTAATCACCACATCCGTATTTGCATCCAGCATCGAAAAACCGGTTTGAATGTCGGCAATATCGCGCAGTGGAGAAGTCGGGTCAAGATCAACAATGGAATCTACCTTGCCTTTATGGGTTTCGACCCAATCAACCAGATGCTGAATCACTGGCAGCTTGCCCGCGGTTGATGTTGCCAGCTCTGCTGGGCGCAAAAACGGCACTTGCGCACCAAAGCTGCGGGCTACGTTTGCGATCTCTTCGCTGTCGGTAGATACAAACACCTGATCAGTGATATTTGAGGCGAAAGCCTGCTCAATCGTCCAGCCAATCAGGGGTTTGCCGCACAGGGCGCGTATGTTTTTGCCGGGTACGCCAGCGGATCCGCCCCGGGCGCAAATGGTGATGATGTTCACGAAGGTACCTGCTTTGTATTCATCTTTTTAGCTCGAACAACGACCAGCAAAACATTTAAAGCGCCAGAAATGCAGAAAGAATATCCAGGCCATGCTGCGCGCTACGCTCCGGGTGAAACTGACAACCGTAAATGGATCCTCGAGCTACAGCCGCACAAATACGCACGCCGTTGTAATAAGTATCTGCCAGACGGTGTTCCTCATGTGTTGGTACTGGAGCAAATGAATGAACAAAATACATGGGCTCAAGTGATTCAATGCGATCGAGGATGGTGTGTTTCCATGAACTGCGATTGGCTGGTTTTTCAAGGGCACTCCAGCCAATATGCGGAATACGGTGCGCGTGCCCAGATAAATCCACCGAAGGGACTGGCATGACGCGTCCGGGAATCAGGCCCAGACCGGCATGATCGCCAAACTCTTCGCCCACATCAAACAGCATTTGGGCCCCCACACAAATACCCAAAAAAGGCCGTTCCGTCAGTGCAAAACGCTTGACCAGATCATCAAAACCCCGCGCCTTCAGCTCAAGCATGCCATCGGCAAAGGCACCCACGCCCGGCAAGACCAGCCTGTCTGGCAGGTCTGCCACCTGGGCTGCGTTGTCCACCACAGTTACCTCAGCACCACAGTGCTGAAGGGCACGCACTACATTCAGAAGATTGCCGATCCCGTAGTCAATAACAGTCACAGCTTGAGATTTCAACCCTGTCACAAGCGTACCTCCAGGCCCTGCTGCCTGGCATGCAACTTGATCTCGCCAACGGTGGTGCGCTGCCAGTGCAATGCATCGGCAATCGCAACTGCAGATGTGCCTACGTTGCTGGCGCGCTTCAAGTCGACAGGATCACCAAAACCGCCGCTGGCAATCACCGGCACAGACACCCTGGCGTTGACAGCACGCATCAGTTCTATGTCCAGGCCTTTGCGGGTACCCTCCTGGTCCACAGCGGTCAGCAGCACTTCACCCGCACCCAGTTTGACAGCCTGCTCAATCCACTCGACCACATCCAGCCCGGTATGTTCACGGCCATTGTCTGTGTAGGCTTCCCAGGTTTTGGGGCCCGTGCGTTTGGCCTCAACGGACAGTACCATGCATTGCGAGCCAAAGCGGTTCGAGACCTCAGATATCAGTTCGGGCCGGGCAATGGCTGCGGTGTTGATGGCCACTTTGTCAGCACCAGACCTGAGCATGGTGTGTACATCATTCAGGGAGCGAATACCCCCGCCTACCGTGATGGGAATGTAAATTTGATCGGCAGCTCTGGCGATGATGCTGGTGAGGTTATTACGCTGGTAGAGGCTGGCCACAATATCCATGAAGATGATTTCATCTGCCCCCTGCGCGTAGTAACGCAGCGCAAACTCATGCGGGTCTCCAACCACACGCAAGCCTTCAAGGCGAATGCCCTTGATCAGATTGG
>JAYUVG010000191.1:0-39145 GCA_043754255.1 Polaromonas sp. | reverse complement strand
GAAGGCGGCATGGCGCGGGTCGTCAAGCGCCGGTGTGGCACCGTCGACCGCCTCACGGTGCGCACGCGAACGGCGCGGCAGGTAAATATGCAGGTCCAGCTTCAGCATTTTTGTCACTTCATCCGCAAAGCGGTAAGTGGCGTCGGTGTTGTAGCCGTTGTCCATCCAGACCACCGGGACTTGGGGGTTGGCGCGCGTCACCATGTGCAGGATGACGGCTTCAAAAGGCCGGAAGTTCGTGGTGATGATGGCACTCTGATTCAAGCCGACAGCCCAATCCACAAGACCTTGTGCATTTCGGCCAAGTTCTGCGTTGATGTGTGTGAGATCCAGGCCCATTTCAGGCTGCTACAACAAAGTGAGCAAAATGCGGACTGACATGCACGGCGTCGCCCTGATACGCGCCTTGCATCTTGCCCGGATAAGCCGACAGCACACGCTCGGCAACGTCAAGCGGCTGGTCATCACGCAGCACGGCGGTGGTAAAACCGCTGCGCTGCATCTGGGCCAGCTGGTCAATCAGCACGTCGCCGGTAGCCACGATCTCGCCTTTGAAGCCCAAGCGGCGGCTGAGCAAAAACGCCTGGCTGAAAGCGCGGCCGTCGGTAAATTTGGGGAAGTCGAGCTCAATGCTTTCTACGCCTGTCAGCGAAACATCACGAGGATCTTCACTGTTGGCCATTTTCAGGCTGTTTTGAGCATCAAATATGCCTCTAGCCAGCGTATTATGCGCGCAAGCAGCTATCAATTTCATAGTAGTCATAGTATTTACGCTGTCTCTTCCTGCTGTGCCGGATGCCGTGCAGCGTTAGCCGCCAGCTTGAATGGCTCTGCACCCAGGCGGCGCAAGGCAGCGATAAAAGTCTCTGACTGATTCGCCAGGCGCAGGCTGCGGTACACACCCAACACAGCCTCAATCACATCAGGAACTTCAGCTGCTGAAAACGACGGGCCGACCACTTTGCCCGTAACAGGTGCCCCAGACAACTTTGAACCATCAGAGCCGCCCAGTGTGAGCTGGTACCACTCTTTGCCGTCTTTATCAACTCCCAAAATGCCAATATGGCCGCTGTGGTGGTGGCCGCAAGAGTTGATGCAGCCGCTGATGTGCAGGTCAATCTCGCCCAGGTCATGCAGCTCGTCGAGGTCTTGATAGCGGCGCGTGATGGCTTCGGCCAGCGGCAAGCTGCGTGCATTGGCCAGGCTGCAAAAGTCGCCGCCGGGGCAGGCGATCATGTCGGTCAGCAGGCGAATGTTAGGGCGCGCAAAACCGGCTTTGCGCGCGGCCTTCCACAGCTCGGGCAACTGGTCACAACGCACCCACGGCAGCACCAGGTTCTGGTCATGCGTCACGCGCACTTCACCGCTCGAGAATTGGTCAGCCAGGTTTGCCGCCAAGTCCAGCTGGTCAGCGGTTGCATCTCCCGGCGCCTGGCCCAAGCGCTTGAACGACAAGGTAACGATGCGCAAGTCCGGGTTTTTATGAGGTGCCACGTTTTGCTGTAGCCAGCGGCCAAACTCGACATCATCAACAGCAGCTGCTTGCAGAATGTGGGCTATTTTTGCCTCGGCGTCGCTGCGGTTGCAGGTCAGATCAGGGGCGACAAAAGATGCTGACACCCGGTCAAGCTCTGCTTTAGTGATGGTGTGCGGCGCGCCGTCAATTTCGACAATGTCCTTGTATTCGGCCTCCACCTGGTCAAAAAACGACTGGCCCTCAGCCTTGACCAGAATCTTGATGCGCGCCTTGTAAATGTTGTCGCGGCGGCCAAAGCGGTTGTAGGCGCGAACAATAGCTTCAATGTAATTAAGGATCTGATCCCAGGGCAAAAACGCACGGATGGTACTGGCCACAATCGGCGTGCGGCCCATGCCACCACCGACCAGCACTTTAAAACCAAGCTCGCCCATATCGTTCTTGACCATGTGCAAGCCCACGTCATGCCAGGCAGTTGCGGCGCGGTCTTCCAGCGCGCCAGTAATTGCAATCTTGAACTTGCGCGGCAAAAAAGCAAACTCCGGGTGCAGCGTGCTCCACTGGCGCATGATTTCAGCAAACGGGCGAGGGTCGGCCAGCTCGTCAACCGCAATGCCGGCGCGCTCATCACTGGTGATGTTGCGAATGCAGTTGCCGCTGGTTTGAATGCCGTGCATATTGACGCTGGCCAGCAAGTCCATCACATCGGCCGATTTATCCAGTGGAATCCAGTTGTACTGAACGTTCTGGCGGGTGGTGAAGTGGCCATACCCTTTGGTCAAAATGCTTTTTACTGACTTGCCATCAGGCAGCGGAATATCTCCGAGCTTGTCCTGCGCAGTTTGTGCTTCATCGAGCAGCGCTGTGTTTGGCTGGTCATAGTCACGCGCAATGGTAGCCAGCACGCGCAGTTGCGCAGTGTTCAGCTCGCCGTAGGGCACAGCCACCCGCAGCATGGGCGCATAGCGCTGCACGTACCAGCCATTTTGCAAACGCAGCGGGCGAAATTCTTCTTCAGGCAATTGCCCAGCCTGCCAGCGAGTGAGCTGGTCGCGGTACTGGTTGGCGCGCGCCTTGACGAATTGGCGATCAAAGTCGGTGTACTGGTACATGGTTCAACGTAAGGGTTTTAAATAGCAATGAGCTTGATGCCGGCGTATGCCAGCAGCACAGAAAGCAGGGAGCGAATCACCCGGTCGGGCGTTTTTTTCATCAAGAGCGTACCCAGCCAGATGCCGGGAAGTGAGCCTGCCAAAAGCTTGGCAAGGAGCAGCCAGTCAACCGAGCCCATCCAGGCATGGCCCATGCCTGCAATCAGCGTCAACGGCACAGCGTGGGCAATGTCAGCAGCCACAATGCGCGGCAGCGGCAAAGCGGGGTACAAAACCATCAGCACAATGACGCCAATCGCGCCAGCACCGACCGATGTAATCGTGACCAGCGCGCCAATGACAGCACCAAACACGATAGGCAGCGCCCAATGCCGGGCGCGCGTGGCTTGTGCAAGCTGGGCGGGGTCGATGTTTGCAGGGCTGGCCTTGCCGCGAATGGCTTTGTACATCGTGGCCGCAGCTGTCAGCAGCAGCGCTACGCCAAGTGTGCTGGTCATCACGCCTTGGGTCGCCGGGTCGGCAGGGCCGAGTGTTTTGAGCACCTGAAGCGTTATCAAAGTAGCCGGCACACTGCCCAAAGCCACTTGGCCAACCACGCGCCAGTCGACCAGGCGTGAACGCGCCAAATTGACCGTACCGCCCAGTTTGGTAAAAGCAGCAAACAGCAGATCAGTGCCGATGGCCAAGTGCGGCTTGATGCCAAACGCAAATATCAGCAGTGGTGTCATCAAGGAGCCGCCTCCAACTCCGGTCAGGCCAACCACGACACCCACCGCAAAGCCCGCAAAAATAAAAGCGAAGTCGGAAGCAAAAAGCAAAGTAAATTCGGGCATGGATCAGCAATGTAATCGCAACGCTGGCAATAACGAACAACACTTTTGTTTTGCGTTTATGGCAATAAGCTTATTCATCAATGTTTATGCTCACTTGTAAAATTCATAAGGACGCAATCAGGGTGCACAAGGCACAAAAAAAGCAGGCCCAAAAGCCTGCTTTTTTAATGTGCATCCTGCCCAAAGGCCAGGATACTGAAAAACTTATTTCTTCTTGGGAACAGCAGATTTTGTCTGGCTTGCAATCCACTTGCCAGCAAATGCCTGCAGGTCATTGAGCCGCTTGAGCAGGTCAGCACCCAACGATGTCACGATATAACCAGAACTGCCATGCGTCATCAGACCCGCTGCGCGAAGTTCCTTGATGCGGGTGTTTAACGTATTGGGTGTGATGCTGCCCACACTGTCCTGCAAAATCCGGAAAGTCTGCGGGTGACCGTCTTTTAATGCCCACAAAACACGCAGGGCATAACGGGACTCCAGCAATTCAAGCAACTGGGCAACAGCTGCATCTTCTTTAGCGCTCATTGAATATCTCCTCTGGTCAAAATTGATGAAACCCGAATAGTTTGCGCATTGCTCGCGCGGGTTGCAGTGAATATAGCGCAAAATCCAGTCTGCTACAAGTTCTATAGCTGCTACTTCGAATTTTCAGTGGCTCACAGCCTAAAAGAGGTAAAACTTGTCATTTTTTTTCAGCTACATCTCCGCTTGGGGCAGGTTGAGCAAGCCGAATGCGAATGGGGCCAACGACTGCGTCCATTGCAGAGATTGGCACGCCTCCCTGCAAAATATCCAGCTTGCCTAGTTGCATCAGATGCCATGCTATCTGGCGGATACGCGGCATCAGCGCTCGCCAGTCTTTGTCCGACAGGGATCTGGCAACTTCTGACGGGCAGGCACTTGAATGCGCACCCCGTTTTGCAATCAGGGCAAGTATTGCAGCCTTGATTTGCTCATCATTGGGGCTTGTTGCCACCTGCCAGCTCAGGCGTTGATTTCTGCAATCATCTCAATTTCGACACAAGCACCCATAGGGATTTGCGCCACGCCAAAAGCGCTTCTTGCATGCGCGCCGACTACCGGGCCAAACACCTGCGCTATCAGCTCGCTGGCTCCGTTGGTCACCAGATGCTGGTCTGTAAAGTCAGCGGTAGAGTTAACCAAGCTCATCAATTTGACGATACGGCCAACATGGCTCAAGTCTTTGCCGGTAGCTGCCAGCGCCGCATGCAGCGTGCCCATCAGGTCAATGGCTATCTGGCGGGCGGCGGCCTTGCCTTCTTCAAGCGCCATGTTTTTACCAAGCTGGCCGACCCAGGCTTTGCCATCCCTTTTTGCAATGTGCCCACTTAAAAAAATCAGATTGCCAGTTTGTACATAGGGCACGTAGGCAGCTGCGGGAATTGCCACAGGTGGCAAGGTGATGCCGAGCTGCTCAAGGGTTTGGTAAATGGTGGGCATTTTTTTCCTGGTGTGGATTTAAAGGCTGGATTCTGGCATTTCTTCTAAAGGCATGACCGTTACCGCTACGCTCAACGCATGCTGCGCACCGCCGCGTATCACGCCGCGCAGGGGCGACACGTCCAGAAAGTCACGGCCTGTGGCCAGCGTCACGTAGTCTTCACCGGGGGCGCGATCGTTGGTGGGGTCGTAGTCCAGCCACTGGCCAGTTGCGCTGTGCGCAGTGTCAGGGCAATAAACAGACGCCCAGGCATGCGACGCGTCGCAGCCAATCAGGCGCGGCTGGCCAGGCGGTGGCTGCGTCAGCATGTAGCCACTGACATAACGCGCTGGCAATCCCATGGCACGGCAACAAGCCACCATGATGTGGGCAAAGTCCTGACAAACGCCTGTGCCTTGTTGCAGAGCCTGCAGTGCAGGGGTGTCCACATCTGTGCTGCTGCCGTCGTACGTCACGGCGCTGTAAATGCGCGACATCAGGTCATGGGCAGCATCGGCCAGCGGCCTGCCCGAGCTAAAGCTCGGCTGTGCAAAATCAGTGAATACCTGATGGCGCGGAGCGTATGGCGATGCAAAAGCAAACTCCCAGGCGCTGTTGTACCCGGCGCCGGCCCGGTAGCGAAAGGCATCACGTACATGCTCCCAGGCCAGAGCGTTGGTGTTGTCGGGCCGCGCATGGGTTTGCACGATGCTGTCGGCAATCACCTGAAGTTCGTCATGCGGAGTTTGCAGTGAGAAAAAAAGTTTGCTGTTGCCATACACGTCCAGCCCTTCGCGCTGCTGCAGCGGTTGCGGGCTGATGTGCAACGCGTGTTGCATGACGGTTTGACCCGCGCAGGTATTGGGCCGCAGGTAAACCGCGTGCTGCGCATTTTCTACTGCCGGGGTGTAGTGGTAATGTGTTTCATGGCGAACGTGCAGCAGCATGGAAGGCAACTTTTCTTATGCACTGACACTGTGACTGGCGCTGCTGGCATGGCTGAAATAACGCTGACTGAGCAACTCTGAAAGCGTAAGTGCACAGGCTCTGCATTCATCAAACCCGGCCAGCAGCTCGCTCGATTGCAGGCCTTGCGATATATTGACCAGCATGTCACTCAGGGCTGGCAATTTCGCAGCCAGGCTATTTGCAAGGCCATTTGCATTGCCTGGCAGTTTCAGCAACCGGTTTTTTAATGACTTGATAACCCAGCTGAGCGAGCGCGGGTTGTCCTGGCTGAGCACCAGCAAGTCAAGCATCGCGTCCAGATCGCGGCGCTGCTGGTACTGCGCATGAAAATTAATGGTGCTGTCAAACATGGCGACGATGGCTGAAAACCCGCTGTCGTCAAACACCGCATTGGTTTTAAAGCCTGTTGCCAGCGCGCCAGACAGCGTTGCCAGCCGCTCAATGTGCCGGCCAATGCTGAGCAATCGCCAGCCGTCGTCGCGCATCATGCGGTCAGTTTGCGCGCCTGTAATGGCTGCCAGATAATTGCTGGCAACTTCTAAAGTGCGCAACGCTTCAACAGGCGAGCAGTCATGGGCAGATGAGCCGGTGGGCCCAAGCGCCTTGCAGCGCCTGAAAAAGTCCTGTTCCATCTGCACAATCACATGCCACTGCTCTTGCGACAGGCGCTCACGCACAGCAGCAGCGGCGCTTTTCAGGCTGCGCAGGTTGTAGCCTACGCTGGCGTGGGTGTCCAGGTTGCCCAGGCCTGCAATCAATGAGCGTTCAAACACGCGCCGGGCTTGCGCAGTCTGGCTGGCTGCAGGCACCGACTTCAAGACCAACGCGTTACTGACAGCCATGTCTGTCAGCCAGGCCAGCAAAGGTGCTGACGATAAATCAACACCGGCCAGAGCCTGCAAGGTCAACTGGGCCAGCCGCAAAGAGTTTTCAGCCCGCTCGGTGTAGCGGCCCAGCCAGAACAAATTTTCAGCAGCCCGGCTTGTTACGGGCAGCTTGCCAGCTTTGGCGGGGCTGTGCGAGCGTGGGTTGATGCTAGTGGCAGGTTCAGCATCTTGATCGGTTGAAGCATCAAATGTGGGGTTAGTTTTAACCGGTTGCCCCAACGCCCACACATCAGCACTGCTGCCGCCGTGCTGCATGGAGGCTATGTTTTCATTCTTGCCCGCGAGCCGCGCCAGCCCACCCGGCAGCACGCGCCAGGAGCCTTGTCCGTCAGGCAACGCAAACACGCGCAGCATGGTGGAGCGGGGCGATATTTTTTCACCCTGCCAGGTAGGCGTTTGGGACAGCGGCAAATAGGCTTGTACGGTGTAGTCTTCGCCGTGTCGCAACATGCGGCCGGCCCACTCGTCAAGGGCGCGCTGACCCAACGTATGGCCAATGACAGACGCCATGCCGCTGGAAGGATAGGTGGGTTTGATGACGCAATTTTTAAGTTGCGGCAGCATGTCTTGCATCACTGCGCTCTCGCCGCACCACCAGGTACCAAGCGATGGCACTTTGAGCGTTTCACCCAGGAAATGCCTGCAAAGCGCAGGCAAAAAGCCCAGCATTGCGCTGGATTCCAGGAACGCCGAACCCGGCGCATTGGCTACCTGAAGGTTGCCGGCGCGTATCACTTGCAGCAAGCCGGGCACGCCAAGAGTGGAATCGGCTCGCAGTTCCAGCGGGTCTAAAAATTCATCGTCCAGACGCTTGAGCAAGCCATGAACCGGCTCAAGACCTTGTAGGGTTTTCAGGTACAGCCGCTCGCCGCGCACCAGCAAATCACTGCCTTCAACCAGTGTGAGCCCCAGGTAACGGGCCAGGTAAGCATGCTCAAAATAGATCTCGTTATAAGGGCCGGGCGTGAGCAGCACGATGCGGCTGTCAGCCACAGAACTCAGCATTTTCATGCTGTCCACCAGGGCTTTGTAGGACTCGGCCAGCCGTTGGACCTGCATGCCTTCAAATGCCTCTGCAAACAGCATGGAGATGCATAACCGGTTTTCCAGCAGATAGCCCAGACCTGATGGCGCCTGGGTGCGTTGCGACACCACCCACCATTTGCCATCCGGTCCGCGCGCCATGTCAAACGCTGCAATGTGCAAGAACATGCCGCCTGCCGGTTGCACCCCCTGCATGGCCCGCAAATAACCTGGATGCCCCTGCACCAGTGCGGCGGGCAGCAAGCCTTGCTTGAGCAAATTTTGTGGGCCATACACATCGGCCATGATGTGGTTGAGCAGGCGTGTGCGCTGCTGGATGCCAGCATCAATACCGGCCCAGTCTTCTGGCGAAATGATGAGCGGAAAAAGATCCAGCGACCAGGGCCGCTGCGGGCCGTTGGCATCGGCGTACACGTTGTACGTGACACCGTTGTCCTTGATTTGCCGGCGCAGGTTGGCCGTGCGGTGGTTCAGGTCACTGAAACCATCTGCGCCCAGGAAATTGAAAAATGTTGTCCATGCTGGAGAAACCGGATCTGGCGTAGTGCCTTGCGACTGGCTCTGGGATTGCGAATGCGAAGGCAGTGTTGATTGCAATACCGATTGGCTTTGAACCTGAGTTTGCAGAGGGCTTTGCAGCCCGCGCAACTCATCAAAATGACCTGCTGCAGCAGCTGGCGCAAGTGCCGATGCCTGCTCGTCAGGGGCTTGCGACGCCAGGCTGGGCAGAAGCGGTTTTGTGTTGTGCAGCACGTTGTCGGGTCTTCAGTTTCTCTAGCGCATGTCGAGCGTGAACGGAAACTCTCTGGACGCCTGTACAGCTTGTACTTTCATCTTGCCCGGCGTGTGCCCCATCTGCAAAAAGCGGCTGAGGCGGCGGCTTTCAGCTTCGTAGGAATTGACGGGCAAGCTTGCGTAACTCAAGCCGCCAGGGTGCGAAACGTGGTACTGGCAGCCTCCCAAAGAGCGCTCCATCCAGGTGTCCACAATGTCAAATGTCAAAGGTGCATGCACACCAATGGATGGGTGCAGTGACGATGGTGGGTTCCATGCCTTGTATCGCACGCCACTCACATACTCGCCAACCGTGCCGGTACTTTGCAGTGGCAGTGCACGGCCATTGACAGTGACGACATAGCGGCTGTCGTTCAGCCCAGTGACACGCACTTCAATACGCTCCAGTGATGAATCCACATAGCGCGCTGTGCCGGTGGATGAGCTTTCTTCTCCCATCACATGCCACGGCTCCAGCGCGCTGCGCAGCGTCAGTTCTATGCCGTTGACTTTGACTTCGCCAATCATGGGAAAGCGAAATTCGAAATGCGGCTCAAACCAGGCCATGTCAAACGCATAACCGGCCTCATTCAGCTCGGTCAGCACATCCATAAAGTCCATGCGCACAAAACTTGGCAGCAAAAAGCGGTCGTGCAGCTCCGTCCCCCAGCGGGTCAGGCGGTGGGTTGCGCCCAGGTAAGGCTTGTTCCAGAAACGCGCAACCAGTGCACGCAGCAACAATTGCTGCGCAATGCTCATGCGGGCATGTGGTGGCATTTCAAAAGCGCGAAGTTCCAGCAGGCCGAGGCGGCCAGTGGCCGAATCTGGCGAATAAAGTTTGTCAATGCAAAACTCGCTACGGTGCGTGTTGCCTGTGACGTCAACCAGAATATTTCGAAGCGTCCTGTCCACAATCCAGGGCGGCATGTCCTGACCAAATTTTTCACGGTTAACCGCAATCTCCCGCATCGCAATTTCGAGCTCATACAACTGGTCGTTGCGCGCTTCATCAATGCGTGGTGCCTGACTGGTCGGGCCAATGAACATGCCCGAGAACAAATAACTCAGCGACGGGTGGTTGTGCCAGTACGCAATCAGGCTGGCCAGCAGTTCAGGCCTCCTTAAAAACGGGCTATCGGCGGGCGTGGCACCGCCCATTACAAAGTGGTTGCCGCCGCCGGTACCGGTGTGGCGGCCATCGGTCATGAACTTTTCAGCCGACAGGCGTGTCTGGTGGGCAATGTCGTAAAGAAATTCAGTGTGCGCGACCAGCTGGCCCCAGTTTTCAGCTGGGTGGATGTTGACTTCAATCACGCCAGGGTCGGGCGTAACAGCCAGCATGGTCAAGCGCGGATCCCGCGGCGGCGGGTAGCCTTCAAGCACGATTTTCAGGCTCAGTGCTTGCGCTGTCGCTTCAATCGCGGCGAGCAAATCGAGGTAGTCCTCCAGCCGCTCCATCGGCGGCATGAAGATGTAAAGCGCGCCAGTTTCACCACGAACGCTGGTTGCAGCCGATGTTTTTGCATCTGCTTCGGCTTTTGCCTTGGGCCCATTGGCGCGCTTGGGGTCACGCACTTCAATGCACAGTGCCGTGCGTGCCAGCCATGCCGCAGATTCAAATGCATTTGGCTTGCGTCCAGCGGCGTCAACAGTTTGCGACATCATGGGCTGAGTTGCGCTGGCGGGTTGCATCACGCGTTTGGCTTCATATCGCGGCGGCACGCCGTGCTTGTAACCTGACAGGTATTGTTCAACCCGCTGCGGCGTATTTGCCAGATGCTGATTGATGGGCAAAGAAGCGTTGTAGCGCCCGGCAAATGCAGCTGCTTGCGGCAGTGCGTCGCGCGGTGCAAATGGGTCAGCCTCTGGCGCAATCGGGTTGTCAGTTTTAGACACCCACGGCGCAGAATCGAGCGGCAGGCGATACCCCATCGGCGAATCGCCAGGCATCAAATACATGCGTTCGTCCCTGAAAAACCAGGGGCCAGTGGTCCACGCGGGGCCAGCCAACGGCGCACTCGAGCCGGGAATAAATGCGCGCGGTTTCAGCGGCAGCACATAGCCCACCACCGAGTCAAGCCCCTGCATAAAAACACGCCGCAGCCGTTCGCGCTCCATGGCATCGTCCAGTTTCGATTCAAACGGATCAACGTTGACCGGCAAGCGGCGCTCACGCCACAGGTAGTACCAGACGTCTTCAAAACCTGGCGTGATGTGGTCGGGGCTCAAACCCAGCTTGTCCGCCAGTGTGGCGGTGAAGCGCGCCGCGTCTTTGGTGGTGTAGTTGCAGGGCTCGCTCTCATTGGCAAACAAGGCCGGGTTTTGCCACACAGGCTGGCCGTCTTTGCGCCAGAAAATACTCAGCGCCCAGCGCGGCAGTTGCTCACCCGGATACCACTTGCCCTGGCCAAAATGCAAAAAGCCGCCTTGGCCATATTCAGCCCGCAGCTTTTGCACCAGTTCAGTGGCGTAGCCGCGTTTGGTAGGCCCAAGTGCATCAATGTTCCACTCTGCGCCATCCGGGTCATTGGTGGCTACAAAGGTCGGCTCACCGCCCATCGTCAGCCGCACATCTCCAGCCAGTAGATCCCGGTCAACGGCCTCGCCCAAAGCCAGCACTCTGGCCCATTGTTCGTCGGTGTACGGCTTTGTCACGCGCGGAGATTCGTAAATGCGCTGCACGCCCATGTGGTGCGCAAACTCGACTTCAGACTCATCCACGCCGCCCTCTATTGGTGCGGCACTTGATGGCTCGGGCGTGCAGGCCAGTGGAATGTGTCCTTCGCCTGCCATCAGGCCTGAAGTTGGGTCAAGCCCGACCCAGCCTGCACCGGGTAAAAACACTTCGCACCAGGCATGCAGGTCAGTAAAGTCTTTTTCCGTACCACTCGGGCCGTCGAGCGACTTGACGTCAGCTTTCAACTGAATCAGATACCCAGAAACAAAGCGCGCCGCCAGCCCCATGTGCCGCAGCAGTTGCACCAGCAGCCAGCCGGTGTCGCGGCATGAGCCCAAGGCCTTCTCAAGCGTTTCTTCAGGCGTTTGCACACCCGGCTCCATGCGGATGGTGTACTTGATGTCTTGCTGCAATTGCTGATTCACGCTGACCAAAAAATCATTGGTGCGGCGCGGTGTGCGGTCAATCCTGTCCAGGTAAGCTGCTACCCGAGGCGTGGCAGGTTCGACCGCCAGATACGGCAGCAGTTCTTGCGCCATCGCCTTTGAGTACTTGAACGGAAACTCTTCGGCTTCTGGCTCCAGAAAAAAGTCAAACGGATTGAGCGTGACCATGTCAACCACCATGTCAACGGTGACTTTGAATTCTTGCGTTGGCTTGGGGAAAACGAGGCGAGCCTGGTAGTTGGCGAACGGGTCTTGCTGCCAGTTAATGAAATGATCCGCAGGTTCCACCTTTAGCGAATACGACAAAATCTGCGTGCGGCTATGCGGGGCAGGGCGCAGCCGGACAATTTGCGGGCCGAGTGTGACCAGGCGGTCATATTTGTAGTGGGTGATGTGGCTGAGGGCGACGTGAATGGACAAGGTAATCTCGCTTAGTGAATGCTGCTGCTGACCCAGCATACTAGCAAGAGATAGGCCAAAACCAAGGCAGGTCGGCTTAAATAGATGCTTGCCCGTTGAATGCCGAGTGATGCCTTGTCAGCAAGCCAACAAAAAAAGGGTTGTGTGGGAGAAAAACTTTTGCAAAGCCAGCTTGCTCAGCCAGCCCGCTTGTTGGCCACACTGCTGGCTGGGCTGCTATTGGGTTATGTAGTCGGCGTGGCCGTCCAGCTTCAGCAAGCCCAGCTTTTCAACATTTCAATTTATGCGGGATTAACGGTTGCTGCGCTGTTGGGTCTTTGGTGGGTAGGGCGGTTTGGCAGGCGATTTTTGGTGGCGTTTGTTTTGGCGTTTTTTCTGGCAGGCAGCCTGGGTTTTGGCCTGACAGGGCTGCGGGCGGTGTCATTTACGCAGTCAGCTTTAAACCCTGCGTTTGAAGGCCAGGACATTGAAGTGACGGGGCAGATCGCCGCTATGCCCCAGTTTGGTGAAGATGGTGTGCGCTTTCGCTTTGCAGTGGCGTCAGCCCGATTAAACGGCGAAAAAGTGACGTTGCCGCCGCTGATCCAGCTGGGGTGGTATGCAGGTTTTGGAACGCGTACGAACAAGCCGGTAACGGCAGCAGTTGCAGCAGCAACAGCAACAGTAGCAGAAGGTGAGCCTGAACCACCAGACTTCGCGCCAGAATTTTCACTTGAATTGCAGCGCCAGCCGCAGCCTTTGCGAGCAGGCGAGCATTGGCAAATGACGGTGCGCCTGAAAGCGCCGCATGGCAACAGCAATCCGCATGGCTTTGACTACGAGCTGTGGCTGTGGGAGCAGGGCGTTCAGGCAACGGGCTATGTGCGCACGAGCAAAAGCGACAGCCCACCGAAGAAGCTGGCTTCCACTTGGGCCAAACCCATTGAGCGTGCCCGCCAGACCGTACGGGAGGCAATTTTTGAACGGGTAGACAACCGCCAGATGGCGGGCGTGCTGGCCGCGCTGGTGGTGGGCGACCAGAACGCGATTGAGCGTGCTGATTGGGACGTCTTCAGGGCCACTGGCGTGGCGCATTTGATGAGCATTTCGGGGCTGCACATCACCATGTTTGCTTGGGGCTCCTCGCTGGTGATTGGCTGGCTATGGCGGCGTTCAGCCCGGCTGACTCCGGTACTTTGCCTGGCCATGCCAGCCAGCAGCGCGGGTGTGCTGGGTGGCCTGGCGTTGGCAGCGCTGTATGCGCTGTTTTCAGGCTGGGGCGTGCCAGCCCAGCGCACCATCTGGATGCTGGCAACTGTCGTTTTGCTCAAGCAAAGCGGCAAGCAATGGCCATGGCCGCTGGTGTGGCTGCTGGCGATGGCGGTGGTGGTAGCACTGGATCCCTGGGCATTGATGCAGAGTGGGTTCTGGTTGTCTTTTGTGGCGGTAGGGGTGTTGTTTGCGTCAGGCACGGGGAAACATGATGCTATTAATTCAGGAGCTGCTTACGCGCATAATACGTCGGCTGGAGGCCTAAATGATGCTAAAAACAGTCTGAAAACGGCAGTTTTAACGTCAGCAGCATTTCCTGCGATGTCTTACCTGGCAACAGCGGCCAGGCAGCAATGGGTCATCACCTTGGCGCTTACTCCGCTGTCGCTTTTGCTGTTTAACCAGGTCTCTGTTGTTGGCTTGCTGGCCAATGCGGTGGCTATTCCCTGGGTTACGCTGGTGGTCACTCCGCTGGCCATGGCGGGCGCGCTGTTCTCGCCAGCCTGGGACGCAGCGGCACTGGCTATCAAAGCGCTGACAGTGGTGCTGACATGGTTAGCCAGCGTTTCATGGGCCACCCTGACAGTAGCAGCTGCACCGCTTTGGTGCGCCGCAGTCGGCGTGCTGGGCGGTGTGCTGCTGGCCATGCGTTTGCCCTGGCAGTGGCGGGCACTCGGTGTACCGCTGCTGTTGCCTGTATTACTTTGGCAGCCGCTGCGGCCAGAGCCGGGGCAATTTGAGGTTTTAGGTGCAGACATAGGCCAAGGCAATGCACTGATTGTGCGCACCGCCAGCCACAGTCTGGTCTACGACACCGGCCCCAAATTTTCACGGGAAAGCGATGCTGGCAACCGGGTGCTGGTGCCGCTGCTGCGGGCCATGGGCGAGAAAATTGATCTGCTGATGCTCAGCCACCGCGACCTGGACCATATTGGCGGCGCTCCCGCTGTGCTGGCCATGCAGCCGCAGGCAAGGCTGGCAAGTTCCATTGAAGATGAGCATGAGCTACAGACACTTCGCAAGTCCGAGCGTTGCCTGGCGGGGCAAACCTGGCGCTGGGACGGGGTTGACTTTGAGGTGCTGCACCCCCTGCCTGCTGACTATGAATTGAAAACCAGGTCAAACGCGATGAGCTGCGTACTGCGTATATCCAATGGCGCAAAAACAGCCTTGCTGGCAGGTGACCTGGAGGCGGCGCAAGAACTTCGGCTGGTCGGCAATGCAGAGCTAGCATCCAAACTCAAAGCGGACTTTTTACTCATGCCGCACCACGGCAGCAAAACGTCGTCAACCGGGCCTTTCCTGGATGCAGTCAAGCCGCAGTTTGCACTGGCGCAAGCTGGCTACCGAAACCGGTTTAACCACCCGGTTGAATCGGTATTGGCCCGCTATGCTGAACGGCAAATTCAGGTGATCAAGTCGCCGTCTTGCGGCGCCGCACTTTGGAGCAGTCAGCAGCCTGGCACCGTTTCCTGTAACCGCACAACAGCAAGACGTTATTGGCACCATTTGGGGGACGTGCCCAGTGCCCCGTAAATAATAAAAACATGCTCAATGAAAGGTATGGCGTATATCTTGCTAAGCTATATTCACAAAAATCATTCAATTTAGCTGGAGACACAACGCATGCGCCCACCCATGTTTGATGAGATGAACGCCAGCCCAGAGGCGGTGCGCGAACATTACCAAATTTACCAGCGCTGGCTGGCAAGACAACCCTTGGCCAGCATGCAGGCACGGCGGGTTGAAGCTGAAATGATTTTTCGGCGCGTCGGCATCACCTTTGCGGTGTACGGTGAAAAAGACGAAGACGCTGCATCGGGCAACGGCGGCACCGAACGTTTGATTCCGTTTGACCTCATTCCGCGCATCATCCCCGCACACGAGTGGGCCACGATGGAAAAAGGCCTGATTCAACGCGTCACGGCATTAAACCGATTTATTCACGACGTTTACCACGGCCAGGAGATTTTGAAGGCTGGCATTGTGCCGTCGGAGCAGATTTTTCAAAACGCGCAGTTTCGCCCCGAGATGATGGGTGTCGATGTGCCAGGCAATATTTATTCGCACATCAGCGGCATTGACATTGTTCGGGCTGCCGATTCGGCTGGCGCGGGTGAATACTACGTGCTGGAAGACAATCTGCGCGTGCCCAGCGGCGTGAGCTACATGCTGGAAGACCGCAAGATGATGATGCGGCTTTTCCCTGAGCTGTTCAATGAAAACCGAATTGCGCCAGTCGCTCACTATCCCGATTTACTGCTTGAAACATTGCGTGCATCAGCACCGCCTGCAACAGCTGACCCAACCGTGGTGGTGCTGACGCCTGGCATGTACAACTCCGCCTATTTTGAGCACGCCTTTTTGGCCCAGCAAATGGGCATTGAGCTGGTGGAGGGCCAAGACCTTTTTGTCAAAGACAACTTTGTGTACATGCGCACCACGCGTGGGCCAAAACGGGTTGACGTTATCTATCGCCGGGTAGACGATGATTTTCTGGATCCGCTGGCCTTTAAGCCCACGTCAACACTGGGCTGCGCGGGGCTGCTCAACGTATACCGTAGCGGCAACGTGGCGCTGTGCAATGCGATTGGCACTGGCGTGGCCGACGACAAATCAATTTACCCGTATGTGCCAAAAATGATCGAGTTCTATTTGGGCGAAAAACCGATTTTGAAAAACGTGCCGACCTACATGTGCCGCAACGCTGAAGACCTGAAGTACACGTTGGCCAATTTGAAAGATCTGGTGGTCAAGGAAGTGCACGGCGCAGGCGGCTATGGCATGCTGGTCGGCCCGGCAGCTACAGCAGCCGAGATTGAAGATTTTCGTGCGGCATTGATTGCCAACCCGGCGGGCTATATCGCCCAGCCCACACTCAGTTTGTCAACCTGCCCAACCTATGTTGATAGCGGCATTGCACCGCGCCATATCGACTTGCGGCCATTTGTATTGAGCGGCAAAGAAGTGCAAATGGTGCCGGGTGGCTTGACACGTGTGGCGCTCAAAGATGGTTCGCTGGTGGTCAACTCATCACAAGGTGGCGGCACCAAAGACACCTGGATTCTGGAAGCCTCACCAATTCAGTCGTCACAGTCGCAGTCACAAAGCCAGTCGCAAGGAGGCAAGTAATCATGTTGTCCAGAACTGCAGACCACCTCTTTTGGATGTCCCGCTATACGGAGCGCGCGGAAAACACGGCGCGTATCCTGGATGTCAACTACCAGACATCGATGCTGCCCCAGTCAGCCTCCTCAGCTCAGTCCGGCTGGGAAGGGCTGCTCAGCATCAGTGAGCTCAAGCCTAAGTTCATGGCGAAATATGGCGACACCGTGGTTCCACGCGATGTAATGGATTTCATGGTGTGCGATGAAGAAAATTCGTCCAGCATTGTGTCGTGCCTGAAAAACGCACGTGAAAACGCGCGGGCTGTGCGCGGCACCCTAACGACCGAAGTCTGGGAGACTGAAAATCAAACCTACCTAGAAGTCATCCGCATGCTGAAAAACGGAGACTTTGAGCGTGACCCGTCACGGTTTTTTGAATGGGTCAAGTTTCGATCACACCTGTCGCGCGGCGTCACGGCAGGCACCATGCTGCAAGACGATGCGTTTCACTTTTTGCGCCTGGGTACTTTTTTGGAACGGGCAGACAACACGGCTCGGCTGGTGGATGTGAAGTTTCATGTTGCCCAAAAAAATCTGGCCAATGCCCTTGACGAAGATTTTGATTTTTATCACTGGAGCTCGATTTTGCGCAGCGTCTCCGGCTTTGAGATTTACCGAAAGGTCTACCGCGACGTGATCAAGCCCGAGCGCGTGGCCGAGCTGTTGATATTGCGGGCCGACATGCCGCGTTCGCTACTCGGCTGCCTGAACGAGCTGATGAACAATCTGGCCTTGGTGACCAATGACGCCGATAGCGAAACCTGCCGCTGCGCTGGCAAGTTGCGATCAGACTTGCAATATGCCCGTATCGACGAGATTCTGGCCAACGGCCTGCATGCCTTTTTGACCCAGTTTCTAGACCGCGTCAACGATTTGGGCTCGCATTTGAGCCGTGAGTTTTTGGTGCCTGCAACGACGTGAATTGATAGCCTCTTACTCCCTCTCCCTACGGGGGAGAGGGCAGGGGTGAGGGTCTTTTTGTCCGCTGAGTTGGTTTGAAACGGGTGAGCAGGGAGCCCTCACCCCAACCCTCTCCCAGAGGGAGAGGGGGCAATACAAGAGGGAAAGGCAGAAGTAGGAAATATGAAACTGCACATCCGTCACACCACAGACTACCGCTACACAGCCCCGCTGCACTACGCCTTGCAAACCATGTGGCTCACGCCGCAGACAAGCCCTGCACAAACTGTCAATTTCTGGAGCGTCGGCGCACCAGAAAAGCTGTTCAAGCAGCTTGATGCTTTCGGCAACACCGTGCAGTCTTACACCTTTGTGGGGACAGACGCAGACAACGTAAGGTGGAGCCTGGTCAACGCTGCAGGCGAGGTTGACACACACGGAATCGCCGAATTTACCGACGCCCAAACGCTGCCCCATCCATACTTTTTTTTGCGCGGCACCACGCTGGCTGAACCCCATTTTCAGCTGGCCGGCTTTGGAAGGCAATTCATTGCTCAAAGTGTCGACGGAACCGCTAATTTGCAAGCTCTTTTGACCCTTGGCCAAGGTGTTATGCGCGCAGTCAGCTATAAAAAAGATAGCTCGAATGTCACAACAACTGCGCTACAGGCGTTTCAATCAGGCTCTGGTGTATGCCAGGATCAGGCCCACGTAATGGTCGCCGTCTGCCGCAGCCTGGGCTACCCCGCGCGATACGTGAGCGGCTATTTTTACGACGCCAACGCGCCCGACCTGGCCAGCCACGCCTGGGCCGATGTGTGCCTGAACGTCGCCACACGCCACTGGGTCAGCATCGACGTCACCCACGCCTGCCTCACAGACGAGCGCCACATTCGCCTGGCGATGGGCGGCGACTACAACGCCTGCCCGCCAGCCAAAGGCGTGAGGCAGGGTGGTGGCGAAGAATCGATGAGCGTTCAAATTTCGATTACGCGGGTTTGACACACACTGAAATTCATCTAAAATATGACTAGTCTAATAAACTAGTCAGAAATAAATGCAAAATTCATTCAATCCGTTGGCGCTTTTAAACCCAACCAACATTTCCGCCTGGCGGCTACAGGACGCCAAAGCACAATTCAGCGCCCTTGTAGACAAAGCCATGCTGGGCATGCCGCAGCACGTTACACGCAGCGGCAAACGCGCCGTTGTGGTGTTGTCTGAACAAGACTTTGAAGCATTGCAGCGCAGCGCAGCTGCTGGAGCCGCTGCGCCCCAAAGCTTTATTGACCATTTGATGGCAATACCTAAAGCGGATGTTGCTGAACTTGAGGCCGAACAGCGACTGGACATGCAGCCACGCGAAGTCAACTTCTCATGATTTTGTTAGACACCGTTGTCGTATCAGAGCTGCGCAAAGCCAGACCCAATGCTGGTGTGGTGACCTACCTGAAAGCTCAGGCACCAGCTACTGTTTTTTTAAGCGTGATGACCCTCGGTGAAATCGAAGCAGGCATTCAAAAACAACGCAGCGCAGCGCCAGACTTTGCGACGGAACTGTCACAGTGGTTGATGCAGACCGAGTTGCAATTTGCAGAGCGAATATTGCCTGTTACACCAGCGATTGCCAGGCTCTGGGGTCGCCTGTCTGTGTTGACAGGAAACAAGGGCATCGACAACCTGATTGCAGCCACTGCGCTGTGCCATAACCTGACAGTGGTGACGCGCAACGTGAAGGATTTTGAGGTGGCTGGGGTGCAGGTTGTTAATCCGTTTATTACCGCTGAATTATCAAATTAAAAACAAGACGGCGTTTTTTAATGCGTGTGATTATTTGAATAGCCAGTCTCCGCCAAATATCACTCCGCTAAAACAAGTGACTCCAAATGCACATTGAAATTGATGATCTGTCCCGCCTTCAGGTTCATAAGTTACTCGAAGAGCATCTGGCGAACATGCACGAACTGTCGCCAGCTGAGCAAGTGTTTGCACTTGATCTAGCAAAACTGCGCGCGCCCGACATCACTTTCTGGACTGTATGGAGCAAAGACATTTTGCTCGGCTGCGGCGCGTTGAAAGAGCTGTCGCCAACCCACGGCGAAATCAAGTCCATGCGCACGCCACTAGCCAAGCGCGGCAAAGGCGCTGGCCGCGCAGTGCTTGAGCACATCATCATGGTCGCCAGGCGGCGCGGGTACACGCGGCTCAGTTTGGAAACTGGAACGCATTCGGCCTTTGAGCCTGCACACAGTTTGTACCGCAGCAAAGGGTTTGTTGAATCAGGCCCATTTGGCAGCTACAACTTGAATCCACACAGCGTGTTTATGGAACATGAGCTTCCGGACAAAATGCCCTCGCCCTGACGCATTAGCTTTTTGATGTGCACGCCTTATCAAAAGTAATAAAGCGATCACCACTCGTTTTAGAACACGACGCGAAGCCGTTGCAGAACTCAAACTTTAGAAATACCCAACAATGAAAATTGAACGGAATCTCGCCTACGCTGCAATCGCAGTCTGCACACTACCTTTGTTAGCTTGGCTATCGGTATTTTGGACACCCTGGTTTTCTGAAAGCCAGACTCGATGGTCAGAGTTTGGAAGCTTTTGGGGCGGGGTTTTGTCGCCAGTGCTCGCGTTTGCCAGTTTTACAGGATTGCTTGCTACGCTCCGCGAACAGAAGAAGGTGGCTGAGACTCGAAAGCGGCAAGCAGATGACTTGAATTACTTCAACCACGCGACAGCTAGCATTCAAAGAGCGTACGAGACGCTGACTCAAAACAAGACGAAAGCCGCCCCAGTTGCGGACAGACTCGCATGGCTTTCTTGTGCACGTCTTTTACTGTCTGCTCAAGAAGTAGCCAAACGAATATCTGGCGAATCCGAAGGACTAATTGCACTTTATGACGGCGAGTGTGAACATTGGAGGTGGAAGTTTTATGAGGCCCTTCATCCTGAAGGACAACTTCCAATAGGCCGTCAAGCATCGTATTTTGCTCATCCAAATTCCAGGATAGGTGTAAATATCGAGGAGCGCTCGATACGGGTTGTCTTTGAATTTTCTAATTGGCCGGAAGGAAAGATGGACTCGGTAGACACTGTGCCAAAGTACAGTGCTGTAGAGCTGGACGCAATGAGCGCCAGTATGTCGGGGGTTCGAGAGTACGTTCGATCAATGCCACGCTTTCATCTCAAGAGTGACGATTGAATCTTTTCTCCAGCAATGCGCCAATGGTAAAAAACCCAGCCCGGCCTCGCAGTGTAAGAGTGCTGCGACTTATTACTGCGGTCGCCCAGCCCCTAAAATAGAGATGAAAAAATCATTTTTGGCGTTTTTAGCGACGCCGCGTTACAGCCATCCCAACCTCACCCGTCACCAACAAATGCCGCGCTCTTTCCAGCTTGGCAATCAACGCACGTTTTACTTCGTCCTGACCGTCTGCCAGGCGCAGGGTGCGCTAGTGGGTGTAGGCGTAAGCCGAAATGAAGTCGTTCGCCACGCCACCACCGCTGTGAGCGTGAATATGAAATTCAAACCTCAGTCCAACGATCTTCAAGAACCGGGCTCTTGTTGCCCACTTTCGCCCAGGCAATATCAGCCTTGGATTTAGACGCACTGGCGCCGCGCCGCTCAAAAAAGTCCGCTGTTTCCATCGCACTGATTTTTTCGGCAATGGCCACGACAAAAAATTGGTTCATGGTGGTGTCGTCCGCAGCGGCGATACGCTTGGAGGCGATCTTGAGGGACTCGGGCAGGCGAAGTGCGTAGCTGCTCATGGTGTGGAGCCTTTCATATCGGGTTTGCGAAGCTTGAAACGCGTGAAGGTTTGCTCAGGATTTAAAACTGGGATGCCAAAACTTGCTGCTGGCCGGAAATCGCGCAGGTTGTAAGTCACGATGGCGTGTGCGCCAGCATTGACCGCCGCCTCCAGCACCATTTCATCTGACGGATCGCGCAACTGTGGTCGCCATTGGTAATGGGTACTGACAGGGATAATATGCGTGGCCAATTCAGCAAGAATATCGTCGATATCCGTTGTCGTCAGCCTGTAGGCTTTGAGTTGTTCCGGGCGTTTCAGCACATCTTCATATTCCAGAAAAAGCGCCGGACTACAACACATGCTGATGTTGCCTGTACGAATCGACTGGATCAACGCAAATGATGGCCCATTTGAGCTTCGCAAGGCACTCACCAAAACATTGGTATCAATAACAATTTTCTGCAATGACTTCATATCATTGGCGATATTAGCAGATTCGCGTGTATCAGGTTACTGAACGATAACCTGACGATACGTTACCAATACCGCAACTTGTCGGGCAATGCGTTCAGGGCAAGTCAGACCTACAATTTTTTCATTAAAAATTGCCAAAACCCGACAAATACGGGCGCAAGCAGCTTCCGTATTTATAGCAAAACCAACCTGTCTAACTCCCCCGCGTAACAGCCATCTCCACCTCACCGGGCACCACCAAATGCCTAGCCAATTCCAGCTTGGCAATTGACGCACGGTGCACTTCATCGGGGCCATCGGCCAGGCGCAGGGTGCGTTGGTGGGCGTAGGCGTAGGCTAGCGGGAAGTCGTCTGACACACCGCCGCCGCCGTGCGCCTGGATGGCCCAGTCGATGATCTGGCAGGCCATGTTGGGGGCGACGACCTTGATCATGGCGATTTCGGCTTTGGCTACTTTGTTGCCGACTGTGTCCATCATGTAGGCGGCTTTGAGGGTTAGCAATCTGGCTTGCTCAATCATGCAACGCGATTCGGCAATGCGTTCGTGCCACACGGAATGGCTGGAAATTGGCTTGCCGAACGCGACGCGGCTTGTCAGGCGTTTGCACATCAATTCAAGCGCGCGCTCGGCGCAGCCGATGGTGCGCATGCAGTGGTGAATGCGTCCGGGGCCAAGGCGGCCTTGGGCGATTTCGAAGCCGCGGCCTTCGCCCAGCAGCAGGTTGTCAATCGGTACGCGGACGTTTTTCAGGCTCACTTCCATGTGGCCGTGCGGTGCATCGTCATAACCAAATACGCTGAGCGGGCGAATCACTGTGATGCCTGGCGCATTGGCGGGTACCAGAATCATGGATTGCTGTTCATGCCGGCCTGCGTCGGGGTTGGTTTTGCCCATCACGATATACACGGCGCAGCGCGGGTCGCCCGCGCCAGACGACCACCACTTCAGGCCGTTCAGCACGTACTCATCGCCATCGCGCTCGATGCGGCAGGCGATGTTGGTGGCGTCTGATGAGGCGACTTCGGGCTCGGTCATCAAAAACGCTGAACGGATTTCGCCGCGCAAAAGTGGATCAAGCCACTGGTCTTTATTGGCCTCGGAGCCGTAACGGGCTATGGTTTCCATGTTGCCAGTGTCGGGAGCCGCACAGTTGAAGACTTCAGCCGCAAAGGGCACGCGGCCCATGATCTCGCACAGCGGAGCGTATTCAAGGTTGCTTAAGCCCTCGGGCGCACGTGGGGAGTGCGGCAAAAACAGATTCCACAGACCAGCGGCTTTGGCTTTGGGCTTGAGCTCTTCAATGATGGTGGTCGGAATCCAGGCGTTGCCTTTGGCGCGGTTCTCGGCAATCTCACGATAAAAACGGGCTTCATTTGGATAGATGTGCTCGGCCATAAATGCCAGCAAACGGGCCTGCATCTGCTGCACTTTTGGGGTGAAATTAAAGTCCATGTTTTCTCCTTAAAAAATCTAAAAATCTAAAAATCTAAAAATCTAAAAAATTAAACGTTGCTTTTGGCGCCGCTCTTCAGTGCGAAAGCCCAGGCCATTTTTGCCAGTACCGGGGCTCCCGCTGCCGAGGTGACCGCCTGCGCACTTGATGCCGTACCGGCCTCAACCCGCTTGGCAATGCCCTGCAAAATGGCCGCCAGCCTGAACAGGTTGTAGGCCAGATAAAAATTCAAGTCGGCCTTGAGTGCTTCTGGTGTGGTGATGCCGGTGCGTTCGCAATACTTGGCAATGTACTCGGCCTCAGTGGGAATACCGAGCGCAGCAATGTCCAGCCCGCCGATGCCGCGAAACGCTCCAGGCGAAATATGCCAGGCCATGCAGTGGTAGCTGAAATCAGCCAGCGGGTGGCCAAGCGTTGACAGTTCCCAGTCGAGCACAGCCAGCACACGTGGCTCAGTCGGGTGAAACATCAGATTGTCGAGCCGGAAGTCGCCATGCACGATGGATGTCATCGCCTCATCGCGTGCTGTCAACGGAATGTTGGCAGGCAACCACGCCATCAGGCTGTCCATCTCGGGAATCGGTGTGGTGATCGATGCCGCGTACTGCTTGGACCAGCGGCCAATCTGGCGCTCGAAATAATTGCCGGGTTTGCCGAAGCTGGCCAAACTGCGTTCTGCAAACTTGACTTTGTGCAGTGCGGAAATCACGCGGTTCATCTCGTCATAAATCTCGGCGCGCTGGGCATTCGTCATGCCGGGCAAGGCCTGATCCCACAGCACGCGGCCTTCTACAAATTCCATCACGTAAAACATGCGGCCAATGACCGATTCGTCTTCACACAGGCAATGCATTTTGGCCACTGGCACATCAGTGCCCTGCAGGCCGCTCATGACTTTAAATTCACGCTCGACTGCATGAGCCGACGGCAGCAGTTTTGCTACCGGGCCAGGCTTGGCACGCATCACATACGACCTGGTTGGTGTGATGAGTTTGTAGGTTGGGTTGGACTGGCCGCCCTTGAAGATTTCAACCTGCAGCGGGCCGGCAAAACCGCTCAGGTGCTGCTGCAGGTAGGCAGTCAGAATGTTGACATCAAACGCGTGCTGGGCGGTGACTTCACGAGTGCCGATGAAATGGTCAAAGTTGGACATCACGTTTTCTCAGGATTTTTCAAGTTCAATGTCTGAAATGCGCAGCAAAATCTCACGGCTGCGCACCACCAGCCCGCCTGGCTCAATGCGAATCGCGTCTTCACGCTCCATTGCTTTAAGCTCCTGATTGACACGCTGGCGCGATGCACCCAGCAGTTGCGCCAGTTCTTCCTGTGCCAACTGCAGGCCAATGCGCACCTCGGTGCTACAAGACAAACTGGGCACGCCATAGCTGCGGGCCAGATGCAGCAGTTGCTTGGCCAGGCGCGCGCGCAGGGGCAGGGTGTTCAGGTCTTCGACCAGGCCAAACAGCTGGCGTATGCGGCGCGCGTGCAGGCGCAACATGGCTTCGTACAATTCAACATGGTTGGACAATATCTTTTTAAAGTCAGCTTTGGCCACGCACAAAACGGTGGTTTCGCCGTGTGCATAGGCATCGTGTGTGCGCCGGTCACCGTCAAATATCGCTACATCACCAAACCAGATGCCAGGCTCAACATAGGTCAATGTGATCTGCTTGCCGGATATGGATGTAGAACTGACGCGAACCGCGCCCTTGGCACAGGCTATCCATTCTTCAGGTGGGTCACCCCGCGCAGCGATCAGTTCGCCGTCGCGAAAACGCTTGACGTACGCGCAACGCAAGATGTCGTGCCTGAGCGATGGTGACAGCGATGAAAACCAGCGCCCGGCGTTGATGGCTTCCCGCTCTTCAACAGTAAGAATCGGGTCATCCATGAGGGGGGTGGCGTTGCATTTGTGAAGACAAGCGAGTATTGTCACCCGAGTACCGGACTACCGGCAAAACCCAAGTCGCCCGGGTGTCTGTAAAGCGTTGGGTTCATTCTGCATGCTATTAAATAAGGAGCTGCTTGCGCGCTATTTATGTGGGCTAGAGGCCTATTTGACCAACTTTTTTACATTGATGCAACGTTTTGGCATGCAGCGCTTGTTCACTATTGGTAAGTGGGCGTGCGCTTTTCCAGAAATGCCTGGATTCCTTCAGCAGAGTTGGCGTGGTGCAGGTTTTCAACAAAATGATCGCGCTCTTGCTTCAAGTGCTGGCTGAGGGTGTTGCTGGCAGCATCGTTGACCAGCTCCTTGATGCTGCCCAGTGCATTTCCTGCTCTGGCGTTCAGCTGTTCAGCCAAAACCAGTGCTTGTTGCAAAGCACTGCCGCTGGCGCACACCCGGTTCACCAGCCCCAGCTCATGCAGCCGCTGGGCGCTGATGCGGTCACCGCACATCATGAGCTGGTTGGCCAGCTGGCGGGGCAGCGACCGGGCCAATGCCCAGCTGGCTCCCCCGTCAGGTGACAAGCCCACCGTGCTGTACGACATGACAAATATGGCGTTGTCTGCAGCAACACAAAAATCACAAGCCAGTGCCAGCGAAAAGCCGGCGCCAGCAGCTGCGCCCTCGACCGCTGCAATCACTGGCTTCGGGTGGGTGCGGATGGCTTCAATCCAGCTGTGCAGGCCGTCAATGCTTTGCGCCTGCACGTCTTTGTCTTGTCGGCGATTGCTAAGTAAACGCTGCAAATTGCCGCCCGCACAAAATGCTGCGCCTTCGCCGGTAATGATGATGCTACGTATGCTGGGGTTGGTCTCCAGGGCATTGAGCGCTTCTATACCCGCGGCATACATTTCCGGGCTGAGGGCGTTTTTAAACCCCGGATTGCTCAAAGTCAAAATCAGTGTTTGACCCAGGGTAGTACTTTTTAATGAACCGGTCATGGTCAGCTTTCTTCGTGCATCAGGCTCAGTCCAATGGCGCCGCGCCTGCGTAGCCACGGTGAAGGGCGGTAGCGCTGGTCGCCGTACACGGTTTGCATGTTGAACAGCACCTCCAGAACATTGGTGGGGCCATAGCGGTCACCCATTGCCAGCGGCCCCAGCGGGTAGCCCAGGCCCAGGGTGACGGCGGTTTCCAGATCTTTTGGACTGCAAATGCCCTGCTGGCACATGTCGCTTGCAATATTCACGATGGTTGCCACCACCCGCTGCGTTACAAAGCCGCCACTGTCACGAATCACACTGACAGCCTTGCCATCGCGTGCGAACAGCGCATGCGCCGCGTCCCGCATGTCGGTGCGGGTGGCGGGGTTGGTCGCCAGCACGCGGCGGCGGGTAGTGGCGTCGTCAATCAGCATATCGATGCCGATGGTGCGGGCCGGATCCAGCCGCTCCACCACGGCAACTGTGGTGATGTCAAAACCCAATGGCGCAACCAGTACCAGGGCTTGCGGCGAGGCAGATGCGCCGGTCTCGATGTTTGCGCCCAGGTTTTTAAGCAACAGCAAAAGTTCAGAACGGCGTGAGGCCCGTGGCGATACCCATACAGGCGGCAACTCGGCTACCTGTGGCGCTGTGGGTTCTGGCGCAACCTGCATCACACCACCCGCGTATTTGTAGAAGCCTTCACCGGTTTTGCGGCCCAGCAAGCCTCCCGCCAGCCGCTGCGCTGTGATCACGCTGGGGCGATAACGCGCTTCATCGTAATACTGGCGGTAAACCGACTCCATCACCGGATGCGACACGTCCAGTGCCGTCAGATCCATCAATTCAAACGGCCCGAGTTTGAAGCCGACTTGGTCACGTAAAATGCGGTCAATCGTGGCAAAGTCTGCAATGCCTTCACCGACAATGCGCAGCGCCTCTGTGCCATAGCCCCGGCCTGCATGGTTGACGATAAAGCCCGGTGTGTCTTGCGCCAAAACAGCAGTGTGGCCCATTTGCCGGGCATAGTTTGACAACTCTGTGCACACAGCGACGCCGGTCTTCAACCCGGCAATGACCTCCACCACTTTCATCAGCGGAACCGGGTTAAAAAAGTGGTAACCGGCAAAGCGTTCGGGGTTTTTCAGCCTGGCGGCGATTGCTGTGACGGACAGCGAGGACGTGTTGGTGGCCAATATGGCGGCGGGCGACACAATGGCTTCAAGTTCAGCAAACAAGCGTTGCTTGACGTCAAGCTGCTCCACCACAGCTTCAATCACCAGGTCGCAATCAGCCAGATCAGCCAGCGTAGCCGCAGTAAGCACACGGCTTTTGCAGCGGTCTGCGGTATTGGCATCCAGCCTGCCCTTGACCACCAGTTTGTCCCACTGACTGGTTAAGTCGGCCTTGGCTTTTAGGGCGGCTTCTGGGTGCACATCAAACAGTTTGACAGTGCTACCGGCCTGCGCCGCGATTTGTGCAATGCCGCGCCCCATGGCACCGGTTCCAACAATAGCGACAGTTTGAAAAATGGGGTTCATGGTTTTGTATTATTACGTAGACGGTCAGTTTTTAGAGCACTTTTGTTTGTGCGAAAATTACATTTTGTTCCTAACGCATACTGTCTTGTGAATTTCAAATTTGCTTATCCGTTATTTGCTTTATTGCTACTGCTGATAAATGCAGGCAGCATGGCCGCATCTCTTGGCCGGCACAGTGGCGCTACTCTGATTGGCAGGCCGCTGGACATCACAGTGCAGGCTGTGCTGAATTCGCAAGACGACATAGCCAACCTGTGCCTGGATGCAGATGTGTTTTATGCCGACAACAGGCTGGATAAATCCCGCGTTCGTGTCACTGCAGAAAAAGCTTCTACAGGGGCACTGGACGCGGTGATCAGGGTTCGTGCTGCTGTCCTTGTAGATGAGCCGGTGGTAACAATTTACGTACGGGTTGGTTGCCAGCAAAAAATTGAGCGACGCTACGTGACGCTGGCAGACATGCCGTCTGAGCCAATCACTGACCGCAACGCTGCAAGCCTTGGCAGGCCGCCTGGTCAGGCTTTTCCGCTGGACGCAACATCACCTGCATTGGCTTCAGCAACTGCCCAACCTGCAGATACACAGCCTGGTCAAAGTGCCCGAAATACTCGAAGCATCCGAGATTCACGCAATTCCCGAACCGCCCGCTCGTCTCAAAACAGCCAAAAAGCAGTGGATGCCGGCAGCCCGGTTGTTACCGCTGATGCTGCTGACGCTGGCAATCCAAAAGATGTCAAAAAAGGGGTTACCGCAAAACAGCTTCGTGCAGCTGCGGCGAGCGCCACGGGCAAAACTGCAGTTCCAAGCGGCTCACGCCTGAAGCTGGAGCCAGTTGACTTGAGCGTTGAACGGGATCCACAGCTCAAATCATCCAGCCAGTTATTGTCAGCGCCAGCTACAAACTTGCAGGAGCGCTCAGCCGCTGCAGCCTTGTGGCGAGCCATTGCATCACCACCACAGGACATTTTGCGTGACTTTGACAAGCTCCAGAGTCTGGAAAGCTCGGTACGCAGCCTTCAGGCGCAAAACCAGAAGTCCCAACAATCTATCCAGGAGCTAGGCATCAAGCTCAAAAAAGCTGAATCCGAGCGTTATGCCAACCCGATTGTTTACGTTTTGGGTTTTTTGTTAATTCTGGCAATTGCAGCCCTTGCTTATATTCTTCGAAAACAGTCGCTTCAAAGCCGCGTTGGCGGCAGCTCACCCTGGTGGCGACGGCATGTCAATTCGCAACGCGCGGGCAAAGACTGGACTGACAGTGGCGCGCATTCAGAAAACTTCGATCTCAACCGCAAATCATTTGACAAAAAGCCCAAGTCTGATGTGACAGTAAGGGCAGGATTGGCAAATCCTGAAATTGATCTGGATGTTACGAGTTCAGAATTGAAGCCGTCAAAGCTGGCATCTGGTTTTCATACCGACTCGCTGCCGCCTCTGGGTTCGACTTACCATGCGGATTTTGCCCTGAGCATGGCCCACCCGTCGCGTGCTGTGAAGGCTGAAGAGCTGTTTGATGTCAATCAGCAAGCGGACTTTTTCGTGTCCATTGGACAGCATGAACAAGCCATCGAAGTGCTGCGTAACCACATCGAAGACGACGTGGAAACCAGTGTGCTGGTCTACCTGGATTTGTTTAACCTGTACCATCAGTTGGCACGAAAGGACGACTACGCTGCACTGCGTGAAAATTTTAATGTTCGCTTCAACACAAAAATACCTCCGTTTGAGTCGTACACCGTCGCGGGGCCCGGTCTTGAGGCATACCAGTTGGCAATGTCACGCATCGAAGCACTGTGGCCGTCGCCCAAGGTGCTTGAAATTATTGAAGATTCAATTTTCAAACGTCCCGAAAATGATGCTGAAGCTTTCAACCTGACAGCCTACCGCGAATTGCTGATGCTTTATTCGTTGGCCAAAGAAATCATCAGCTTGGACATCAAGCCACCAAGCGCTTCTGACAGAGCTGGCAGGGCTGGCAGGGCTGGTCAGGCCAGAAAGTTTGACCTCCCTGTAACTTCAGCTGACCGGGCCGATTCGCAGCCCGTCGAATTTGTACCGACCTCAATCCAGCCGTTGTCCGCCAGCATTGACGAAAGCACCAGCGCAAAATCGGTTTCTCCAATCAACCGCCCATTTAAGTTAACGCCTGCGCCAGCGGTAACGTCGGTCTTCCCGGATTTGCATCTTGATATTGATTTGAGCGAGCCAATGCCGGCAACGCAAACAATGCGATCCAACGCGGCCGTCCACGCAGCCGATATCGAATTTTTGAAGCAGGCTGACAGTGGTGCTCTGGGTAGATTGTCGTTGCCAGCTACAACTGCCCATTCTGCTGAAAAATTACCCGATCTGTCTGGCAACCTGATTGCATTTGATGCATTCAATGCTTTCGACAGCGCAATGAGCAAAAGCGAAAAGCCTAAGCCGCCCAAAGTGTGAGCCTGAGACGCTACCAATTTGCGCAGCTCAGACATCTCGCGCCTTTAGCGCCGCCCAGGCTCCCAGGCTTCAGCGCCGGACTTGCAATGCTGCCGGATTCACAACATGGGTCGGCGTGCCGTTGATAAAGTTAATGACATTGTCAAAAGCAGAACTGAAATACATTTCGTAGCTGTCCTGTTCGACATAGCCAATGTGTGGCGTGCAAATGCAGTTTTCCAGTCTGAGCAACGCGTGGCCCTGCAAAATGGGTTCGGACTCAAATACATCCACGGCTGCGAGACCTGGCCGACCACGATTGAGTGCAGAAATCAGTGCTTCTGGCTGGATCAACTCCGCACGGGAGGTGTTGACAAACAAGGCAGTGGGTTTCATGCGCGACAGGTCGTCCAGCGTGATAACGCCGTGGGTGTCACTGCCAAGGCGAAGGTGCAGGCTTAAAACGTCGGACTGCTCAAAAAATTCGGCTTTGGAGTTGGCAACTTCGTAGCCGTCAATAACCGCTCTTTGTCTTGACGCATCGCCTCCCCACACCAGTACCCGCATGCCAAAAGCCCGACCATAACCGGCCAGAATTTCGCCAATCTTGCCGTAACTCCAGATGCCCAGGGTTTTGCCTTTCAAAACCATGCCTATGCCAAAGTTTACGGGCATGGCGGTGGACTTCAGCCCGGATTGTTGCCAGGCACCATGCTTCAAGTGCGCTACATATTGGGGGACGCGGCGAGCGGCAGCCATGATAAGTGCCCATGTCAGCTCTGCAGGTGCGGTCGGCGAGCCAACACCCTCCGCCACGACTATCCCCCGTTCGGTGCAGGCGCCGACGTCAATGTGGCTGCCAACCCGCCCGGTTTGGGCAATCATCTTGAGCTTTGGAAGTTTTTCAATCAGTTGCCGATTCAGGTGCGTTCTCTCGCGAATCAGCACAATGACATCAGCATCTTTGAGGCGAACCGAAAGCTGGCCGATGCCCTTGACAGTGTTGGTGTACACCTTGGCCGGATAGACATCAAGCCTGGCCGCGCAGGGC
The DNA here is from genome assembly GCA_043754255.1 of Polaromonas sp. GTDB lineage: Bacteria > Pseudomonadota > Gammaproteobacteria > Burkholderiales > Burkholderiaceae_C > Polaromonas. The sequence goes on along the minus strand of JAYUVG010000191.1, from coordinate 8,175 downwards.
AGTTTGCGAACTGCGTCCTGGTAGTCGTCAAGAATCACAATATTCATGCCAATATTGTGCCTGCAAGTTCTTGGTTTTCAGGCATGAACGTCAGCAATATCGGACTGATGTTAAATAGTGTGACATCCAGACTTCATGACGAGGCAGACGCTTTTGACGCAATCCGGTCAAGTTCAGCACAGACATCTGCCATGCGGCCACAAATTGCCATACGCCCAACTTGCGAGCGACCCATTCCCGGCTCAAATTCACGCATGACTTTCAAACGACTGGCCGGTTCAACGCTGGCTGTTTCATGGGGTACGACAGGTCTTCGTTTCAGGATCCTTTGTACATTTGCCAAATGCTCAGCGGTCGGGTAAGTGACGATGCGCTGGCTGGCAATTGCAGATTGAGCAGGCATAAAAAACGCTGCCAATGTCTGCATTGGTGCCGATATGAATAACAGGCCCGGTGAGCCAATTCGTGAAAATAACGGAGAAAAACTGGCGATTCCCATCATCAACTCCAAAACAAGCTTTAAAAAAATGCGGTGTCAGTTCAACACGGTGCTGCGAATCAGGCCGACCGCCAGACCTTCAATCACAAAAGGCTCACCTGGCTTGACCACGATGGTTTGAAAGTCAGGGTTTTCTGGCAGCAGTTCAATCACGTTTTTGATGCGTTTAAAACGCTTGACGGTGACTTCGTCGCCAAGCCGGGCCACCACAATTTGCCCGTTTTTGGCTTCGGTTGCCTGTTTTACAGCCAGCAAGTCGCCATCCATGATGCCAATGCCCTGCATGCTCATGCCGCGCACTTTAAGCAAATAATCGGGCTGCTTTTCAAACATGTCCGCGCCAAACGTATAGCTTTGTTCAATATGCTCTTGTGCCAGGATCGGGCTACCGGCTGCAACCCGTCCTATGAGCGGTAGCACCAATTGGGCCAGGCTTTGTAATGGCAAGGAAAACTGCTGCATGCGGGATTCGTTCACGCTGCGCATGTCACCTGCACGCAGGCGAATACCGCGAGAGGTACCACTGACAAGCTCAATCGCGCCTTTGCGCGCCAATGCTTGCAGATGTTCTTCCGCTGCATTGGCAGATTTAAAACCCAGTTCCGTGGCAATCTCAGCCCGGGTTGGAGGCGCGCCAGTGCTGGCAATGGCGCGCTGTATCAACTCGAATATCTGCTGCTGGCGGGCTGTCAGGCGCAGACCCAAAGGAGATATATTTGACGCCAGGCTGGAAAAATGATTCAAGGTGGTCATGGCTGAAAATCCTGTTTTAAAAATGTATGGGACTGTTTGAAACCCCAGTCACTGTATTTTTAATCAGTCTTTGACGATTTGCAAGCTCTTTTTTATTTATCCCCACTTTAAAAGCATGACAACCAGAAAAATTGTGATTTTGGGAACCGGCGGCACCATTGCCGGGCTGGCGGCTTCAAGCGATGACAACCTTGGTTACACCGCCGCCCAGCTGGGCGTAAACCAGCTGGTAGCAGCTGTTCCTGGCCTGTCCCTGCTTGATGGGGTGGTGTGCGAGCAAGTCGCGCAAATTGACAGCAAAGACATGACATTCAAAGTCTGGACAGAGCTGGCAACCCGTGTGCAGCATCATCTGATTCAGGACGATGTGAGTGGCGTGGTGATCACCCATGGCACGGACACGCTGGAAGAAACCGCGTATTTTTTGCAAGCTGTGCTGCATCCCTTAAAACCCGTGGTACTGACCTGCGCCATGCGCCCTGCAACCGCCACAGCGCCGGATGGGCCGCAAAATATTCTGGATGCAGTAAATGTGGCGCGCTTGCCTGGTGCGCAGGGCGTAGTGATGGTTTGCGCAGGCGTCGTGCACAGCGCTCAAAATGTTCAAAAAGCCCACACCATGCAGCTTGATGCCTTCAGCTCGGGCGATGCGGGTGCTATTGGGCTGATGCACAAAAACACCTTCAAATTATTATCAAATTGGCCTGTAGCCGACATAAACAGCGCGCAAGCAGCTCCTGAAAACATAGCAAAGCTAAAACAGGTATCGGCCTGGCCGCAGGTTGACATTGTGATGAACTACGCCGGCGTTAGTGGTGAGCTGGTCGATGCGCTGGTTGGTCTGGGTGCGCGTGGTTTGATTGTGGCGGGCACTGGCAACGGTACTGTGCATCAGGTGCTTCAGGCGGCGTTGCTCAAGGCTCAGGCGCGCGGCGTGCAGGTTGTTCGGGCCACGCGCTGTGTGGCCGGCCCGGTTCTGGCCCGGGTTGACGATTGCTTTCCCACTTCAGACGGTTTGAGCCCTGTCAAAGCGCGCATTGCCATGATGCTCAGGCTGATGGACATTGGTGCATGATATTTGCCGCGCTCAAGTCCAGTAGCTGGGCGTACCCGGCACTGGAAGTGGCGCATTTGTGCGGCATTGCCTTGTTGCTTGGCAACTTGGTTTTGCTGGAAATGCGGGTGTTTGGCCGTGGTGCAGGGCTGGATGTGCGGGCGCTGGCCACTTTAAGTCTGGGCATCGCCGCAGCAGGTTTTTTGCTGGCAGCAGCGTCGGGTTTGTTGATGTTTGCCTCACAAGCTGCCGAGCTTTTAACCAACCGTGCTTTCACCCTGAAGATGGTATTGTTGACGCTGGCGGGCTGCAACGCCGCCTGGTTTCATGGCCGCGATTCGCTGGGCAAACTGGACGCTGTTGCCCGGTTACAAATGGTGGTGTCAAGTTTGATCTGGCTGGCGGTGGTGGTGTGTGGCCGCTGGATTGCCTATGTTTAAAGGGGTTTGTGATGAAAAGGCGTGATGCATTGAAAAGTTTTGCCGCATGGTCTGCCAGCGGCACTTGCCTGCCTGCACTGGCGCACCATGGCTGGAGCAGTTTTGACCAGGACAGGCCGATTTATCTGGAGGGCAAGGTGTTCAAATCGATTTGGCAAAACCCGCATGTTGAATTGCTCATTGATTTGCCTGCAGCATTGAAGCTGCCAGCTGATTTGACGCAGCGGATACTGCCAGCTCAATCTGCTCCGGTTGACGGCAGGACTTTGCTGGCAAAAGCAGTACTGCCCACGCGGCAGGACAAGCGTTGGGAAATTGAGCTGGCGCCGCTTGGCAGGGTTCAGGCCTGGGGCATTGCCGAGCTGAAACCCGGAGACAGCCTGGGTGTGCTCGGTTTTGCTTTTACCGGGGAAAAGGGTGCAGCAATATTGCGCGCCGAATACCTGTTTGTATCCGGCAAGGCCTACGGACTGCGCTCAAGCCCGGCTTGATGCAGGCAGACCTCAGCTTGTCAGTGCTGCAAGTGCGCGTTGGGCAATCTCTTGCACACTGCCAACTGCGCTGATAGCGCGGTATGCGGGCGCCACAGCAGGCTCAGCCTTGGCCCAATCAGAATAGTAGGCGACCAGCGGACGGGTTTGCGCGCTGTAGACGTCCAGCCGTTTGCGAACGGTTTCTTCCTTGTCGTCTTCACGCTGAATCAGCGGCTCGCCTGTCATGTCGTCGTGATTGGCGACTTTTGGCGGGTTGTATTTGACATGGTAAGTGCGACCCGACGCGGCGTGCGAGCGGCGACCAATCATGCGCTCGATGATGGCCTCAAACGGCACGTCCAGTTCAAGCACGTAGTCGAGTTTGACGCCGGCAGATTTCATGGCATCGGCCTGCGGCAAAGTGCGCGGAAAGCCGTCAAATAAAAAGCCTTGTGCGCAGTCGGGCTGTGCAATCCGCTCTTTGACCAGATTGATGATCAGGTCGTCGCTGACCAGGCCGCCTGAATCCATTATTTTTTTGGCTTCAATACCCAATGGCGTGCCGGCTTTGACAGCAGCGCGCAACATGTCGCCCGTTGAAATCTGGGGAATGCCGAATTTTTCGCAGAGGAAAGTAGCCTGGGTTCCTTTGCCTGCACCAGGCGCGCCTAACAAGATCAGTCTCATATTGTCCTCTTCGTTTTTATGGTTTCAGGTGGTTCAAGCCGTGGAGTGTCTGGGCTGAAAACCTTGTCCTCCAAAGAATAGCATGCACCCCTTGGCTAACGCTTACGTTGTTTCATGCTCCTGTCCATTAATGCCGGGCATAAAGTTCGCGTACCGCCAGCAAGTCTGCTGGCGTGTCAACACCGATGCCAGGCAGGCGCTGGGTGATGTGTACGGCAATTTTGTGACCATGCCACAAAGCCCGCAATTGCTCCAGGCATTCAAGCTGCTCTGTCGGTGCCGGCATCAAATGCGGAAAAGCTTTTAAAAACCCGGCGCGATAGCTGTAAATGCCGACATGGCGCAGTGGTTTGGGCAAGTGGTCTGGAAGGCTCCACCAGGCCTGGCCAGCATGGTCTCTCGCGTAAGGAATGGGAGAGCGGCTGAAATACAGGGCTGACTGCTGCGCATCCAGCACCACTTTGACAATATTCGGGTTTAAATAATCTTCTATGCTTTCGATAGCGTGAGCCGCTGTACCCATTGCGCAGCCAGGCCGATCAACCAGCAATTGCGCGACATCATTGATCAACGCCACATCTATCAGCGGCTCATCTCCCTGCACATTGACCACCACTGCATCGTCTGGCAAGCCTAGCTGCGTGCAGGCCTCTGCCAGCCGGTCGCTGCCGCTTGCGTGGTTTGAGCCAGTCAGCACACCGGCAATACCAAAACGTGCACATGCATCCATCACTTCCTGGCTGTCAGTGGCCACCACAACGTTGTCGGCCTGGCTAAGCTGGGCGCGTTGGGCCACGCGCACCACCATGGGCGCGCCGCATATGTCGGCCAGGGGCTTGTTGGGCAGCCGGGTAGACGCCATGCGGGCGGGAATAAGAACAGTAAATTTCATGTCTGGCTGCACCTTCAGCAGGGCTTTAAATTCCAAGTTCTTCGTCAGTCAGTGCCCGCGCTTCGTTCTCCAGCATCACAGGCATGCCGTCCCTGACCGGGTAGGCCAGGCGCGCGCTGCGAGAGACCAGCTCTTGTTTGACCCGGTCAAATTCAAGCGGGCCTTTGGTCACTGGGCATACCAGCAGTTCAAGTAGTTTGGTGTCCATTTTTTCTCCAAAGGATATAAGTTTAGGAGGCCTTGCCTAGAAGCGGTGCCAACAGGTCATCTACTGCTTTTAGAAATGCTGGCTCTGGCGTAAATTCAAGCGGCACGGCCAGCAGCTTTATTGAAACGCCCAGGTTCATTTTAAAAAGCTTGACAGCGTCTTTTTCGGTACACAGCACAACAGGGCTGGTTTGCTCGGGAAACTGGAACGCTGAAAAATCAAAATGGTCAGGCAGGGCGAGGGTTTGGGCTGAATGCAAACCTTGCGCCCTGAGCATGTCAAAAAACGCATCAGGAGTGGCAATGCCTGCCAGGGCAGTCAAGGGCTGGTGTTTCAAATCCTGCAAGTGCACCAGGCTGCCATCACGAGCCACAGCATGGTCGGCCAGTCGCCTGCTTGAAACATAGCCGCCAAATGCCGGAGCCCGGCCCGTGTGCAGCACCAAATCCTGTCTGCTTGGCGAAAACCGCTCCCGCAACGGCCCGGCTGGCAGCAGCCAGCCGTTGCCAACACCACGGTCATCAAACACCGTAATTTTTATGTCGCTTGCCAAACTGTGATGCTGCAAGCCATCGTCGCTGATGATCAGCTGCGTAAAGGGATATTTCGCAAGCAACGCATAAACCGCTTCGCTGCGCTTTTCTGCTACAAAAACAGGAGCTGCCAGCGCGCTAAATATGAGGGCTGGCTCATCCCCTGACTGAGAAATGGGCGTATTTTTTAGTACCTCAACGCATTTTTTTTCAAGCCTTGCATAACCTCGCGACACCACACCAACCTGGATACCTTGCTGTATGAAATGTCTGGCCAGTGCAATGACCAGCGGTGTTTTGCCGGCACCGCCCACCACCATGTTGCCCACCACAATAATGGGCACTGAAAAGCGTGCAGTTTTGAACAACCCGACCCGGTAAAGCCAGCGGTGAAAGCCTGTTGCCCAGCCATACAACAAAGACACGGGCCACAGCAGGCAAGCGGCTAATCCCCGCTGCCGCCAGGTGCGGGCAAGCCAGTTGCCCTTGCCTAGCATTGCCTAGCGGCCATCAGCCTGTGCGGCGCTCTGGGTGGCAAAGGTGATTTGTACAAAACCATTGCGGCGGGCCGCTTCCATCACGGTAATGACTGACTGGTGCGTGCTGCTGGCGTCCGCGCTGATGATGATCACGCTGTCTTTGCCAGCCTTGGCAGCCAGCACCAGCGCTTCGCCCAGGCTTTCGATGCTGCGGCCTTCCACCAGGGTTTTGTTGATCATGTACCGGCCGTCACTGCTGACGGCAACGATGACTTCTTTGGGGTAGTCACGCTGCTGCTCGGCATCGGCCAGCGGCAGCTTGATTTGCAGCTCGGTAAATTTGCTGTAGGTGGTTGACAGCATCAAAAATATCAACACCACCAGCAGCACATCTATGAACGGGATGAGATTGATTTCAGGCTCGTCCCGGGAGCTTTTGCGAAAGTTCATGGCTCCGTCAAGCCCTGCGCAGTGCGTTCAAATGCCGCAGAAATTTCTCGGACGACAACTCCATTTGCAGCAAATAGCCGTCTACCCGCGCCCGAAAGTAACGCCAGAAAATCAGTGAAGGTATTGCCACAATCAGGCCAAACGCAGTGTTGTAAAGCGCAATTGAAATGCCTTGCGCCAGCTGCGCCGGATTGCCCACACCGGCACCCGCACCACCAATAGCACCGCCACCGGCTTGTGAGCCAAAAATCTCGATCATGCCAATGACAGTGCCCAGCAGACCAAGCAACGGAGCAGCGGACGCAATGGTCGCCAGTGCCGCCAGATACTGTTCCAGCTTGTGTGCGGCCATTTGCCCCGCACCTTCCAGCGTGGCACGCAGGTCGGGCTCACTGATGCGCGGGTTGGCATTGAGCGCCCTGAAACCACTGGCCAGTATTTCACCGAGCATTGAATTTTGCTCAAGCTGGGTCACAACAGCAGGCGCTGGCACAACTGTTCTTGAAACGGTGATGGCCTCTTCGAGCAAATTGGGTGGCGCGACCTTGCTGGTTTTCAGGCTGCTGAAACGTTCAATGACCAGCGCCAGCGCCAGGATTGAACAGGCAATCAATGGCCAGATAGGCCAACCAGCGGCTTGTATGATGGAAAACAATGAACGTCCCCGAACGAATAAATTGTCTGGATTATGGCTCAAGCCATTGGCCGTTTTTCTGCGTTGAACTGCCTGCACAGGCAGAAACGATGTGCAGTGGTTGTTCATTGTTTTACGGGTAAACAGGGCTATATGGATCGCAAATCAATGGGCACGACGGGGATTGAAGAAGGTGGCGACGGCAGCGTCCGGCTGTGGCCTGTCAGCATGCTGCTCAAGGCCATTGCAGACAGTCTGGAAGCGCGTTTTAACCCGGTTGCGGTGCAGGGAGAAATTTCTGGGTTTTCGCGGGCTGCAAGCGGCCATTGCTATTTTTCGCTCAAAGACGACGACGGACAGATCCGCTGCGCGATGTTCCGCAGAGCCAGCTTGCTGCTCGACTTCAGTCCGCGCGATGGCCAGCGGGTTGAGCTGCGCGGACGGCTTGGTGTTTACGAGGCGCGCGGAGAGCTGCAGCTCATCGTCGAGTCGATGCGGCAAGCCGGGCAGGGGACATTGTTCGAGCAGTTTTTAAAGCTAAAAGCCAAGCTGGAAAGCGAAGGCTTGTTTGACGCAGATCGCAAACGTGATGTGCCGCTGATGCCCAAAGCCATCGGCGTTGTCACATCGCTCAATGCAGCCGCGCTGCACGATGTAGTAACAGCCTTGCAGCGCCGCGCGCCGCATATTCCGGTGGTTATTTACCCTGCAAGTGTGCAGGGCGCACAGGCCGCAGGCGAGCTGTGCAATGCCTTGCAAAAAGCCTTTGAACGCCGCGAGGTGGATGTGCTGCTGTTGGTGCGCGGCGGCGGGGCGATGGAAGATTTATGGGCCTTTAACGATGAAACTTTGGCCCGTACCATTGCCACCTCACCCTTTCCCATCATCAGCGGGGTCGGGCATGAAACGGATTTCACCATTGCTGATTTTTGTGCCGATGTACGGGCACCCACACCCACCGCAGCTGCTGAGCTTTGCGCCCAGCCGCAAGCCGTTTGGCTGAGCATGCTTGCCAACATGGCAACGCGTTTGCAAAACGGGGTGGAGCGGCATGTCCAGGCCAGTAGCCAGCG
>JAYUVG010000190.1:0-3600 GCA_043754255.1 Polaromonas sp. | reverse complement strand
GATTGGCGAAATCACCGACCTAACGCAACGCCCGAGCGGCATCCGCGTCGGCCGCATGCGCGTGCCGCTCGGCGTGTTCGGCATGATTTACGAAAGCCGCCCTAACGTGACAATTGAAGCCGCCAGCCTGGCCATCAAAAGCGGCAACGCCTGCATTTTGCGCGGCGGCTCGGAAGCGATTGAGTCGAACAAAGCCCTGGCTGCACTGGTGGCGCAAGCCTTGTTAAGTGCTGGCTTGCCTGCTGACGCTGTTCAACTGGTCCCCACCACTGACCGTGAGGCCGTTGGCCAGCTGATCACCATGCCGCAGTATGTGGACGTGATCATCCCCCGCGGCGGCAAGGGGCTGATTGAACGTATCAGCCGAGATGCCAAGGTACCTGTCATCAAGCACCTGGACGGCAACTGCCATGTGTATGTTGACGACCCGTGCGACATCGCCATGGCCGTGCGCATTGCCGACAACGCCAAAACACAAAAATACAGCCCGTGTAATGCGCTTGAAAGCCTGCTGGTAGCACGCGGCGCAGCGGCTGAATTCTTGCCTTTGATAGCCGCCATTTATGCCGAAAAAGGCGTAGAAATCAGATCAAACAAGGCTGTATCTGATATATTACTTGCGCAAGCAGCTACTAAAAACATAGCAGTCACCGTGGCAACCGAGCAGGACTGGTATGAGGAATACCTGGCTCCCGTCATCAGCATCAGGATTGTTGAAGGCGTTGACGAAGCTATTGCCCACATCAACAAATACTCAAGCCGCCACACCGACGCCATCATCACGACGAATCACGTACACGCGCAAAAGTTTTTACGTGAAGTCGATTCAGCCAGCGTGATGGTCAACGCCAGCACCCGCTTTGCCGATGGTTTTGAGTTTGGTTTGGGCGCTGAAATCGGCATTTCTACAGACAAGTTTCATGCGCGCGGGCCGGTCGGGATTGAGGGGTTGACGTCGTTAAAGTATGTGGTGTTGGGGGACGGGGAGGTTCGAAATTAATCTGATAAACATCTTGACAATTCCAAATTTGTTTTAAAGTGTAATATGCACACTAATAAATTATATTGAGGGCTTTAATGAATAAACGCTACAACCATTTCAGTAAATTTCTCTTATTGAGTTTAGTTGGAGTAGCCCCCGCGTTTTCACAAAGCCTTAGATGCTTTGATGAGAGCGAATTAACCAATTCGCCAAGATTTGATTACTACGCGTCTTTTATCAATTTCGGTAGTTTTTTTACGCTTGACATGGCGAATCGATCGTCGACTAGTGGCAGCTGTACTGACAGCACATCAACCCAACTGACACTTGGCCCTCTGACGTATTTGATCGAATCCCAGAAAGTAGAAGTCACTTTTTACAATGTGTTTTATCAAAATCGGGTGGGGCCGCCAGATAAATGCAGTAACCGTTCGGGAACTGACACATGGAAATTTGCTGCTGATCGTGTGTTGCCGGGCTCTGCTGGCGTGTTTTGCGTAGCTGCGGTACAACAGAACAAAACGTTGTCGCTTGTATCTTCGACGCCAAGCGCAAATGAAATAAGGCCTGTTGGGACTGGCGGAAATTCTGTCATTGACTTGGTAGCCAGAGTTGTGGAAGGCGCAATCCCAAAAGCTGGCGTTGCAGTTGCATTCACAATTGAAGTAGTGCCAAAATCAGGTGGCCACGAACATCATGATCCAGTCCGTCCAAAAGGCACACTGAGTAAATTTTCAGGCACAACTGATGCCAACGGCGAAGTCAAACTAAGCTTTACTGCTACCGAGTTAGCTGGCATTCACACCGTCAAGGCAAGTTGCGCAAACTGCACCAACTCGCCAGTTAGCAAAGAGATAACGGTCAAAGTACCAGACTTGATTGCAATCTCCCCGGAGTCGCCGCGCAATGCTGATGGTACGTTGGTGTATGCATTAACGAGCGTCGAACTTACCAATGCTGGCAATGTGCCGTATCACCTCAATCAGTATTACCTGACTAAGCAGGCACTTATAAATTTGACACAGTTAATTTCTGGGTTTGCAAGCGCCGGATGGGGCACTGTGGCTTTAAACGATGCCAGCCTTCTTTGGGGTGGCGTTTATGACATAAAGGGTAATTGGGGTGCGCCGCATAAAGGCCATCGCGACGGCCGGGAAATAGACATCTCATTTACCCGCGCGCGGAATCCAGTATCCCGCGCAAAACAGAACGAGGTTTACAAGAAGTTTTGTGAGTCCAATGGAGTTAATGTGCCTTTTTCAATATTGCATCACTTTGTACTGCTCCCACACTTTCATGTCTATCTTGAAAAGCAAAAAGCATGCAACCGCACGGAAGGCTAAAGATGAAATCCCTGTCAAAAATCTGTTTGTTTGTAGTTGTGGGTATTTCTGCACTGGGCCCTGCGTACGCGCAAGACAGCGCTATTTTTGATGTAGAGGAAGGTGCGTGGAAGCTGTACTTTCAAGACGCGGATACCCAGCGCTGGATAAATAGAACTTACATTCAACAAAACGCAATTAAGCCCACCATCAGCACTTCGATAGCCTGGAGTGGAGACCGTTTTAGCTACCGGTATCGCGTTGCAAATGCCCGCGCCGCCAAGCAAGCTATCGATACGTTTCGGATTTGGGGAATTCCGTCAATATATGCAACGCCCGGACTGCCGCCAATTACGGCAGACATTAAGACTGAAACTGGTTTGTGGACGAAGCAGCAATTTGCACAGCTTGAAGTCAAAAGGCAATTTCAAAACGAAATCATCAAAGCCCCCAAGGGCTGGTCGGCCAACCTTCGTGTAGATGAAAAAGTTAATCAATCCAGTTTTGTCTGGACTCCTGGGCTTAAGGATACCGACCCCAGCGGAATCAACCCTGGCGCGCAACAAGGGGGCTACATCGTACTCAGGCCAGAACTACCCGGCGTAGCGCGTGCGAAGCTGACCGGCAGCACCGACGCGCCATGGGGATTGGATGATTTGCCCGACACGCCTTTTTGGTCGCAGAAAATCGACGAAATCCAAGACAGGGACTTTTTGCTTGTTGCCGTATTGGCACCGGTGATTGAAGTGCCAGTGCCCTACAACAGCGCGGAGTTGGCCCGAAGAATCAGGGCGCATGTACAGAGCTGGCCTAAGTATGGGCACACGGATGCGGCAACACTTGATCGCTTAAATCGTCAGTTTGACGTACTGATTCCAGCGCTGGTGGGAAACAACAAACCAGCTGCCCAAGAAGCCGTTTTTGAATTGTTCAAAGAAGCTTTTTCACATAACGGCGGCCTTAACCACCGCAAGTTAGATGACGACGATGAAGATCGAGCCGCAGCACCATTGGCGCGCCTTTTTATCAATCCGACGGTGGTTGAAGCCCGTGCAGCAATGCCATCGGTGCAGATGGATCGAATTGCAGCGCGATCGTTGGCGTTTAACTTGGTATACCTGCTCGCGCGACTGGAAAAGTAGGGCATGAACTGGCCAAGTTATAAAATTAAATTTGAAATATGCGCATAATTACTATTCAAATCAGGCTGTAGCCGACGTATTAAGCGCGCAAGCAGCTACTAAAAACATAGCAGTCACCGTGGCAACCGAGCAGGACTGGTATGAGGAATACCTG
>JAYUVG010000189.1:0-4764 GCA_043754255.1 Polaromonas sp. | reverse complement strand
GGGATGACAAGCGCTGAGTAGTTACCATTTGAGGCATTAAATAGGCCTCTAGCCAATATGAAATGCGCGCAAGCAGCTCCTGTTTTTATAGCAGATGACTGCTGATCAGATAACTGCTGATAGTGGCTACCCTGCGCACCTGAACGTCAGGTTGATCCGCCTGGCTCCCCACACTGGGTGTTCACCACCCGCAAACGGCGCAATGCCGTGAAAGGCCAGCCGGGTTGGCCCGCCCCACAGCACCACATCGCCGTGGCTCAAGCGAAAGCGCTGCGCCTTGTCGCTGCGCTTCAGGCCGCCAAACAAAAACACAGCTGGCAGGCCAAGCGATACCGACACGATGGGCTGCGCGAAATCCTGCTCATCACGATCCTGGTGCAAGCCCATTTTTGCACCCGGCTGGTACTGGTTGACCAGGCAGGCGTCGGGTTTGAAATTTTTGTATCCCGCCTTTCCCGCAGCATCAGCGGCAAGCTCCTGCCAGGCCGGGGGCATGTCTGGCCAGGGCTGTCCGGTCATTGGGTCAGTGGGGCTGTAGCTGTAGCCGCTATTGCTGGACACCCACCCCAGCGCGCCGCAGTTGGTGGTTGCCACTGACATGCTGTGCCCACCGGGCGTTGTGAGATGCCTCAGTGACGCTTGACGGGTAACAGCTTCAAAAGCAGCAAGCATGGCAGCGTCTTGACCCACCAAGTAACCAGGGAGCACCAGCGCGCCGGAGCCAAGCAAAATCGCCGCTTTATCCATCGGCATGGACTTAAAAAGATCAAGGGTCATGCAGGTCGGCCCATAGCGCTATAAAACCGCTATTTTAATGCACAAATAGGGCTGTAGCCCACGTAAAGTGCGCGCAAGCAGCTATCTAAATCATAGCGAATGTTTTGTCATCATTCAGGCGGCAACATCATGGCAAGCCGCTCTCGCAGGCCATCCGCCCGGTCGGGGCCTGCAATTTCCCCAACGTTTTCAATTCTTTCCCTGGCGGTTGCCAGCATCGATTCCCGGTCACGCGATTCGCGCAACGGGTCGCGCAGGTGTGTTTGTAAAAACCTCCCCACCATAGTCAGCCTGTATGACCTGGCTGTGACACGACAGCAATCTGGTCAATCAGCGGTCAATACCATTTGGCAATTCATGAAAAGATAAAAGAGATGAAATATTGCAAAACAGATGGGCGCACGATAGACAAACGGGTCATCGCACCGTCATAATTTTGGGTTGCATGTCAAGCGCTGAAAGCGCAGTGCTTGATGCCCTCGAGCAATATTCTGGACATTTGGAACATCACGATGAATGAAATCAAAAAAGCGAGACGCCTGATTGAAACCAACCCCCACACAGACGCCGCAAAAACACTGGCATCTTTGGTGCGGGCGCTGGAATCTGAAGAAAAATTCGACCTGACTTCCATCTACAAGTTGAACTACGACAACTTCAACCTTGCCATCAACATATTGAAAGAATGGCGAATTGACCGCTATTACTCAGGCAAAGCGAAGTTGCATGATTTGTCAGTTCAGGTGGCAGCGCTGGATCCGCAGGTTTGAACCATCCTGCCTTACACCAAATTGATTTTTTCAGCGTGTAAATAGCCTGTAGCCCATGTAAAATGCGCGCAAGCAGCTATATTTTTAATAGCACCAGGGTGTATTGCTGAAACACCTGCGTTCAGGGATGCCCCAGTTGCAGCCTACACTTGGCACCCCATGACATTCACCACTCTAGGCTTTTCGCCTGTACTTTTGCCCCTCTTGCTCCGCGCACTTGCCAGCAAGGGTTTTGTTGCGCCGACTGCTGTCCAGCTGGAGGCCGTCCCTGCATTATTGCAGGGGCGCGATGTGCTGTGCTCTGCGCCGACAGGCTCAGGCAAAACAGCGGCCTACGCCCTGCCGCTGCTGCATCAAATCACCGAGCGCCCATCACGACTGGCTGGCAAAACCCAGGTGCTTGTGCTTGTACCCACACGCGAGCTGGCGGTGCAGGTAGGCGAGGCTTTTGTCAGCTTTGCCACGCATTTGCCGCAGCGCATCAAGGCTGCTGTGGTGTTTGGCGGCGTGTCCATCAACCCGCAAATAATGAACCTGCGCGGCGGCGCGGATATTGTGGTGGCTACACCGGGGCGGCTGCTGGATTTAATCAAACAAAACGCATTGAGCCTGAGCCATGTGAAGGCTCTGGTGCTGGACGAGGCCGACAAACTGCTGGACATGGGCTTTGCCGAAGAGCTGGCCAGCATCATGGCGCTGCTGCCAGCACAAAGGCAAAACGCCCTGTTTTCAGCCACCTTTGCACCCGCCATTGAAACGCTAGCCAGCAGCCTGATGCGAAACCCCCTGCGCATTGAGGTGCAGGCCAAACCAGAAGCACAGCCAGAGATCACCCAGCGCGCCATCGAGGTAGACGCCCCACGCCGCACCCAGCTGCTGCGCCACCTGATTCAAACTGAAAAGTGGCAACGCGTGCTGGTCTTTGTCGCCACCAAACACGCCGCAGAAATAGTCGCCGACAAACTGCGCAAAGCAAATATCAACGCCGAGCCTTTCCACGGCGAACTAAGCCAAGGCAAACGCAGCCAGGTGCTGATGGACTTCAAGGCCAGCGCAGTGCAAGTGGTGGTAGCCACCGATGTTGCGGCGCGCGGGCTGGACATTGTTCAACTGCCAGTCGTCGTCAACTACGACCTGCCCCGCTCAGCGGTTGATTACACGCACCGGATAGGCCGAACCGGGCGGGCAGGCGAAAGCGGTGTGGCTATCAGTTTTGTGAGTGCTGCGACTGCCCCGCATTTCAAACTGATTGAAAAGCGGCATGCGATCAAGCTGGCAATGGAGCAAATCGCAGGATTTGAGCCGGTAGAAGTTGCGCCGGTGAATGCAGCCGATCCGCAAGGGACTGGGGGCGTGAAGGGGACGCGGCCTAGCAAGAAGGATAAGTTGCGGGCTGCATCTGGTGAGTTGCAATAGGTTGGTAATGCAGCACACTGTCAATGCAGTAGTCGGCGGTTGACATCACCAAAATCCAGCATAAGAATTTCGTTAACTTCAGCGCTATTTGCAATACAAAATACAGTACTTCATTCTTAAAGTTTCTTCTAACTGATTTTTATGGGCTGTAAATATGCCGTATGTTCCGACTATAAATAAGAGATTATTTCTATAGTTATGAGTCCACCAAAAAAACTGCGCAGAGACTTTCCATACAGGCCGAACTACGACCGGAACGATGGTCTGCCGGGAGTTGTGTACGTACTTCATAACGAAGCTATGAGGGAGGGGGTTTATAAAATTGGGCAATCGACGCGCTCGGGACAAGCGCGAGCTCATGACTTAAATCGCACAGTTGGGACGGAAACTCCAAAGCTATTCAAGTGCATTTTTGAAATGAACACTGTTGACTGTGGACGAGCTGAAAAAGCAGTTCACTTCCGTCTGAGCGCTCACCGCATGACGAAGCAGGAGTATTTTGACGTGGACATTGAGCTTGCGAAGACCGTAATTATCGAGGAGTGCAATAACCAGATATTAGCGCGACCTTTACAACCAATTGTGCCCCCTACACCTTGCGTTTCCTTTGAAAGCAACGCTGCGGCTCATCAGATAACACCAACTTTTGCAAGCCCAACAGTTACACAGACCTCCAAGTCATATCTTGCGTACTTATTCTGGATTGCTGCTGCTATCGGCTTAGCGTTGTTCTGGCCAGAAAAGAACAAACCGTCCCCTGCGATAAGCTATGCGCCACCCATCACAAGCGCTCCCACATTTCAACCAAATTATTCACTAGCCTTAAAAAGGGAGATTGAGACAACTTCACCTGCGGCCTCGCCGCCAAAACCTGCGCCGTTATCCGCCAAAAAAGTCCCAATAGATTCACAGGCGACTGCAGAGCCCGACGAAAAGTTGCCCAGTAGTCAAGGTGATCTTGCAAGTCGTATTAAAACTTTGAGTAGAGAGGAACAATCTTCGCTCGAATCTGCTTGTTTTACGGATAAGCACCGCAATGGTCCAGCGGCTTATAACAAGTGCAGAGAGAAGCAGCTTACAGCTTTGCAGGCAGGTACATCTGCTCCGAACTTGGCTGGTCTGAGCCGAGAGGAGAAATCTTCCCTCGAATCAGCGTGCTTTACGGATAAACATCGTAATGGTCCTGCGGCTTATAACAAGTGCAGAGAAAAGCACCTAGCAGATTTACAAAAATGAAATTACAACGTTTTCTTCGGCGATTAACTGCTTCATTCTGGCCGCTGATTTGCAATGAAAACCGAAAAAATTTCAACGCAGCAAACTGTAGGTCGGCCATCTAAAAAGCAACACAATGAACTTAGGATCGCATAACCAAATACAGTATCCGCAGGAAAACATAATTGAGTTATGAAGAGTCATCCGGGATAGCGATTCAATTAACAATCTCAATGCAAAAAGGCTTCAAAACCGAAGTCCTGAAGCCTTTTAAAGCGTCTTCAGCGCAAAGCTGAAGACTGGGATTTACGAGGGCTTAGTAGCCGCCGCGTCCACCGCCGCCGCCGCCACCACCGTAGCCACCGCCGCCGCCTGAACGACCACCGCCGCCGCCGCCGCCGTAGCCGCCGCCGCCTGAACGGTCACCGCCGCCGCCGCCACCGCCGTAACCACCACCGCCACCACCGCCGCCGAAGCCGCCGGTACGTGGAGGACGAGCTTCCATCGGACGGGCTTCGTTCACAGTGATTGCACGGCCGCCGAGTGACTGGCCGTTCATGCCGGCGATAGCAGCTTGCGCTTCAGC
>JAYUVG010000188.1:0-7518 GCA_043754255.1 Polaromonas sp. | reverse complement strand
GGCCTGAAGATGCAGCGCCTGGTGGCGACAGTGCCCATCAAGGTGGCCATGGCGGCGCCGTGCACCGTGATTCTGGTCAAGCAGGCCTTACCCTTTCAGCTGCACAACGCGCATACGACGGATTGAACCTAGAAAAAGCAGTTGGATGCGCCCGAGTGTGCCGCGCCCGGCGTGTCCGGCAAGGCGGGACAACGACGCGGGCTACTGCCCGCTAGGCGGAGCAACGCAGCCGGGCGCGTTGGGCGCGGTGCAATCGGGCGCATAGCGCTGTCACCCAAAAGGTGCGTGTCATCAGCGGCTAACAGGCAAGCGTTCATGCGGTATGTAAAAGAGTTACAAGCGGTCAACTGCTTTTTCTAGGTTGATTGGCTGCGCTGGCGTTTGCGGCCAGCCATCAAGGGCCAATGCAACGCACTGTTACGGCTCTGGAAGTTCACCCGCGGTAAAGATTCGAGTCGACGGGGATTTTAAGGAATCACAGTGGTGAACAGGTAGGTTGCAAAAATCACCAGATGCACCACACCCTGCAACACCGTCGTGCGGCCTGTGCCGAGCGACAGCGTGGTCACCAGCAACGACAGCGTCAAGAGAATGCTGGACTTGGCATCCAGCCCCAGGGTCAATGTCCAGCCGGTAGCAATCGACACCATCGCCACCGCTGGAATCGTCAAGCCGATGCTGGCCAACGCCGAGCCGAGTGCCAGGTTCAGGCTGGTTTGCAGGCGGTTGGCACGCGCCGCGCGCAGGGCAGCCAGGCCTTCAGGCAGCAACACCACGGCGGCAATGATGACGCCCACCAATGCTTTGGGCGCGCCTGCCTGGCTGACAGCCGATTCAATGCCTGGCGCCAGCGCTTTGGCCAGCAGCACCACCGCCCCCAGGCACGCCAGCAGCAAGCCCAGACTGACCAGCGCAATGCCTGTGGGCGGCGGCGTGACATGGATGTCTTCATCGACTGCCGCATCTGCTGACAAAAAATAATCACGGTGGCGCACGGTTTGCACCAGCACAAAGGTTCCGTACAGGACCACTGACACCACCGCGATAAAAGCCAGCTGCGCGGTGCTGTAAAACGGCCCGGGCGTGGTGGTGGTGAAGTTAGGCAGCACCATCGTCAGCACGGCAATGGCTGCCAGTGTGGCAAGAGATGCATTGACACCATACTTGTCAAAGCTTTGCTCGCCATGGCGCGTGCCGCCCACCAGCAGGCACAGTCCCACCATGCCGTTCAAAATAATCATCACCGCAGCAAACACGGTGTCGCGGGCCAATGCGGTGGTGGAGGGCCCGCCCGAGAGCATCAGCGAGACAATTAGCGCTACCTCAATGATGGTGACCGCCACGGCCAGCACCAGCGTGCCGTATGGCTCGCCCAGCCGGTGGGCAATCACCTCGGCGTGGTGTACCGCAGCCAGCACGCAGGCCAGCATGCCAAGGGTTAAAAGCACCGTAAAAATCGTGCCTGCGCCGCCTGCCCACATGCCTCCCATCAAAGCCCAGCCTGCCAGCGGCACTGCCCATGACCACAGCGGTAAATAGGGCGAGCGCAGCATGTTGTGTGGCTATGGGGCCAGCAATGAATTGATGGGCAACAGGTCAGCCGGGCTCAACGTGCCGTTGGCCTGCCTTAGCCGCAGGCCGCCCAGCAGCACGTTGTAGCGCGCCTGCGCCAAATCGCGCTTGGTCTGGAACAGCTGGCTTTGCGCGTTGAGCACATCGATGTTGATGCGCACGCCGACCTGGTAGCCCAGCTTGTTGGCGTCCAGTGCGCTCTGGCTGGACAGCTCGGCAGCTTCCAGCGCCCTGACTTGCCCCTGGCCAGATTGCACGCCAAAAAAAGCGGTGCGGGTGTTGAGTGCCACACTGCGCCTGGCGCCTTCCAGATCGGTTTGCGCCTTGTCTTTCAGCGACAGCGTTTCACGAATTCGGTTCTGTGTGGCATACCCTGCAAACAGCGGCAAATTAAAGCTCAGGCCAATATTGGCGTTGTTGGTTCTGAATGTATTGGGCAAAGACTGGGCTGTGCCGCCGGGGTTGCGCTGGATGCCGTAGCTGGCAGTGGCGTCCAGCGTTGGTTTGTGTCCCGCTTCGGCTTTTTTGATTTCAAGCTCGGCAATCGCCAAGTTGCTTTGCGCCTGGCGAATGTTGGGATGAACACCCTCAGACTGCTGCACCCATGCGTTGGCATCTTGCGGCACGACCGCTGGCAGACTGGCCGGGATTAGCAGCGGTTTAGGCTGCGCCGATGTTTTGCCAGCCAGGGTATCAAGCGCCAGCTTTTTCACCCGCAGGTCGTTTTCAGCGGCGATTTCCTGGGCTGTGACCAGGTCAAACCGGGCTTGTGCTTCACGGGTGTCGGTAATGGTGGAAGTGCCCACTTCAAAGTTGCGTTTGGCAAACGCCAACTGTTCGGCAACAGCCGTTTTTTGCGCGCCCACAAAAGCAAGCGTGTCCTGCGCAGCCAGCACGTCAAAATAACTTTGGCTGATGCGCACAATCAGGTCTTGCTCTGCTGCAGCAAGCTGCGCGCTGGCCAGCTCCGCCTGGCGTTCACCTTGCCTGTAGGTTGCCACATTGGCTGGCCGGTACAAGGGTTGACTGGCCGACAGCGCAATGTTTTGCGTACTGAAAGTTCGGTCAGTTGCCGGGCTGGAGTTTTGAAATGCGGTGCGGGACACACCAGCAGACAGACCAGCCGTCGGGTAAATGCCGGCTTTGGCCTGGTCTGCCCGGGCAAGGCTTGCGTCATATTGCAACTGGGCCGATTGGTAGTTGGCATCAAACGCCCTTGCAGCGTCATACAGCTCGACCAGGCTCTGGGCCTGCGCAGTAAAAGCCAGCAGCGCTGATGCAAGCGCCACAGTCAACCGTTTTGCCGGGCACTTAAGACTGTGTGCGATAGGTGTTGTCATAAATGTCCTGGATACCTCCGCGTGTCAATAAGGCGCAATATTGCGGTCAAGCTGCTCGCCCCACGCCGCTATGCCGCCCTGCAGGTTGACCACATGGCGAAAGCCATGCTGCAGCAGGAAGTTGGCTACCTGCTGGCTGCGCACGCCGTGGTGGCACAGGCAGGCTATTGGCGTGTCCGGGCCATGCTGCTCCACAAGTTGTGCAACACGCGCTGGAAGGCTTTGCATGGGGATGTGCAGCAGCGTAAAACCATCGGGTGTGACGGATGCTGTCTGTACCTCCCACGGCTCACGTACATCCAGCACGATTGGCTGCGCTGGTGCCGCGGCATCTACCCAGGCAGAAAAGTCAGCAGGACGCACTTGCTCAATCATCTCGTTGTCAGGCTAAAAGCTGAACCGGGAAGGCTCGGCAAAATTGAGCAGGCGCGGCGCTACTGTGTCCCAGGCCTGGGTGGTGCGCCAGGCAGCTTCGCCGACACGGGTTGTCAAGCTGGCCCGCATGACAGGCTCATCGCCCGTGATGGCGCTCAGACGGCCGCCAATTTTGAGCAGTGCCAGCAAAGCTGCTGGAACGCTGGCTACAGAGCCGCTTAAAACAATCACATCAAACGGGCCTTTGAGCGGGTCACTGCCTGACAGGCCCTCAGTGAAACTGGACGCGCCGTCGCCGGTGCGAACCTCAGCGTTGTAAATGCCGGCTCTTTGCAGGTTGCCTCTGGCGGTGTCGGCAATGTCCGGGTTGATTTCCAGGCTGACAACATGGCCGCCGCGATGCCCGAGCAGCGCCGCCATGTAGCCAGAGCCAGTGCCGATTTCCAGCACCTTTTCATGTTTTTGCACCGCCAGATCCTGCAAAATGCGCGCCTCTACTTTGGGCGACAGCATGCACTGGCCGGGTTGCCCAAGTCCTCCCTGCTTTTGCGAGTGTGAAGACAGGGGGATTTCCAGGTCTGAAAAGGCCAGCGAGCGGTATGCGGTGGGCACAAAATCTTCGCGCTTGATGACGGCCAGCAGGGCCAGCACCTGGCTGTCGAGCACTTCCCAGGGGCGGATTTGCTGCTCAATCATGTTGAATCGGGCTTGTTCGTAGTTCATATCTAAAAGGACGCTATGCGGTAAAAATGTTTGTCAGGGGTTAATTTTAATCGGCAGTGTTGTGTGATTGGGGTTTACCTGAGCCAAGCTTGCGTTTGAACCACTGAGCCAGATCGTCCATAAAACAATACATCACTGGCACCACTACCAGTGTCAGCAATGACGACGTGATCACGCCACCAATCACCGCCTGGCCCATTGGTGCGCGCTGCTCAGAGCCTTCAGTCAATGCAAAAGCCAGCGGAATCATGCCAAAAATCATCGCCAGCGTGGTCATCAAAATCGGCCGCAATCGCACTTTGGCGGCCGTTAGCAATGCTTCGCTGCGTTCCATGCCTTCCTGGCGCATTCGTATCGCAAAGTCCACCAGCAAAATGGCATTTTTGGTCACCAGGCCCATCAGCATCACCACACCAATGACCGAAAACATCGACAGCGTCGAGCGGAACATGAGCAGCGCCAGCACCACGCCAATCAGCGTCAGCGGCAGCGAGGTCATCAGCGCCAGCGGCTGCAAAAAGCTCTTGAACTGACTGGCCAGAATCATGTAGATAAACAGCACTGCCATGACCAGAGCCGAGATCGCGTAGCCAAAGGATTCGGTCATGTTTTTGGTCGAGCCGCTGAACTGGTAGGTGTAGCCCGGCGGGAAAGGCGTTTTTTCAAGTGCAGCCTTGACGTCGCCCGACACCTCGCCCGCTGAGCGGTTATACACATTGGCATTGACAGCAACTTCACGCACCAGGTCGCGCCGGTTGATCTGGTTGGGGCCGGTGGTTTCCTTCACGCTGGCCACCTGGCTCAAGCGCACGATGCGGCTTGATCCATCGGCATTCAGGCCAACTGCGGCGCTGGTAAATGGCAAGCGTTCCAGGTCAGCCGGTGTGCTTCTCGCGTCCGGGCTGAGGCGCACGTTCACATCGTAAGTCTGGTCATCGGGCGCGCGCCAGTTGCCCACGGTTTGGCCAGCCACCAGCGTGCGCAGCGATGCCGCAATGCTGGAAACAGACAGCCCCAAATCGCTGGCCGCACCAGAGCGCACATCCACTTGAATCACCGGCTTGTCGGCTTTAACGCTGGAGTCCAGATCCACCAGGCCAGCAATGCCGCGAATGTTGCTTTGCACGACACGGCTCAAGCGCTCCAGTTCCTTCAGGTCCGGGCCCTTCAGTGAAAACTCGATCTGCTTGTTGCCGGCTACGGAGTCGGTCAAACCGACATGCGTGACAGTGATCCCCGGCACCTGCCTCAGGCGCTCGCGCAGCACGCCTGACAATTCATCCACGCTGCGGCTGCGATTTTTACGGTCTACCAGACGGACAAAAATGCTGGCGTAAATTTTGCCTTGTGCATTGCCGGTGTTGATGGTGGCAAGCGTGTAGCGCACCTCCGGGAACTCCCGCACAATCGCTTCGACCTGTTTTGCCTTGGCCTCGGTTGCCTCAAGCGACGAGCCCACCGGGACATAAAAACTCAGCGAGGTTTCTGAAAAATCAGCCTTCGGCACAAATTCGGTACCCAGCAGCGGCACCATAAAAATACTGGCCACAAACACGGCCAGGGCCAGCAAAAGGGTTTTGATTTTGTGCACCAGCGCCCACTTCAGAATGCCCTGGTAACTGCGGCTCATCGACTCTGTGGCATTGTCAAACCAGCCAGTCACCCGGCCAATGGTTTTGTCATACAGCGTGACGGGCGGGCCGCGCTTGTCGTGTGCCTGAATGGCCGGGTCGTGCCAGATGCTGGACAGCATTGGGTCCAGCGTAAAACTCACAAACATCGAGATCAGCACCGCCGCCACGATGGTGATGCCAAACTCGTGAAAAAACTTGCCGATGATGCCGCCCATAAAGCCCACCGGCAAAAACACCGCAACAATGGACAGCGTGGTGGCCAGCACCGCCAGGCCAATTTCCTTGGTGCCATCCATCGATGCCTGATACGGCGTTTTGCCCATCAGCACGTGCCGCACAATGTTTTCGCGCACCACAATCGCATCGTCAATCAAGAGGCCCACACACAGCGACAGCGCCATCAGCGTGATGTTGTTGATGGTGAAACCGAACAGGTTCATGAACAAAAACGTGCCGATGATGGAGATCGGCAACGTCAGCCCGGTGATCACGGTGGAGCGCCAGGAGTTCAAGAATAAAAACACAATCAATATCGTCAGCAGCGCGCCTTCAATCAGCGTGCGGCGCACGTTTTCAACAGCCACTCGAATCGAGCGGGAACTGTCGGTCACCAGCTCCAGCCTCAAGCCAGGCGGCAGACTGGTTTTAATCTCTGCAATCGCTTTGTTCAGTCCATCCACCACGCCAATGGTGTTTTCGTCCTGGGCTTTTTGCACCTGCAACACCAGTGTGCGCTGGCCGTTGTACAGCGCCAGGCTGTCAACTTCCTGCGCGCCATCGGCAATGCGGGCGACCTGGTCCACCGTGATCGCCACATTATTTTTACGCGCCACGATGATCTTGCCAAAGTCTTCAGGCCGTTTCATGCGTGCGTCAATTTTTACCACGCGCTCCTGCGCCAGCGAGCGGATGCTGCCAATCGGCAAGTCCTGGTTTTCACTTCTGACGGCGTTGACCACCTGCTCGGCCGTGATGCCAAAAGATTCAAGGGCTTGCGGGTTCAGGTAAATGTTGATTTCGCGTTTGGTACCGCCAACGATGGTGACCGCACCTGCACCGCGCACGTTTTCCAGGCGCTTTTTCAGGACCTGGTCTGACCAGTTCGTCAGCTCTGCTGCAGACATGGGTGTGCTGCCTCCCGCTGGCAAAACTGCGACCGACCAGATGGCTCGGCTTGATGGATCAAACCGCAGCACCCGTGGCTCTTTGACTTCAGCCCTGAAGCTGGGCCGGATCGCCGATATCTTTTCGCGAACGTCCTCTGCTGCCTTGCGGCCATTGACATACAACTGAAACTCGATGATGACCACCGCCTGGCCTTCATAGCTTCGGGATGTCAGCGCACTGACACCGGCAATCGAATTAACGCCTTCTTCAATTTTTTTGGTAACTTCGCTCTCGACAATTTCAGGCGAAGCGCCAGGGTAGTCCGCCGCAACCACCACCACCGGCAGGTCAATGTTCGGGAACTGGTCAACCTGCATGCGCTGGTACGAAAAAAGCCCGAGCACCACGATGGCCAGCATCATCATGGTGGCAAACACCGGGTTTTTAAGACTGACTTGGGTGAACCACATGGCTGGCTTTAGGGTGCGGCTCTGGCACTTGTTGAAGGCGCGGTTGTGTCCGTACCAACCGGGGTGAACTTCACGGCTGTGCCTTCAGCCAGCGCGCCAATGTTGCCGAGTATCACCACCGCTTTTTCATCCAGCCCCTTGACAGCCACAACGTCTACGCCGTTGCTGCTGCCGCGCACGCCCGGCTCAACAGTGCGGTGCACCACCTTGCCATTGACAATTGCCTGCACATACGGCGCGGGCTTGTCAGTGCGCTGACATCCCGAAGCTATGAAGGCCAGGCGGTGGTCATCATCG
>JAYUVG010000187.1:0-5930 GCA_043754255.1 Polaromonas sp. | reverse complement strand
CAATTTTTTCAGGCGCCAGCGGCAATCTGGCGCAGGGCATTTTCAAACACTTCTACCGGCTGGCCGCCCGAAATCAAATGCTTGTCATTGATGATGACCGCTGGCACGGAGCGTATGCCCTGCCCCGCATAAAACTGCTGCGCAGCCCGCACATCTTGTGCAAACTGGTCTGAATTTAAAACAGTTTGTGCAACTGCCACATCAAGCCCAACCTGCCCTGCAACCCGCAGCAGCACCTCATGCGAGCCGGGACTTTGCCCGTCGGTAAAGTAGCTTGAGAACAGCGCTTCTTTCAATGCTTTTTGCTGGGTCAAACTGACCGTTTGCGCCCAGTGCAGCAGGCGGTGCGCATCAAAGGTGTTGTAAATGCGGCTGCGGCCACCGCCGGGCTCGCTGGCCATTGCAAACTTGAACCCAAGCTCGGCTCCACGCTGGCGGATGTTCTCGCGGTTGGCATTGGCCTGTTCAACACTGATGCCGTATTTTTGCGTGATGTGTTCGGTGATTTCCTGACCCTCGGCGGCCATGTCCGGGTTCAGCTCAAACGGCTGAAAGGTGATTTCAGCCGTAATGTCTGGCCTGATATTTGCCAGCGCCTGGTCGAGTGCTCGCAGGCCAACGACGCACCAGGGGCATGACACATCGGACACAAAATCTATTTTCAAATGGTGGGGCATGGTTTTACTTCTCCTTTTTACTTCTGAGTTGCACAACGATAATTCACTCCATGTTAAAGCCCACACCCGCAGGTCCAAACCGACCGCAATCCTTGCGTGATTTATTCATCTCGTTCACGCTGCTGGCGTTGCAGGGCTTTGGCGGCGTGCTGGCTGAGGTGCAGCGCGAGCTGGTCGAGAAAAAACGCTGGATGACGCGTGAAGAATTTGTTGAAGAGTGGGCGGTGGCGCAGATCATGCCGGGCCCGAATGTGGTGAATTTGTCGCTGATGATTGGCGCACGCTACTTTGGTTTCAAGGGCGCGCTGGCCGCGCTGGCCGGCATGCTGACGGCACCGCTGTGCATCGTACTGGCGCTGGCGTTGGTGTACGGCCAGCTTGCAGATCACCCGGGTGTGCAGGGCGCGCTGCGCGGCATGTCCGCCGTTGCTGCAGGTTTGATAGCAGCCACCGGATTAAAACTGATGG
This sequence comes from Polaromonas sp., assembly GCA_043754255.1. Lineage (GTDB taxonomy): Bacteria > Pseudomonadota > Gammaproteobacteria > Burkholderiales > Burkholderiaceae_C > Polaromonas. Next base: position 4,785 of record JAYUVG010000187.1, on the reverse strand, counting down.
GTGCGCTGCAAAAAAACGTGTTGGGGCTGCCCGCCTGCATCGCCCTGGGCGGGCTGTGCTTTGCTGCAATTGCATTGCTGCGCTGGCCGTTGGTTTATGTGTTGCTGGGGCTGGGTGTTGTGGCCTTTACTTTGGCCTACAAAAAGTTGTCAGCATGACCGCGCCTGTTGAGCTGGTGTTGACGCTGCACGATTGGTTCAGCCTGTTTTTTCACTACCTGTCGCTGTCATTGCTGGCCATTGGCGGAGCGATCACCACCGCGCCTGACATGCACCGCTACCTGGTTGACCAGCAGGGCTGGCTGACGCATGCGCAATTCAATGCATCGGTTGCGCTGGCGCAAGCGGCTCCCGGGCCCAATGTGCTGTTTGTTGCCCTGCTGGGCTGGAATGTGGGCCTGAATGCAGGCGGCCTGCTGACGGGATTGGTGGGGGTGTTTACTGCGATGCTGGGCATTTTGATCCCCAGCACCACGCTCACCTACCTGGCTGCGCAATGGGGTCATCGCAACCGCGAGTTGCGTGCTGTGCGCGCCTTCAAACAAGGGCTTGCTCCCATCGTGGTAGCGCTCTTGACAGCAACTGGCTGGATATTGGCGGTGTCCAACGGCGCTGGCTTTGAGAACTGGCCGGTCTGGCTGTTGGCCGCTACAACCACGCTGGTGGTGTGGCGCAGCAAAATACATTTGCTGTGGTTGCTGGGTGCCGGGGCTGTCGTCGGCTGGTTCGGTCTGGTTTGAAATTTAAACGGTTTGCTGCGTTCTGCGCTGGCGCAGTGCTTCATACAAACACACACCGCTGGCCACCGACACATTCAGGCTTTCAACCGCGCCATGCATCGGGATGCTGACCAGCTGGTCACATGTTTTGCGGGTCAGCTGACGCATGCCTTCGCCTTCTGCTCCTAAAACAAGAGCAACCGGCCCGGTCAAATTCACGTCATAGATGGTCTTGTCTGCATCTTCAGCAGTGCCGATGCACCAGATATTGCGCTCTTTCAGTTCGCCCAAAGTTCGCGCCAGATTGGTCACCATAAAGTACGGCATGGTCTCTGCCGCGCCGCTGGCTACTTTCGACACTATGGCGCTGATGCCCGCTGCGTGGTCTTTTGGTGCTATCACCGCATGAGCACCCGCGCCGTCGGCTACACGCAGGCAAGCACCCAGGTTGTGCGGGTCGGTCACGCCATCAAGCACCAGCAGCAGCGGGTTACTGATGCCAGCGGCTTCCAGATTTTCAAGCAGCTCATCAAGCGATGTGACCTGCGCCAACGCATCAACCCGCGCCACCACACCCTGATGACCATGGCTGCCGCACATTTTCGCAAGCCGCAAGCCATCAGACTCGACCAGCTTGATGCCGCTATCACGCGCCCGGTCAGTGAACTGGCGCATCCGCGCATCACGCCGCTGCACGTCGTAGAACACTTCATAGACCGATTTGGGCGCGGTTTTGATGCGGACGCCAACTGCATGAAAGCCGAATAGATTTTTCGAAGATGAGGCCATGGGTGGATTATCCGTGCTTCAGATGGTGTGGCTATCTGCTACTGAAAAAATAGCTGCCAGCGCAGGTTATACGAGGGCTAAAGCGTTATTTTAAGACTTATGACGGAAATGATCTGCCGCCCGTTCAACAATAATGCGGCTCTTTAGTGCCCAAAACCATCAAGGTGCTTAAAGTTGGTAGATAAATCTTCAGGGCCCTGCATGATGCCCGTCCAGCGCCTGGCACGGTCTGCGCACGAAGCACTGGGTGGCTGGGCATCTCGCTGCAAATAGGCAGTAAGTGCCGAGCGAATAATCTCGCTTTGGGTGGATGCGCTGGTTTTAGCACGCTGAGCCAGATCATGGAAAAGCGGGTCAGGTAATTTGATGGAAACAGCTTGCATGGATTAATTGAAACACCTTAATGACATACGGGAAATACTTTTTTGCCGCAAAAACAGCGACATTCGTTAGGCAGGCAGACCAAAGGACGAACCGGCACCCACGTTTTGAATTCAATTTGCTATGTTTTAAGGAGCTGTTTGCGCGCTATTTACGAAGGCTACAGCATGTTTATGCCACTAATCCAGCACAATCTGCCCGGCCTCAATCACAATTCTCCGCTCACACCTGCTAGCTATCGCCTTGTCATGCGTGACCAGCACTAGCGTAGTGCCGAGTTCGCGGTTCAGCTCAAACATCAGCTGCATCACGGTATCGCCAGTTGCAAAGTCCAGGCTGCCAGTGGGCTCGTCGGCCAGCAGCACCGCCGGTTGCACCACAAAGGCCCGGGCCAGTGCAACACGTTGTTGCTCGCCGCCTGACAGCACTTTGGGGTAATGCGACAACCGCTCACCCAGGCCGACGCGTTTGAGCATTTCCAGCGCCTGGCTGCGTGCATTTTTAGTGCCCGACAATTCCAGCGGCAGCATGACGTTTTCAAGCGCGGTCAGGTTGCCCATCAATTGAAAGCTCTGGAAAACGAAGCCCACTTTATGCGCCCGCAGTGCGGCCCGGTCGTCTTCGTTGATGGCAAATATGTCTTGTCCGGCCAGCCGCACCGTACCGCTGGTCGGTGTGTCCAGCCCGGCAATGATCGACAGCAGCGTGCTTTTGCCTGAGCCTGAAGCGCCGACAATGGCAGCAGTCTCACGTGGAGCCAGAGTGAAATCAATGTCACGCAAAATAGTCAAAGTGCCGGTTGAATCAGTCACCGACTTGAAAACATGCTCAACGGCAACAATTGGGTGGTTTGGAACTACGGAAACAGACATGATGACCTCATTAACATTTGTGCAGTGCACTGCTGTGCAGCTTTCCAAGCTTAACAAGCTCTGCCGACAACTCGCAAGCCGGGGTTTAATGCTGCTTGCGTTTATCACTGCAGGCATGGTTGCCCTACCCGCTCACAGCGCTGCGGCTGACACCATCCTGATCGTTGGCGATTCATTGAGTGCTGAATATGGCCTGAGGCGTGGCACGGGCTGGGTACCGCTGCTAGAAAAGCAACTGGCCGGTGAAAAAATAGCTGCAAAAGTCGTCAACGCCAGCATCAGCGGCGACACCACCTCGGGCGGCCGTTCACGCATCGGCGGCCTGCTGGCTACCCACAAACCGACTGTTGTGATCATTGAGCTGGGCGGCAACGACGCACTGCGCGGCCTGCCGCTTGACATGACTGCGGCCAATCTGACAGCGATGACGCAAGCGGCCAAAAAAGCCGGTGCCAAAGTGCTGCTGTTGGGCATGCAGGTACCGCCCAATTACGGCGGCGCGTATGGCGCAACTTTTTCGGGTTTGTTCAGCAAAGTTGCCAAGGCTGAAAAAGTGGCATTGATGCCGTTTTTTCTCAAAGGTGTGGCCGATGTGCCTGACGTTGCGGCGCAGTTTTTGCCTGACCGGATCCACCCCAACGAACAGGCGCAACCCAGAATGCTGGCCAATGTATTGCCTGAACTGAAAAAACTTTTGAAATGAGTTTGACAAAAATTTCAGCTGTTGACGCATTGAACAGACTCAGCGATTTCAACGACATCATCGATGCACGGTCTGAAGGCGAATACGCTGAAGACCATTTGCCAGGCGCCATCAACTGGCCCAGCTTGACCAACGAGGAGCGCCAGCTGGTCGGTACTGAATACAAACAGATCAGCGCCTTCGACGCCAAAAAACGCGGCGCAGCACTGGTTGCCAAGAACATCGCCCGCCACCTGGAGCGCGACGTGATTCACAAACCGCGCGACTGGCAGCCACTGGTGTACTGCTGGCGCGGCGGCAAACGCAGCGGCTCACTTGCGCTGATTCTTGACCAGATCGGCTTTAACGTTACGCTGGTTGATGGGGGTTACAAGGCCTTCAGGGCGGCACTGGTTGCGGACTTGCCGCAGCTGGCCGCGCGGTTTGACTACCGCGTGATTTGCGGCACCACGGGGTCTGGCAAGACACGGTTGCTGCAGGCGCTGGCCGGGCGCGGCGCGCAGGTGCTAGACCTCGAAGCCCTTGCCAACCACCGCTCATCGGTGCTGGGTGTGATACCTGGCTTGGCACAACCGACGCAAAAAGCCTACGACAGCCTGATTTGGGCGGCACTGAAAAGTTTTGACACTACCCGGCCGGTGTACATCGAAAGCGAAAGCAAAAAAGTCGGCAACGTCGCGATACCAGAAGGCCTGATCACCGCGATGCGCGCTGCACCCTGCCTGCAACTTGATTTGAGTGAGGACGAGCGGGTAGCGTTGCTGCTGGAAGACTACGATTTTTTCGTCAAAGACATCGAATTTTTCTGCGACCGACTGGGCGCGTTGACCCAGGCGCGCGGAAAAGATGTGGTGCTGGACTGGCAAACCCGCTCGCGACGAGGAAACTTGGGCGATGTAGCCAGCGTGGTGCGCGAACTCCTGGTCAATCACTACGACCCGGTGTATCTGCAATCGATGCAGCGCAATTTTGTGCAGTATTCAACCGCGGCACTGATTGCACCAGCCAACCGCAGCGTGCAAGCAATGCAGGCGCTGGCATTGCTGATGCTGGCTGCGGTTTAAAATTGCTATCAATACAAGAGCTGCTTGCGCGCATTTTGCTTGGGCTAGCACCATTTTTTATGCCAGAAATAGTAACTACTCAGCTCCTTTACACGTCATTGCGGGCTTGACCCGCAATCCATGAACCCGCACTGTTGCAAGTACCGCAGGGGATATGGGTCCCCCCGGATCAAGTCCGGGGCAGGCTCTTCAAGGCCGGGATGACAAGCGCTGAGTAGTTACAAAAATAAGTAACTACTCAGGTCACCTTGGGTTTAC
>JAYUVG010000186.1:0-26021 GCA_043754255.1 Polaromonas sp. | reverse complement strand
GGTGCATCTTTAAGACTGGCTGGTCAAAAAGCCGCCATCCTATGCCTCTTGAGCCATCCCGTTTTGCTTACGTGCACTTTGTTCTTGAATTCACCATGCCTAAAACAGGCAAGAAAAGACTCACTAAGCCAGTCTGGGCTGACCCGCTAGCGCAGGTTACCCGTGACTGTTCTGCACATTGCTGCTGGCAATGACACCACCGCCCAGGCACACGTCACCGTCGTACAGTACCGCCGACTGCCCGGGCGTGACGGCCCACTGTGCCTGATCAAAGTGCAGTGCGCATTCGGCTTGGTCAGCGCTGGCCAGGCTGCATGGCGCATCTGCCTGACGATACCGGGTTTTGGCGGCAAGCTTGCCACTTGCAGGCGCGTTGCCAGACACCCAACTGCAGTTTTGCGCCAGCAATTGTGTCGATTGCAGCCATGGATGGTCATGACCCTGCACTGCCCATAGCGTGTTGGTAGCCATGTCTTTGCGCGCAACAAACCACGGCTCGTGTGTACCCTGGCCGCGCTTGCCCAAAGCTTGCACGGCCTTCAAATCAGCGCCTCGGGCTTTGACGCCGCCAATGCCCAGACCGCCGCGTTGGCCAAGTGTGTAAAAGCTCAATCCCACATGTTCACCAATCACCCGGCCGGTGTCGCTTTTAATCTGGCCTGGCTCTTTGGCAATGTAGCGGTTTAAAAAGTCACGAAACGGCCGCTCGCCGATAAAACAAATTCCGGTTGAATCCTTTTTTTTCGCATTGGGCAGACCAATTTCATCGGCAATCCGGCGTACTTCGGTCTTCTTCAACTCGCCCACCGGAAACAGAGTTTTAGACAACTGCGCCTGGTTCAAGCGGTGCAGAAAATAACTTTGATCCTTGGCGGGATCCAGACCTTTGAGAAGCTCAAAAAGTTGGGTGGATTCATTTAGGCGAACCCGGGCGTAATGCCCGGTTGCGATGCTGGAGGCGCCCAGGCGCATCGCATGGTCTAAAAAGGCCTTGAACTTGATTTCTGCATTACACAAAATATCAGGGTTGGGCGTGCGGCCCGCCTGATACTCACGCAAGAATTCTGCAAACACACGATCTTTGTAATCAGCTGCAAAGTTGACGTGCTCTATCTCAATGCCCAGCACATCAGCCACTGCCGCAGCGTCGATAAAGTCAATGTTTGATGAGCAAAATTCGTCGGTGTCATCGCCCTCCCAATTCTTCATGAAGATGCCGACAACTTCGTGGCCTTGCTGCTTTAAAAGATACGCAGTAACTGCTGAATCAACGCCGCCGCTTAAACCAACGACAACCCGCTGTTTAACCTCTTGTCCAGTTGTGATGTTGCTCATGAACGCATTATCCCGCGAGCATCAAATGACCGAACAAACGCCTTCCAAATCAGGAAGGCGCTTGAGCCCACCAATCAATCAGTCAGCCTGTTTGCGCAAAAAAGCCGGAATTTCAAAATCATCCATCCCGCCTGAAGCCAATGCATCCACCTTGGCTGCTGCTTGCGTGCGGTTGGTGCGCCATACGCTGGGCACCGACATGTTGCCGTAGTCGTGCTGGCTTGCACCCATACCGCCCTGCCCCACACCACCCATACCGCCCATGCCAGCCACTGAATTGAGCGTTGGCACATTGAACGGAACGTTGTCAGTGCCAGTGCGCAGAACCTGCAGTGGCGGTGCGTGACGGCGCGCTCCCTGGCGGCTCAAGCCTGTGGCAACCACTGTCACGCGGATATCGTCGCCCAGCTTGTCGTCGTAAGCCGCACCGTAGATCACATGCGCATCTGGTGAAGCGTAAGCACGGATGGTGTTCATGGCGAGTTTGGATTCGCTCAACTTGAGCGAGCCTTTGGCCGCAGTGACGAGCACCAGCACGCCTTTGGCACCCGACAAGTCAATGCCTTCCAGCAATGGGCAGGCAACCGCTTGCTCAGCGGCAATGCGCGCGCGGTCGGGGCCGTTGGCCACTGCGGTGCCCATCATGGCTTTGCCTGGCTCGCCCATCACGGTGCGCACGTCTTCAAAGTCAACGTTGACGTTGCCGTACTCGTTGATGATTTCGGCAATGCCGCCGACAGCGTTTTTCAGTACATCATTGGCATGGGCAAAAGCTTCGTCTTGCGTGACTTCGTCGCCCAAAACTTCGAGCAGCTTTTCGTTCAGCACCACAATCAGCGAATCGACATTGGCTTCGAGCTCGGCCAGGCCCAAGTCGGCGTTGGTCATGCGGCGGCCGCCTTCAAATTCAAACGGCTTGGTTACCACACCAACTGTCAAAATTCCCATTTCCTTGGCGATACGGGCAATCACCGGAGCTGCACCAGTACCGGTGCCGCCACCCATGCCAGCGGTGATGAACAGCATGTGCGCACCTTCAATGGCGCTGCGAATATCGTCCACCGCCAGTTCGGCTGCGTCGCGGCCTTTTTCAGGCTTGCTGCCAGCGCCCAGGCCACTTGCGCCCAATTGAATGGTTTTGTTGGCGCTGCCCCGAATGAGTGCTTGCGCATCGGTGTTGGCGCAGATGAATTCAACGCCCTGCACGCCGCTGGCAATCATGTGGTCCACCGCGTTACCGCCGCCACCGCCGACGCCGATCACCTTGATCTGTGTGCCTTGGTTAAATTCCTGGATTTCAATCATTTCTATGCTCATGGTGAGCCTCCTGTTGGGTTAAATTGTTTTGGATAAAAAATATTTTTGGGGGAAATCTTGAAAGTGTTTCATGAGGGCGGATCTGCGCCTCCTGACCTGGTGTGAGGTGGCGCGGTGGGTATAAAAGCGGTGTAGTGTTTCATGTGGGTGTTCTTTTAGAAGTTACCGACAAACCAGTCTTTAACCCGGCCAAAAGCGTTGTGCACGCTGCCTGCTTTTTGCGACACCTTGTAGCCGCGCATGCGCCCCAGTCGGGCTTCTTCCAAGAGGCCCATCACGGTGGCAGCACGGGCTTGCGCCACCATGTCATACAGCGAGCTGGAGTAACGCGGAATGCCGCGCCGCACCGGCTTTAAAAATATGTCTTCGCCCAACTCCACCATGCCGGGCATGACAGCGCTGCCGCCTGTCAGCACAATTCCGGACGACAACACCTCTTCATAACCCGACTCGCGGATCACTTGCTGGACGAGTGAAAAAATCTCTTCAATGCGCGGCTCAATCACACCGGCCAATGCCTGTTTGCTAAGCATGCGGGGCGGGCGGTCGCCCAAACCTGGCACTTCGACCTGTGTGTCCGGGTCGGCCAGCAGCTGCTTGGCGCAGCCGCTTTCTACCTTGATGTCCTCCGCGTCTTTGGTCGGCGTGCGCAGCGCCATCGCGATGTCGCTGGTGATCAGGTCACCTGCAATGGGAATCACCGCTGTGTGGCGAATCGCGCCGCCTGTAAAAATGGCAACGTCAGTGGTGCCAGCGCCCATGTCTACCATGGCAACGCCCAAATCCTGCTCGTCCTGCGTCAACACAGCCAGGCTGGAAGCCAGCGGATTGAGCATCAGCTGGTCTACTTCCAGACCGCAGCGGCGCACGCACTTGATGATGTTTTCAGCTGCGCTTTGCGCGCCGGTCACGATATGGACTTTGGCCTCCAGGCGAATGCCGCTCATGCCAATGGGTTCCCTGACATCCTGCCCGTCAATGACAAACTCTTGGGGCTCAACCAGCAGCAAACGCTGGTCGGTTGAAATATTGATGGCTTTGGCGGTTTCAATGACACGGGCAACGTCGGCCTGGGTCACTTCCTTGTCCTTGACGGCCACCATGCCGCTGGAATTGATGCCGCGAATATGGCTGCCGGTGATGCCGGTATACACGCGGGAAATTTTGCAGTCAGCCATCAACTCGGCTTCTTTCAACGCCTGCTGAATGCTTTGCACTGTTGCATCAATATTGACCACCACACCGCGTTTGAGGCCGTTGCTGGCAGCAATGCCCAGACCTGCCAGTTTCAGCTCGCCGCCAGGCATGACTTCAGCGACCACCACCATGACTTTGCTGGTTCCAATATCCAGCCCCACCACCAAGTCTTTGTATTCTTTGGCCACAAGCTTTACCTTTTAACTTTCTTATCGACTTTGTCATCCAGGATGGTCGTGGTGACGCCTTTTAGTTTCAGTGCGTAACCATTGCTGTAGCGCAAATCAGCAGACTCCAGATCCCTGCCAAAGCGCGATGACACCTGCGTCAAGGTGGCAACAAAGCGTTGCGTACGGCTTTCAATATCAGGCAAAGAACCATGGCCCATTTCTACCGTGGCGCCACTTTCAAAACTGGCGCGCCAGCTGCCCTGACTTGTCAGCTCCAGCCGTTCAATGGGCATGTCCAGCTTGCTGAATTGCGCAGATATCAATCGGTACGCTTCAAGCACCAGCGGCGTTTGACCAGAAGGGCCATTGAGCTGCGGCAGATCCGCGGTTTCGATTTCAGCCTGATTGGCTTCAAACACCTCGCCAAAACTGTTGACCAGACGGGTGTCGCCTTCAGGTCCCCAAAAAGCCACTGCCTGGTGCTCTTGCAATACGACCTTCAAGCGATCAGGAAACTGGCGCTGAACTGTTGCCTTGCGAACCCACGGCACCGACTCGAAAACAGCTCGGGTCTGCGCCAGGTTGACGGTGAAAAAATTACCCTTCAGGCGCGGCGCCACATTCGCCCGCAGCGTTACGGCGTTGTTACGCGCCACATCGCCCTGCACCGATATTGCACTGAGGTTGAACAGCGGCTGACGGGAAAGCCAGGAGATAAATGCAACCAGCAACAGCACGCCGAATACCAGGCCAAGCAAGGTAGCAACCGAATGCATGAACCTGATGTCTGCGGGCAAAGCTGCAACCGGTTGCGAAAGAACTGCAGAGCGTCTCATGACCCAGCTCCCGGTGACTTGCCATAGTCAAGCTCCGCTGTTTTCAAAATCTCCAGGCACAAATCCTCATAGGCCATGCCGATGGCGCGTGCAGACATGGGCACCAGCGAATGGCTGGTCATGCCAGGCGAGGTGTTGATTTCGAGCAGGTAGGGCTTACGCGTCAGCTTGTCAATCATCACGTCAGCACGCGCCCAGCCCCGGCAATTGAGCGCGCGAAAAGCTTTTAAAACCATGTCCTGTATGGCCCGCTCTTCACCGTCAGGCAGGCCGCAAGGCACCAGGTATTGGGTGGTGTCAGTGAAATATTTGTTCTGGTAGTCGTAGTTGCCACCCTCAGCCGCAATGCGAATGACGGGCAGGGCATAGGCCTGGCTGCCTGTGCCCAGAACAGGGCAGGTCACTTCGTCACCATCAATGAATTGCTCGCACAGGACATCGGCGTCAAGCTGCGCTGCGAGCTCCACAGCTGCGGCCATTTGCAGAGCCGAACCTACCTTGGTCAAACCAATTGACGAGCCTTCACGTGCAGGCTTGACGATCAGGGGCAAGCCCAATTGTTGCGCAGCTGCATTTGCATCCTGCTCGCTGTAGGAACCGCGCCTGAGCAGCACATGCGCCGGTGTGGACAAACCTTCAGCAAGCAGTACGCGCTTGGTCATGACCTTGTCAATCGCAATGCTGGACGCCATTACCCCTGAGCCTGTGTAAGGAATGCCCAACAGCTCAAGCGCGCCCTGCACTGTGCCGTCTTCACCAAAGCGGCCATGCAGCGTGATGAAGCAGCGGTTGAACCCGGCAGTTTTTAACTGATCCATGCCTTTCCCGGCAGGGTCAAACGCGTGGGCGTCTACACCACGCGCCAGTAACGCTGCCAGCACGCCGCGGCCTGACATGAGCGAGATTTCGCGCTCGGCAGACTGGCCGCCCATCAGCACTGCAACCTTTCCGAAATGAGCAGTATTTACAGTGTTGTTCTGGCTCATAGCGCCCGCCTTTCGCGCGCAGGCAGCTCATCTATTTGTAGCATGTTAACCACTGTTTGCGGCACACTGCCAATCGATCCAGCACCCATACAAAGCACCACATCGCCGCCCTGCGCGTTGTCAATGATGGCTTGCGGCAGGGCTTCAATGGCATCGATAAAAACAGGTTCAACCTTGCCGGCTACCCGCAAGGCGCGGCTTAACGAGCGGCCATCAGCCAATGCAATCGGCGCTTCGCCAGCGGCATACACCTCTGACAGCAGTACGACATCAGCTGCGCCCATCACCTTGACAAAATCTTCAAAGCAATCACGCGTACGGGAATAGCGATGCGGCTGAAATGCCAGCACCAGTCGCCTGCCAGGAAATGCACCGCGAGCCGCGGCCAGGGTAGCGGCCATTTCTACTGGATGATGGCCGTAGTCTTCAATGACAGTAAACATGCCGCCATTGGGCGCAGGCAGGTCGCCATAGCTTTGAAAACGCCGGCCAACGCCTTTGAATTCAGCCAGTGCTTTTTGCACCGCCGCATCAGGCACGTTCAACTCAACAGCTACTGCAATGGCTGCCAGGGCGTTCAGCACATTGTGTTCACCTGCAAGATTAAGCACGATGTCCAGGTCAGGCAGCGTGATGCCGTTGCGCCGCAGCACCGTGAAATGCATTTGTGGCCCGACAGGCTTGACGTTGATAGCGCGAACCTGTGCGTCTGGATTAAAGCCGTAACTGGTGATAGGGCAGGTCACTTGCGGCACGATGCTTTGAATGGCCGTGTCGTCAGTACACAAAATAGCGGTGCCGTAAAAAGGCATGCGGTGCAAAAAATCGACGAAGGCTTTTTTCAGATTTCCAAAGTCATGGCCATAGGTTTCCATATGGTCAGCATCAATGTTGGTCACCACAGCCATCACCGGCAACAGGTTTAAAAACGATGCATCGGACTCATCGGCTTCCACCACGATGTAGTCACCCGAGCCCAGTTTTGCGTTGGCCCCAAGGCTGTTCAAGCGGCCACCAATGACGTAAGTCGGATCCAGGCCACCTTCAGCCAATATGCTGGAGACCAGGCTGGTGGTGGTGGTCTTTCCATGCGTACCGGCAATTGCAATGCCCTGCTTGAGGCGCATCAGTTCAGCCAGCATCAGTGCGCGTGGTACGACAGGTATTTTCTTTTCACGTGCGGCCAGCACTTCAGGGTTGTCTGCCTGCACAGCAGTGGATGTGACCACTGCATCAACACTGGCCAGGTTTTCGGCAGCATGACCGACAAAGGTTTTGATACCCATGCTGGACAAGCGCTGCAAGGTGCTGCTGCTGGATAAATCCGAGCCTGAAATCACGTAACCCAGGTTGTGCAATACCTCGGCAATGCCGGACATGCCCGAACCACCCAGGCCAATGAAATGAATATGTTTGATCGCGTGCTTCATAGCCCTTGCCTCTTGCCAACAAGTTCTTCGCACGCAGCCACCACGCAAGCTGCTGCTTCTGTTTTTTGCATCTTTTTGGCCTGTAGCCCATTTGTTAATAGCGCAAGCCGCTCTGTTTTTTGTAGCATATCTGCGAGTACTTGAGGTGTCAGATCGTTTTGGGCAATTTGCCAGCCGCCGCCTTGCTGCACCAAAAATCGGGCGTTGCTGGTTTGGTGGTCGTCAACAGCCGATGGAAAAGGCACAAACAATGCCGCAGCGCCTACCGCTGCAATTTCAGTCACCGTGCTGGCACCCGCCCTGCAAATGATCAGGTCGGCATCCGCGAACGCAACTGCTGTGTCGTCAATAAACGGCGTTAGCGTTGCCTCAACATTTGCGGATGCGTAATTGGCACGCAGTTCGTCAATCTGCTTTGTACCGCTTTGGTGCGTGACGATGGGACGCTCGCGCGCAGGCATCAGTGCAAGTGCTTGGGGCACGATAGTGTTTAGCGCTTTTGCTCCCAAACTCCCGCCAACGACCAACAGGCGCAATGGCCCGGTGCGCCCTGCAAAACGAACGTCGGGTGCTGCTTGCTGCGTGAACGCTGTTCGCAACGGGTTGCCCACCCACTGGGCGTTCTTCAGCACATTCGGGAAAGCCGTAAACACCCGGTCTGCAACCTGCGCCAGAACTTTATTGACCAACCCAGCCACCGAATTTTGTTCATGCAGCACCAAAGGCTTGCCCAGCAAAACAGCCATCATGCCGGCCGGAAATGCAATGTAGCCACCCAGGCCAATCACCACTTGCGGCTTGACCCGCCTCAGCACCTGAATGCTTTGCCAGAACGCTTTCAGCAGCCTGATGGGCAGCAAAGCCAGCGTGACAACTCCCTTGCCGCGCACGCCAGAAAAGTCAATCGCTTCAAACGCAAACCCGCGTGGCGGCACGAGCTGGCTTTCCATGCTTGGGCTGGCTGTAGTGCCCTTGCCGCCCAGCCAATGCACCCGCCAGCCCTTGTCGCGCAAAGCTTCAGCCACAGCCAAACCCGGAAAAATGTGGCCCCCTGTGCCGCCAGCCATGATCAATGCGCAGTGTGCTGTCATGCTCGGCCTCCCCGCATCAACAATCTGTTTTCATAGTCAATCCGGAGCACCACAGCCAGTGAAATCAGGTTCATCAAGATGGCCGAACCGCCATAACTCATCAAAGGCAGTGTCAATCCTTTGGTGGGCAAAGCGCCCAAATTGACACCAATATTGATAAAGGTCTGAAAGCCAATCCATATCGCGATACCCTGCGCCGTCAGTCCGGCAAACAGCCTGTCAAGCGCAATCGATTGACGGCCGATGTGCATGATGCGCCTGACCATCCACATAAAGAGGGCAATGACAGTCAGCACACCGATCAGCCCGAATTCTTCGCCAATCACTGCCATTAAAAAGTCAGTGTGGGCTTCAGGCAGCCAATGCAGTTTTTCGATGCTGCCGCCCAGTCCGACCCCGAAAATTTCGCCACGACCAAAAGCGATCAGTGAATGCGACAGCTGGTAACCCTTGCCCAACGCGTGCTTTTCGCTCCATGGATCCAGGTAAGCAAAAATCCGCTCGCGTCGCCATTCGCTGAGCATGACCATCAGCCCAAATGCAATCACCACCACCAGAGCTATGACAAAAAACATGCGGGCGTTGACACCCCCTAAAAACAGGATGCCCATTGCAATCACTGAAATCACCATGAACGCGCCCATGTCAGGCTCTGCCAATAGCAGCAAGCCGACCACTGCGATAGCTACAGCCATTGGCAGCACAGCACGAAAAAAGCGCTCTTTGACATCCATCTTGCGAACCATGTAATCAGCTGCATACAGCAGCACCGCAAATTTGGCCAGCTCTGAAGGCTGAAAATTCATGAAGCCCAACGTGATCCAGCGGCGCGCGCCATTAACGCCTTTGCCGATAAATGGCACCAGCACCAACATCAACAAAATCAGTGATGCCACAAACAACCAGGGTGCCAGTTTTTCCCAAGTCGCCACTGGCACTTGAAAAGCCAGCAAAGCCACAACAAATGCAACCGCCAATGACAACACGTGGCGCATCACGAAATGGGTAGGCGCGTAACGGGCGAATTTGGGGTTGTCAGGCATGGCAATGGATGCCGAATACACCATGACCAGCCCGAATGCCAACAGTGCAACCGTGACCCACACCAGAGCCTGGTCAAAACCTGCCAGACTGACGGGTGCCGAGCGAGAGCTGACTGAGTTTTGTCCACTCAGACGAACCGGCAAGGCAACTGCTCCTGACTTGCCAGCACCCGTCGCACTGGCGAACCATCCGAAAACCCGTGCGGTGATTCCAGCGTTTGCAATCACAGCACTGCTCCCTCATCCAGAGCCAGGGCTTGCACTGATTCGCAAAACATGCGGGCCCGGTGTTCGTAGTTGTCAAACATGTCAAAGCTGGCGCAGGCAGGTGACAACAGCACAGCATCGCCTACTCGCGCCTCTTTAGCAGCCAGGCTGACGGCGTGCTGCATGTCTTCAGCGGAAAGTACCGTGGTATTCAGACCTTCTAATGCAGCCTTGATCAAAAGCGCATCGCGGCCTATCAAAATCACAGCCCGCGCATACCGGGATACAGGCGCAGCCAAGGGCAGGAAATCCTGGTTTTTGCCAACCCCGCCCAAAATAACCACCAGCTTGCGCCCAGACCCCAAGCCAGTCAGTGCAGCGACAGTAGCGCCCACATTGGTTGCCTTGCTGTCGTCAAAATACTCAACACCGTTAATGATTGCTACCGATTCAACCCGATGCGGCTCGCCCCGATATTCACGCAGCCCATGCAACATGGGGCTCAAGGCACAACCAGCGCTACTTGCCAATGCCAGCGCCGCCAGCGCATTGGTGGCATTGTGCAGGCCATGAATGCGCAGTGCATCGACTGGCATCAGGCGCTGGATATGCAATTCCACATCTACAGCCTTGTCTGCCCTCTTGCGCTTGATGGTTTCGTCGGCCTGTGCAGCGCGCACCAGCCATGCCATGCCGTTCACGGTTTCAATACCGTAATCTCCTGGCCTTTGCGGTTCGTCATGACCATAGCTTGAGTAACTGCGAAGCAGCTTGCCTTTCGCAACAACAGGTACAGCTGCCATCACCAGCGCATCCTGGCGGTTGAGCAGCATCATGCCGGCAGCGCCATACACATTGTTTTTGGCAGCAACATAGCCTTCAAAGGTGTCGTGCCAGTCCAGATGATCTTGCGATACGTTCAGCACCGTTGCTGCTGTCGGCTCAAAGTTGTTTATGCCATCAAGCTGGAAACTGGACAGCTCCAGCACCCAGACTTCGGGCAAAGTCTCAGCGTCAAGCATGGCAGCCAGTGTGTCGAGCAGGGTGGGGCCAATGTTGCCAGCAACTGCAACTGTTTTGCCTGCGCGCAGCACCAACTGGCCTGTCAGCGATGTCACGGTTGTCTTGCCGTTAGTGCCGGTGATGCCGATGACCTGCGGTGCATACGCAACATCAATTTTCAAATCAGCAAGCGCTTGAGAAAACAGACTGAGTTCATTGCCGACCACCAAGCCGCGCGTAATGGCAACATCGGTCACAGCAGCAACACTGGCAGGGCTCAAACCCGGACTTTTAAGCACCATGCTATACGACGCGCGATCCAGCAAGGCTGCTGTCATGTCAGCATGGACAAAATTCGCTGAAGGAACATCGGCCAGCAACGTTGCAAGCTGCGGCGGGCTGGGGCGTGTATCTGCCACCGTCACTTGCGCGCCACGCCTTTCGCACCAGCGTGCCATAGCCAGGCCGGAATTGCCCAGACCCAGCACAAGTACTTCTTGATCTGCTAAATGCTTCATCTGAGCTTCAAGGTGGAAAGGCCAACCAGGCACAGCAGCATGGTGATGATCCAGAAACGCACAACAACCTGCGTTTCTTTCCAGCCACTTTTTTCAAAGTGGTGGTGCAGCGGCGCCATTTTCAGAATCCGGCGGCCTGTGCCAAAGCGCTTTTTTGTGTACTTGAAGTACATGACCTGCAGCATGACCGACAAGGCTTCCACCACAAATATGCCGCCCATGATGGCCAGCACAATTTCCTGCCGAACAATCACTGCAATCGTTCCCAGCGCGGCGCCAAGTGCCAACGCGCCCACATCGCCCATAAAAACTTGTGCAGGATGCGTGTTGAACCACAAAAAAGCCAAGCCACTGCCAGCCATCGCAGCGCAAAAAATCATCAGCTCACCAGAGCCCGGGATATGCGGGAAAAAAAGATATTTTGAATACACTGCGCTGCCAGTAACGTACGCAAAAACGCCTAACGCAGAGCCGACCATCACGACAGGCATGATGGCCAGGCCGTCTAGTCCGTCAGTCAAATTGACGGCGTTGCTTGACCCTACGATGACCAGATAGGTCAGGATAACGAACCCAAACACACCCAGTGGGTAACTGATTTCCTTGACGAATGGCACCAAGAGGCCAGCCTTGGGCGGCAGATTCACATCAAAGCCCGATTGCACCCAGCTGATGAACAGGCCAATGACCCGCATGTTGGAGCTTTCTGAAATACTGAAAACCAGGTACAGCGCCGCAATCAGGCCAATGGCCGATTGCCACAGGTATTTTTCGCGTGAGCGCATGCCTTCCGGATCTTTGTGAACCACTTTTCGCCAATCGTCTGCCCAACCAATGGCACCAAAACCCAGAGTTACCAGCAACACAATCCAGACAAAGCGGTTGGACAGATCTGCCCACAACAAGGTTGACACGGCAATGCACAACAAAATCAGAACGCCGCCCATGGTTGGCGTGCCTGCTTTGCTCAGATGGGTTTGCATGGCGTACTCTCGAATTGGCTGGCCAATTTTCAGTGCAGCCAATCTGCGAATCACAACAGGGCCCGCTATCAATCCCATCAACAGCGCCGTCAGTGCCGCCATCACGGCGCGAAACGTCAGGTACTGAAACACCCGGAAAAATCCGAACTCTGGCGAAAGCCCCTGAAGCCAATGAGCCAGACTGATCAGCATGCAACACCTCTTTTTTGTTCTTGTATTGACATGACCACGCGTTCCATTTTCATAAACCGTGAGCCTTTGACGAGCACGCTGCCAAAGCCGGACAGCTGTTTGGCAATAACAGCTGTGAGCGCATCAATGCTTTCGAAATGCTGGCCTTGAGTCGGGTTGCAACTGGCAAAAACGTGGCTTGCCAAACTGGACTGCGCGCCCAGTGTGTAAAGCGTGTCGATACCCCGTGCATGCGCCCAACGTCCTGCTTCTTCATGAAATTGAGGCCCTTGGTCGCCTACTTCACCCATGTCACCCATCACCAGCAGCCGTGGGCCAGGCAGTGCTGCCAGCACGTCAATGGCTGCACGCATGGAATCCGGGTTAGCGTTGTAGGTGTCATCAATTAACGTGAAATGGTGGCCACCAACCTGGAGTTGCACAGCACGTGAACGTCCTGTCACAGGCCTAAATTCACCCAAGCCTTTGGAGATGCATTCCAGCGGCACACCCGCAGCCAACGCACAGGCAGTTGCGGCCAGCGCATTTTTTACGTTATGAACGCCTGCAATATTCAATGTAAATGCCAATTGCCCCTGCGGTGTTTTCGCTGCAACTTCCCACTGAGCGCCAGTCCAAATGGCATCCGCAGTGACATCGGCATGGCCCGTCATGGCAAAAGTCAAACTGGAACGCAAGCCTGATTTTTGTTTCCAGACAGGTGTGTAGTCGTCATCGGCAGGAAACACGGCCACACCTTCTGCGCCCAGTGCATCAATCACTGCGCCGTTTTCGTGAGCGACTGCTTCAACTGTGCCCATGAATTCAAGATGCTCACGCTGTGCGTTGTTGACCAGGGCTACCGTCGGCTTGACCATATTCGCCAGCAAAGCAATTTCGCCAGGATGGTTCATACCGAGTTCCACCACACCAATATGATGTGCTTTTGTCAGGCCAAGCAACGTCAATGGCACACCAATGTCGTTGTTCAAATTGCCTTTTGTTGCGAAAGATTGCGCGGGCTTGAAAGCCTGCAGGATAGATGCAATCATCTGCGTCACGGTGGTCTTGCCGTTGCTGCCTGTGACAGCTATCAGCGGCAATTCAAACTGGCTGCGCCAGCCGCCAGCAAGCTGTCCCAAAGCCTGTTTGGAATCAGGTACCTGAAGACCTGACAGTCCTGCCTGCGCCAAGCCATGCTGCGCAATAGCTGCAACTGCGCCGCTGGCTTTGGCCTGATGCAGAAAATCATGGGCATCAAACTTGTCGCCCTTGAGTGCCACAAACAGGTCGCCTCTCTGCAGGCTTCGCGTGTCCGTATTGACACGCTGGATGATTGCCTGGCTATCGCCCACCAACTCCGCGGTACGCAACCAGTGTGATGCCTGCTGCAAAGTCATCATGATGCGCAACCTGACGGCTGCCGCAAATTCAGCGCCATTTTTGCGTGAACCTTGTCGTCAAACGGATATTTAACGCCGTGAATATCCTGGTAATTTTCATGACCTTTTCCAGCCAGCAGCACCACGTCATCTGGTTGCGCATCGGCGATGGTTTGAGCGATAGCCAGTGCACGGTCTGCCTGCACACGCGCTTGTTCACGGTGTGTACACCCTAGCAATACCTGACGAATGATGCTGACCGGGTCTTCATTGCGCGGGTTGTCGCTGGTCACAACTATTTTGTCTGCGTTTTTTTGTGCACTGGCAGCCATCAATGCTCGCTTGGATACGTCACGGTCACCGCCGCACCCAAACACACACCACAACTGGCCGCCTCTGGCCTGGGCCGCAGGTTTCAGAGCCATCAGCACTTTGTCTATCGCATCAGGGGTATGCGCATAGTCAATGACCACCAGTGGCGTACCCGAGCCACCCAACGTGTTCAATCTTCCTGGTACTGCGGGCAAATCACAGCACGCCCTGACTGCATCCTTGAGTGCCACATCCAATGCGCGAAGCGCACCGATCACGCCAAGAAGATTGGAAACGTTGTACAGACCCATGCAAGAGGCAGTGACGGTTTCTCGCTGGCTTCCTTCAACAACGTCAAACTTCAGGCTGCCAGTAACATGTTCAAGGTTTTGCGCCTGCAGTCTGGCGGGACTGTTGATAGCCAGTGTCCACAAATCCAGGCCAGTCGTCTTGAGCTGCAAGCTCAACTCCAGCCCTTTGGCATCGTCAATATTGATAACCGCTGATTGCAAGCCAGGCCAGTCAAACAGCGCTGCCTTGGCTGCCCAGTAGCTTTGCATACAGCCGTGATAGTCCAAATGGTCTTGCGTGAAATTGGTGAAAACAGCAACCTGAAAATGCGTGCCATCCAGGCGCTGCTCGGCGATGCCAATGGACGAAGCTTCAATTGCACAAGCCGAAAAACCTTCTTCGACAAAGCGGCGCAACTGCTGCTGGAGCAACACCGGGTCAGGTGTGGTCAGACCGTTAAACACAAGGCCATCAGGTGCGCCAATGCCAAGGGTGCCGACCATGCCGCATTTTCGGTTCAGCTTGCCAAGTGCATGCGCCAGCCACCAGGCAGTGGACGTTTTTCCATTGGTTCCGGTGATGGCAATGGTCTGCAGTTGTTTGCTGGGTTCGTCAAAATAAATGGAAGAAATTGACGCTGCAGCGCTTTTCAAATCTGCATATGCTGCTATTTTTTCGCTAGCAAAGTGATACTTGTCAAGGCCTTGACTGTCTACTAAACAGGCATTGACACCGGCCTGCAAAATGCCAGCAACGTACTGGCGCGCATCAGTTGCGGCTCCCGGCCAGGCAATGAAACCGTCACCGGGTTGCACACTGCGGCTGTCCGCATACAAGCTGCCGGTAACACGCTCTCGCAGCCAGACAGCAGCTTCCTGCGGCGTGTGCAACTGCGTGGTCAAAACGACTCCTCCACTGCATTTGTCACGATTTGTGGTTTGACCGACATGTCAGGCTGCACGCCCTTTATGCGCAGCGCTTGCTGCACGAGCTCGCTGAACACCGGTGCAGCCACATCGCCGCCGTAATATTTGCCCGCACGAGGCTCGTCAATCATCACCGCAACAATCACGCGTGGCTTGTCAATCGGTGCCATGCCGACAAACCAGCCGCGGTACTTCCTGTCCTTGTCAGTGCCGTAACTTTTACCGACCTGTTTGTAGGCCGTGCCTGATTTCCCGCCGACCGAATAGCCCAATGTTTGTGCTTTCTGGCCAGTACCGCCCGGGCCAGCTGCCATTTGCAGCATGGTGCGAACTTCAGCTGCCGTCTTGCTGGAAAACACCTGCACGCCGGTTGCAGCTTCATCGTTTTTGAGCAAAGTGGCCGGGATGATCTGACCGTCATGACCAAACACCGTGTAGGCACGCGCCATCTGGAACAGCGATGCCGACAAACCATAGCCATAGGACATGGTGGCCTGCTCAATAGGCCGCCAGGTTTTGTACGGCCGCAGACGCCCCGACACCACGCCCGGGAAAGAAATTTGCGGCTTTTGTCCAAAACCGGCTTGAGAGAACACATCCCACATTTCGCGCGGCTGCATTTGCATGGCCATTTTCACGGTGCCGACGTTGCTTGATTTTTGAAGGACTTCCTGCACTGTCAGCACACCATGCGGATGCGCATCAGAAATTGTTGAGCCGGTGATTTGCATGCGCCCAGGTGCGGTTTGAATCGGCGTTAAAGGCTTGACGCGGCCAGACTCCAGCGCCAGCCCCACTGTGAAGGCTTTCATCACCGACCCAGGTTCAAACGTATCGGTCAGCGCGCGGTTTCGCAGCTGGTTGCCGGACATGCTTTGCCGCTTGTCGGGCACATAACTGGGGTAGTTGGCCATTGCCAGAACTTCACCAGTGATGGCATCCAGCATCACCACGCTACCGGCTACCGCCTTGTTGGCAATCACTGCATCGCGTACTTTTTGATAAGCAACAAACTGCATTTTGCTGTCAATGGACAGTTGCAAATCTTTTCCGTCAACTGGCGGTATCTGCTCGCGTGTGTCTTCCACTACCCGACCTAACCTGTCCTTGATAACGCGGCGCGAACCAGCTCTGCCAGCAAGCTCCTTGTTGAAAGCCAGCTCCATGCCCTCTTGTCCACGGTCTTCCACATTGGTAAAGCCCACCACATGCGCGATGGTTTCGCCCTCTGGATACTGACGTTTGTATTCCTTGCGCTGGTAAATGCCTTTAATACCCAGTGCAGCGATTTTTTTGGCTACTTCGTCGTCAACCTGGCGCTTGATCCAGATAAAACTTTTATCCTCGTCTGCCAGTTTTTTATTTAGTTCAGCCAGCGGAATATTCAGCAATTTGGCCAGCTCAACAAGCTGCGGCTTGGTTGCACTGATGTCTTCAGGAATTGCCCAGATGCTGGGCGCGGGCACGCTGGACGCCAAGATCAGGCCATTGCGATCCAGAATACGTCCGCGATTGGCAGGCAGCTCGAGCGTGCGGGCAAAACGTACTTCGCCCTGCTTTTGAAAAAACTCGTTTCCCAGTACCTGCACGTAAACTGCACGACCCGCCAGGCCAGCAAACGCCAAAGCGATTGACGCCACCACAAACTTGCTGCGCCACACCGGCGTTTTGCTGGCCAGCAACGGACTTGATGTGTACTGCACACTGCGGCTCATTTGACACCACCGGTTACAGCGACACCGCTTTGGGTGACGTAATGCGTGATTGCAGGCGTCACCGTGCGCATTTGCAATTTGTCTTTGGCCAGCTTTTCAACCCGCAGCGGTGTTGCCTGGGCGCGTTTTTCAACTTGCAGGCGCTCGTTTTCGGCTTCAATGGCACGGCTTTTGGTGGTGGCCTTCTCAAGCTCAACGTAGAGCCTGCGGGACTCGTACTGGATGCGCACCAGGTAAAGTGCGCTCGCCAAAACAGCCAGCAACAGCACCAGATTGAGCCGTGTCATGCAGGCACCCCGGTGCGCTCTGCAATCCGCATGACCGCGCTACGCGCTCTCGGGTTGGCAGCGATCTCATCTTCACCCGGTTTGACACGTCCCAATGCCTTCAGGCGCATGGCTTTGGGCGCTGCAAACGGCGCACGGCGGTCAAAAACCTCGCGCGAGTGCTCGGCAATGAACTGCTTGACGATGCGGTCTTCGAGTGAATGAAAACTGATCACGACCAGCCGGCCTCCAGATTGCAAACAGTTGAGTGACGCGGTCAACGCCTGGGTGAGCTCTTCAAGCTCAGCGTTGATGAAAATCCGAAAAGCCTGAAAGGTGCGCGTTGCAGGATCCTTGCCCGGCTCGCGGGTTTTGACGGCGCCAGCCACGATACTGGCCAGTTCGCGCGTGCGCTGGATGGCACCCCGCTCCTGCCTTGCACGATCAATCGCCTTCGCAATCGGCCCAGCAAACCGCTCTTCACCATAGTCACGAATCACCTCCGTCATGCTGTCCACTGATGCATCGGCCAGCCACTGTGCAACGCTCTGACCCCGCGTGGTGTCCATGCGCATGTCCAGTGGGCCGTCCCCGCGAAATGAAAACCCCCGGGCCGCGTTGTCGATTTGCGGTGAGCTGATGCCCAGATCCATCAACAATCCGGCAACGCTTGATGCTTTGAGCTGATCGAGGTGCTTGAAGCCCTCGTGGCGGATTGCAAACCGTGAATCGCTGATAGTGCGCGCCTCGGCGACTGCTTCCGGATCTTTGTCGAACGCAGTCAGTGTTCCCTGCTCTGAAAGCTGTGAAAGAATCAACCGCGAATGACCACCCCGCCCAAATGTCGCGTCGATATAGTGACCGTCTGGTGAAATGTGAAGCGCTGCAATGGCTTCGTTCAACAAGACAGTGCGGTGTGTCCATGGTTCCTGCACCATCATCTTTCTAAAAAGAAAAATCCTTGAAGACGTCAGGCATGTCGCCTTTCATCTGCTCAGCTTCATGTGCAGCGTAGGTCGCTGCGTCCCACAATTCAAAGTGGTTGCCCATGCCAAGCAAAACACTGTTTTTGCTGATGCCGGCCGCAGCACGCAATTCAGGCGAGACCAGTACCCGCCCCGTTGCGTCCATGTCAACATCCATTGCGTTGCCCATGAAGATTCGTTTCCACCACTGGGCTTGCATGGGCAATGAGGCGATTTTCTCGCGAAATTTTTCCCACTCGTTGCGGGGAAAAATCATCAGGCAACCATGTGGATGCCTGGTAATGGTGAGCTGGCAGGCTGCAGTGGCACTCAAAACGTCACGATGCCGGGTTGGCACAGACAGCCGACCTTTAGAATCGAGAGTTAAAGAAGAGGCACCTTGAAACACGCTTGAAACCCTTGAAAAACACATTTCACCACTAAATTGCACTTACTCCCACTTTATCAGCAAAGTTCGCTTGTGCAAGTAGGCTGAAACAATTTTTTTCAATGGAATCAAAGACTTAGGCGCGACTGTCCAAAATTTATAAAATTGAAAAAGCTTATATAAATTAGGTACTTAGCACATTGAGTGAAAGTACTCGATTAGATGCATGCCGCAACTATTGGCGTTTGACAGTTAAAACTGGCGGAAGATGAACCGGCTTGACGTTGGCCGATCAATGGATAAGTCTGCCATTCGGAAATGCAGTGTCGCAATGCCTGAGAAACTTTTTTGACCGATTATTTGGATCAGGAATGCTGCAAAGAATCACCACCCATATCCAAACCCAAGTCTTAATAAAATAACATTCACCATGCTTTCAGGGGTTTGACCGACTGAAAACAATCTCAGGCATTCAGTCTCTGCGTGGGGTCACTTTGGCGTGTTCGGTAATGCCGATCACATTAAAAAATGCAGCCACCAGACGATTGACATCACAGAAATGAACCGATCGGTTTTCTTCCTGGCGAGCGCACACCCAATTAAGCAGAGTGCCGGCTGCTGAAAAATCAACCCGGATGAGTTTGGCACATGAAATCACCATCGTGTCAGCGCCTTTGAGTTTGACTTGCAGCACATCCAGCATCGTTGCAGCATCCCCTTGTATTTGACCTGCCAGTTCAACTGACAGCAAATTACCCATTTGAGAATTCAACATGCTGTCGCCGTCCTGCATGCTGAGACCGGATGAAAATGAGTCCCGAAACACATCTCCAATGATGGTGTGTGTCGGCACTGCCTTGCCATGTGCGTCAATGGACTTGTAGTCACAATGTGCGGTTTCCCATGAAGGTGGTGAAACCTCATAGGTGACACAAAAATCAAGCGCAGCCAGCTCAAACTCATCGGGCCTGTGTGTAACCCGCAGTGCCTGCATCCGCAGTTGCCACCAGTCCTGGTCGGTATCACGTTCGCCAGAGGGAGTGCTTTTTTGCAGTACTTGCTGTAATTGGTCATTGCCAATAAAGCACAGCTGCACGCTTTGCCCCGCCCAATTGGAAAACGCCTTGCACATGGCATCAACAGCTGCTGGCTCAACGGTTTTAAGGTTGCTCCAGTCAAGACGCCACGGCATCGGCGCTTTGGTCAATGCTGCGTTCAGCGCAGCGATGGTTTGAATACCTATCGAAGATGGAGATATCCAGTCAGCTACCGGCCCTTGAGCCGAAGCAGCAGCCAGCGGAACAGCCATTTGTTTAACTGCATCAGGCAACGAAAACCATTGTGGTGCGGAGCGGTCGAATTTTTGAACAAACCGGGTGGCTGTATTTTCAAATTTTTCCTGCTGGTCAGTTGCGCGGTACAAATCAAACAAGACCATCCAGGTTTCAGATTGCCCGGCGCGTATGCTGCCAGCAGCCAGCATCTCCAGCAGGCCTGCCTCAGCACCCGTGTCGTCGCCGTTGGCGTAGCGAATCGATGCCTCTTCCAATTCTGCATCGTGGGCTATTTCCAGTACTTCCAGGGCCATCATGTTGGTTGCAGTAAAGTCTGAAACCCCCGCATCGCTGCTGTCACCGGCCAACCTGTTGATGCCCAAAGGTCTGGCCAGTGATGCAGCAACAGAAAATGAACGCGGCACAGAAGCGTCCATTGTCGCGTCAGGCATTGCCAGTGGTTGCAGCGGTATGGATGAAATTGCTGGCGTTGCCTGGGTAGTTTTGCTGGCCTGAAGTGACTGCAACCCAGCCGGTTCGGTAAGGGTATAACCATTCGCGGCAGGCAAGGCATTTTTTAACAGGGGCGCGGCAAAATTGCGATCTGGTGCGGCTGGATTTGAAACAGACGGAAAGTTCAAAGATGAATCACCTGCGGGCACGCTGGACTGAAATGATGACGCATTGCCCTGCTTGGTTTTCCACCACTGCATTGACATTTGCGCTTCAATTTCATCGATTTTTTTAAGCGTTTTGGCACGGTCATCGGGCTTTGAAGGAATACTGCTCTGGAAAAAAGACGGCCTGGCTGCCGGATCTTGCCCAACAATGGCTTCGCGTTTGCGCATCTTTCGGAGCATGTCAAATTCACGCTTGCGCACAAAATCATTGCGCCGCTTGCGTTCAATCATTTCCTTCAAATGCAACTTGCTGACGGCCTCGTCCCGGTCAGTTTCCTTCGTGTCCAGCTCTGACCAGCTTGTGGCAGGATTGCGAACAAACCTCACCATTTTGGATAACAAGCCCGGAGCGGTGTCGTCTTTTGCCATGATGCAGGAATTAAATGGATACTGGGTAAGACTAGTCACCAAACATTTTTTGCTTCAGCTCGCGGCGTTGCTGCGCCTCCAGTGACAGGCTGGCCGTTGGCCTGGCAATCAGGCGTCCCACGCCAATGGGTTCGCCGGTTTCATCGCAGTAACCATAGTCACCTGAATCAATCCGGCCGATAGACTGCTCGATTTTTTTGAGCAGTTTGCGTTCGCGGTCTCTGGTACGCAACTCAAGGGCATGCTCTTCTTCAATCGTGGCACGGTCAGCAGGGTCAGGAACCACCGTGGTGTCTTCACGCAAGTGCTCGGTTGTGGCGCCCGCGCTGTTGTGGATGTCCTGCTTGAGGATGGACAACCGATGGCGGAAAAACGCCATTTGCATGTCGTTCATGTATTCAGCATCGGGCATGGCTTTGACTTCCTCGTCTGTCAAAGTGTCAGGGGTTTTGGATTTCCAGTTGTTGGCTAGCTTGGGGTCTTTTTTCGCAGCCACGTGGGGTGGCGGCGCGATCACGCGTTCTGTCATTGTGGAGTAACTGGCTTTTGCTGCGTCTGGCGCATGGGTAGGCACCATGGGTGCGGGGGGAGGCATATGGGCCAGTGCGCGCGAAGAACTTCGGCGGCCTGGCTTGAGGGGTGGTGGCGGCGGCAAGCCGTTGTTGTAAACCGCTGGTTTGACGACAGCAACAGGAGCCACCACAACTGGGGGGACTACAGTTTTTTCAAGTTTTTTACCAGCGGCGGGTTGCGGCTTGATCTTGACTGGCGGAGTAACAACTTTACTTTTGGGCGCTGGTTTAGCAACTACCTTAGGTGCGGCTTTCACTATAGTTTTTACTGTGGTTTTGACAGCGGGTTTTGGCATCGCCGCAGGAGCTTTTTTTACTGCTGTCTTGACATTTACTTTGGGCGGCACTTTTACGATCACTTTGGGCACTGGTTTTTTGGTGGTTGTTTGGGTAGCCGACTTGGATGCTGGCTTTGCCAGTGGTTTTTTCAGCATGGACTTGGAGTTTGTTGCTGGAGCAGCAGGTTTTTTGACCGACGGCTTTGCAGCAACTTTGACCGGCTGCCTCGCCACCTTAGCAGGTGCTTTCACCGCTGGCTTTGCAGTTACTTTTACAACTGCTTTGGGAGCTGATTTGACAGGAGGCTTGACCTGTTGTTTTGTCAGCGATTTAGTCTGCGGCTTTTTTTGCGCATTTATCTGCGGCTTTGTCGGAGGCTTTGATGCCTTGATAGTTTTACCGACCACTTTGGCCGCTGATTTGCCATTTTTTGTTGCTTTCGCTTTCACTACCGGTCTCCTCTGATATATCGCCTCTTATAAAACCGCCTCTGACATACCGCCTTTGAATATTGCCCGCACCTTTTGTCATTGAAGTGTCAGGTCAGCTGCACTGGCTGGCGCGCGATTGTAACGGCTGGCTGTTCACATCCTGAAAATTAACCGAAACTGTTGGAGAATTAACACATCCTTCCAGTGCAAGTTATCTCAAACAAACTTCGACCGCTAGCCATGCGGCCAAAAAAACCTAGGCTTGAACCAGGCACTGCTCCAGTCCCTGCATGAATATATCTTTGGGCAGGTCAATGCCAATAAACACCATTTTGCTGGTCTTTGCCTCGCCTTCAGCCCAGGCTGGTCCCAAATCGCTTCCCATCAGCTGGTGCACCCCCTGAAAAATAACCTTACGCTCGGTTCCTTCCATGTGAAGGACGCCCTTGTATCGCAACATTCGCGGGCCATAGATATTGACAATGGCGCCCAAAAAATCTTCCAGTTTGGCTGGGTTAAAAGCTTTTTCGGAACGAAATACGAAGCTTTGAACATCGTCATGCGCGTGTGGGTGGTGTGATCCAGCCTCTTTGTGGGACGGATGGTCGCACTGCTCACCATGGACGTGGTTGTGATCATCATGGTCGTGATCGTGGTCATCGGCCTTAAGGAAATCCGGGTCAATGTCCAGCTTGGCATTCAGGTTAAAACCGCGCAGGTCAAACACATCGGCAATTGCCACATCGCCAAAATGCACCGCCTTTTGGGGTGCACGCGGGTTCATCTGTGTCAGGCGATGCATCAGCGCCTTAACTTCAGCCTCGGCCACCAGATCCGTCTTGCTGATGAATATCTGGTCAGCAAAGCCAATTTGACGGCGCGCTTCCTGCCTGTCATTGAGCTGGGCGTTGGCGTGCTTGGCATCTACCAGCGTCAAAATCGAATCCAGCAAATACTGCTCGGCAATTTCTTCGTCCATGAAAAAAGTTTGCGCCACAGGCCCGGGATCGGCCAGGCCAGTGGTTTCAATCACCACCCGGTCAAACACCAGTTCACCTTTGCGCTTTTTTTCAGCCAGCAGTTGCAATGTCTCACGCAAATCTTCACGGATCGAACAGCAGATGCAGCCGTTGTTCATCTGGATGATGTTTTCCTGCGTGTCATTGACCAATATTTCGTTGTCAATGTTTTCTTCGCCAAATTCGTTTTCAATCACGGCGATCTTCTGGCCATGCGTCTCTGTCAGGATGCGCTTTAACAGCGTGGTTTTGCCCGAGCCCAAAAAGCCGGTGAGGATGGTGACGGGGATCAGACTCATGTGGGGTATCGTGTAAATGCTGTTTTCTTCGAATTCGAGAGTTTAGCGACCCAGGCAGGCAAACACATTGCGCAGGGCATTGTTCTTTTTCTGGCAGGCCGCGAATTCAGCCTTCCCTCGAATGAACTGCGTTTGTAAGCCGCGGCATTCAAAAAACAGGTACTTTAGACCTCTAGCCAACGTAAACAGCGCGCAAGCAGCTATTAAATCTATAGCATCCCGGATGTAGCCTTCGGCGTTGAACAAGATTGCTCATTCCTGCCAGCGGCGAAACGCGTTGTTATTTTTTATCCCGCAGCTCGCGCCGCAGGATTTTGCCAACCGGGGTCTTGGGCAAATCAGCGCGAAACTCCACAACTTTGGGCTGCTTGTAACCGGTGAGGTTTTCCTTGCAGTATGCGCGCACCTGGGCTTCGGTCAGCTCAGGATTTTTCTTGACGATGACCAGTTTGACGGCTTCACCGGATTTTTCATCGGGAACGCCTACGCTGGCGCATTCCAGCACGCCTTCGAGTTTGCCGACAACGTCTTCAATCTCGTTGGGATATACGTTAAAGCCGCTGACCAGAATCATGTCTTTTTTGCGATCCACAATTTTGAAAAAGCCGTTGTCGTCCAGGATGCCAATATCGCCAGATTTAAAGTAGCCGTCAGCCGTCATGACATTGGCGGTCTCGTCAGGGCGCTGCCAGTAGCCGGCCATGACCTGCGGGCCCTTGATGGCGATTTCGCCCGGTTGGCCTTGCGGTACTTCGTTGCCGTCGTCATCGAGCAATTTGAAATAAGTGCCCGGGATTGGCACTCCGATGGTTCCAGTAAATGCCTTGCTGTCAGTTGGATTGCAGCTGGCAGACGGTGAGGTCTCGCTCAAGCCGTAACCTTCGCAGATCGGGCAACCGGTTTTCTCCAGCCACAGCTTGGCCACTGCGCTGGTCACAGCCATACCGCCGCCAAGTGAAATTTTCAATTGCGACCAGTCCACCGTGTTGAAGTCAGGGTGGTTGGCCAGGCCATTGAACAGCGTATTGACGGCCGGGAAGCTGTTGACTTTGTGTTTGGCCAATTCTTTGAGCACAGCTGGCAAATCGCGCGGGTTGGGGATCAAAATATTTTTGGCACCGGTACGCATGCCCAGCATCATATTGACGGTAAAAGCGAAGATGTGATACAGCGGCAGCGCGCACACGTACACCGGCTGCACGCCGGGCTGCAAAGTGGCCATGGCAGGAATGTTCCAGGCTTCAGACTGCAGTACGTTGGCAATCACGTTGCTATGCAGCAGCACGGCGCCTTTTGACACGCCAGTGGTTCCGCCCGTGTATTGCAGCACTGCTACATCGGTGGGCTTGATGTCCGGGCGCTTGAGCGTTGCTGCAGTACCTTTGGCCAGCGCATCGTTAAAGCGCACTGCGCTGGGCAGATGGAAAACTGGCACCATTTTCTTGACATTACGCACTACGTAATTGACCAGTGCACCTTTGAGCAAACCAAGCCGGTCACCCATGGCGCACAACACAATGTGTTTAACCGGTGTGTTGCCAATGCACTGCTCCAGCGTGTTGGCAAAGTTTTCAATGATGACAATCGCTTTGGCGCCTGAATCTTTTAACTGGTGCTCCAGCTCGCGCGGGGTGTACAGCGGATTGACATTGACGACCACAAATCCGGCGCGCAGTATGGCGGCAACTGTGACGGGGTATTGGGGTACGTTGGGCATCATGATGGCGATGCGGTCGCCCTTTGCCAGACCCAGGCTTTGCAGGTACGCGCCAAAGGCCACTGACATACTGTCGGTTTCGCCGAACGTGACTTCCTTGCCCATAAAGCTGTAGGCAACTTTGGCCGCGTTTTTTGTAAACGCTTCTTCCATCAACGCAACCAGCGATGGGTACTGGTCGGTATCGACATCAGCGGGTACACCGGGTGGATACGCTTTAAGCCAGGGGCGGTCTTGGGTGGCTACGGTCATGATGGTGTTCTCCGGTGTGTTTTTACTTGCAACGCTGGATTCTCAAGGCAGGTGTTGTTGCTGACTATTGCGTTTTCCCTAAGATACGCTGGGAATTTGAACGGAGCTGCCTTGAACGGGTGTGTCATTTCGGATTCCCTCAACGCGGAGGCGCGGAGGCGCAGAGTAAAAGGAGTAAGAGGAGAAACAGAAGGAATTCAAGGAAAAGGCAGATTATTCCTGTCTTCTCCGCGTCCTCCGCGCTCTCCTCCCCTCCGCGTTGAAGGTTTTCTACTGACTACTCAATCGCCTTGCCCATGTCTTCAATCACTTTTTTCGCATCACCAAAAACCATCATGGTTTTGTCCATATAGAACAGCTCGTTGTCCAGACCCGCATAACCCGCCGCCATCGAGCGCTTGTTGACAATGATGGTTTTGGCTTTGTAGGCCTCCAGAATCGGCATGCCGTAGATGGCGCTGCCCTTGACATGCGCCGCAGGGTTCACCACATCGTTGGCGCCCAAAATAATCGCCACATCGGCCTGGCCAAACTCGGCGTTGATGTCCTCCATCTCATGCACCTGGTCGTAGGGCACTTCTGCCTCGGCCAGCAGCAC
>JAYUVG010000185.1:0-7092 GCA_043754255.1 Polaromonas sp. | reverse complement strand
GCAATGCCCCTGGATTCCCGCCTTCGCGGGAATGACGCGTGTTCTCCAGCGCCTGATACTCACACTGGCTTGTTCACAGCCGTGCGTTTGTCGGGCCGCGGAATTTTCTTGAACTTGATCAAGCGGTTGGTTTCAATCGCGTCTTTTTTTACTTGCCGCTCAGCATCGAGCAGTTGCCCGGCAGCCAGCCACACCGCAAATTCAGCGGGCGTTTCCAGCGTGATGCGGCCCAGCGTTGCGGCGCGAAATTCGTAAATCACAATCTCCGCTGCCTTTTGCAAATTGATCCGGCCCTTGGTCAGCACAGCGCCGCGCTTGCGGCCAATATCTTCCAGCACAGACTCGTCAGTCGATTCAGCCGTGATGTCTACCTTGTAACGATCCATCAACGCAGCCGGGTATTTTTTGATCAGCAGGTTTAACAGCTCCAGCGCTACTTCCTCTTCGCTGAAAGCATTGCGGCCAATCGCGCCGCTGGCGGCCAGGTTGTAGCCGCTTTGCGCGACGATGATGCGCGGCCACAGCATGCCCGGTGTGTCCCACAAATAAAAGCCGTCGGCCAGCACAATGCGCTGCTCGATTTTGGTAATGCCAGCTTCGTCGCCGGTTTTGGTGGCGCGCTTGCCTGTCAGCGTGTTGATCAGCGTTGATTTGCCAACGTTGGGTATGCCGCAAATCAGCACCCGCATCGGCTTGACCATGCTGCCGCGCAACGGCGCCAGCGTGTGGCAGGCGTCAATCAGTTTGCGGGCGGGTGTGGCTTCACTGGCGTCCAGTTCGATGGCTCGGGTATTGGGCAGAGCGTTGTAATGCGCCAGCCACAGTGCAGTGACGTCAGGGTCAGCCAAGTCCTGCTTGTTCAGCACCTTCAGCGTGGGGCGCGATGCAGTCAACTCTGTCAGTTTGGGGTTGGCACTTGAGCCTGGCAAACGCGCGTCCAGCAATTCAATGACCACATCAATTTCCTTGATGCGCTCGCTTATCGCCTTTTGCGTCAGGTACATGTGCCCTGGAAACCACTGAATCGCCATTTTGATAATCTTTCGTTGCTGGCACGTATTATCGGTGGCGTTACTTTTAACGAGCTGATTGCACCATGCCCCTGCCCCCAACACCCGCCCTGAAACCAGTTAAAAAAATTGACCTGAAAGCCAACAACGAGCTGGCCATCAAAGGCGTTTTTTGCATCATGATTGGCCTGGGCGTGGTGGTGTCGCCCTACTTCATCACCTCACCCGGCATGCAAAGCATCGTGGCCCAATCAGCCGCTGTTGGCTGGTTCTCGCTGGTGCTGGGGCTGGCGTTTATGGGGTTGTATGCGCGGCGGCGAATGAAGCACCGCTTGCTATCAAAATAGTAGCTGCTTGCGCGCATTTCACCTGGGCTACAGCCCAATCAGACACTTAAAAGCGCCTGATTTTCAGCTACGTTGAGCCGATCAGCAGATACATACTGCTCGCGGTACAGCTCAAAAGGCATGCTGTCTGATGCTTCAATCTTTTTTTGATCTGCCAGCGATTGCTGGCTGAGTTGTTTGAAGTGCGATTGCTGCTCGTTAGAGAACGGCAACGCCTGAAAATACGCTTTGGTTTTTTCAGACTGCGCGCGTACAAATTTGACAAACGAGTTGTCGTGATCCTTGGCCATGGCTGCCAGCACCCTGGCCGATGGCAAGGTAGTTGCATCGTTCAAACCAGCGGTGGCAGCTGCGAGTGCGGTACTGTAGTCAAGCGTGCCGTGGGCAGCATCCAGCGCGGTAGCCAGCGCCGCGCATTGGGCAACGATTTGCCGGCCCCAATCTGCCAGTGTGACTTCCTGGCCATCGCGCTCCAGCAACAAGCCCGGCTCGCGGCCACGGGCTGCTGTGCGGTGCTGGTTGCGTGCCAGGGCGGCGATCTCGGCCGGGCTGTCGGGCGGGCTGCTGCTCGTCAGGCAATGCAGCAAAAACACATCTAAAAAGCGCATGGTTTGCTGGGTGATCCCAACCGGCTCAAACGGGTCCAGATCCATCAAACGCACCTCGATGTATTCCACCCCGCGTTCGCGCAGTGCATGCAGCGGGCGCTCGCCCGACTGGATGACGCGCTTGGGCCGGATCGTGCCGTAAAACTCGTTTTCAATTTGCAGCAGCGACGTTGCCAGCTGGTTGTAGTCGCCGCCGGGGTTTTGGATGCCGACTTTTTCATAGGCCGGGTAAGGTTGGGTCAACGCCTCCTCAAGCGATGCTGCGTAGCCTTCCAGACTGTTATAGCTGACCGCCAGGGACGCCTGAGCATCGCTCTGGTAGCCAAGCCGGCCCATGCGCAGTGAAGTACCGTAAGGCATGTACATCGTGCTGGCATTGAGCTGCTGCAGCTCATGCTGGCGGCCTGCGACAAAACTTGAACAAACGGCGGGCGATGCACCAAACAGGTACAGCAGCAAAAACGCCTGCCTGCGAAAGTTGCGAATCAGGCCAAAGTATTGATCGCTGCTAACGCCCGGAAACGACCAGTTGTAGTGAATGCCTGAAATCGTTTGCATGCGCCGCCCGTAGCGGTGGGACAGGCCCAGCCGGTAGACGCTTTTGGCACGGCCAACATTGGACGAACCAAAACGCGCAACCGGAATGGTCTCATCGGTTGGCAAGCCGCAGGGCATGGAAGACACCCACAGCATTTCATCGCCAATGGCCTGCATGCTGCGGTAGGCGAACTGATGGATACACGTGAGCTCATCTATGGCAGCCTGCACGCTGGCGTGCACACCGGTAACCAGTTCAAGCTGGGACTCGCTGAAGTCAGTCGTGATGCTGGGGTGCGTCAGTGCTGAGCCCAAGGCCAGTGGGTGCGGCGTAAGCGCCAGGGCACCGCTTGTCAGGGCGCGCAGGCTTTCTTTTTCAATGCCGCAGCGCATGCTTGACAAGCTGGCGTGAGACAGGTTGATTGGTAAATCGCGAGATAGCGCCTTGACTGAGGCCTGGACAGAGTTCATTGATAAAGATTTCAAGATTCGATGGAAGGAGCAAAGGTATCACAGAGCAGCACCTGACGCTGGCAAGCCGCAATTTGCCAGCAAGGCTGGCACGTCTCGCTATTTGCCTGATTTATCGGGCTATACAGCAGCGATTCAACTCGCACATGGCGATTGAAACTTTCCGCATTTGTGGAATATGTCACCCTCGCTGTAGCCGACAGCACCGCCAGTTTTCAGGCAATAGCCCAAGGTGTGGTTAACATCCAGAAACACCATGATTAGAGTAAAAATGAAATTATTTTTAAAAAAACTTTTTGGCCAGGCATCAAAACAGCAGCCAGCGCCTGGCACAAGCTCCAGCCGCGGTTTTTATTCAAGCGTACAGGGCGGCTCGGAGAACGCGGTTCGCACCCAGCTGGTGCATGTGGTGATGCGCGACCTGCTGCGCAAAAGTGGCATTCCACCGGGTTGGATCACCTGCCAGCCGCAGGTGTTGAACAGCAAATCAAAAGGTTCAGGAATTTTTGTGCGATTGTCTGTGAAACATTGGGACGACCGCCTGATGCAATACGCGTTCGCTTTTCAAAAGGCATTGCTGACCGATATTGTGCGTTTTGAGCCAAAAGCCGCCAGCTGGCTGCATGGCATTGCCTGGCAACTGGAAGTAGCCAGTACCTGTCCGCATACAAAATTGCCCAATCAAGATTTCTGGCTGGAAGCACCGCCTGCACAAGGATTTGTACCGGCACCTGATGCATCGGAGCTCACCCCGCAAGCTACACGCCCGCAGGCAAGCACCTGGACAGCAGCAAAAGCCATTGCTATTTCAACACCTTCAAAACCTCAAAAATCAGCGCCTGACACCAGCAGAGATGCGGCTCAAGACCTGGAGCAGATGTTTGCCGCTGGAGACAAAGAAATAGCCTGGCAAACGACCAACATCATGCAGTCATGAGGCTACGAAGGCACTGAACCCGCAGCGTTGCAGAGCCAGTGAGATGCTATAAGTTTAATAGCTGCTTGCGCGCTGTTTACGTTGGCTAGAGCCGTATTTCTGCATTAAATTAACCCAATACACGCTGCAAAAATGCCTGCAGGTCTGCCACTTCCTGTGGGCAAACTGAGTGCTCCATCGGGTAGTCATGCCACTCAACCGAATAACCTAGCGCAACCAGTGCATCGCGCGAAGCAGTAGCACGCGGCAATGCCACCACGCCATCACGTGTGCCGTGCGCCAAAAAGATCGGGCAGGCCTTGCTGGCGGCGCTGTGTTCAGCCTGCAACTTGTCAGCCAGCGGCAAATACCCCGACATGCCGACAATGCCGGCCAGCGCTTCGCTGTGGCGCAACCCCACCATCAGCGCCATCGCGCAGCCCTGCGAAAAGCCCGCCACGACAATTCGGTTGGCCGGCATGCCGCGCGACTTCTCGTTGGCAATCAGCGCTTCAATTTGCGCGCATGACAAACGCAAACCCGCTTCGTCTTCGCGGCGCACCAGGTCGGCCGTCAAAATGTCATACCAGGCCGGCATCACGTAGCCGCCATTGATGGTCACCGGAATGCTGGGCGCGTTGGGGAACAGAAAGCGTACCGGCCCAACGCTTGCCAAATCCAGCTGCCCGGCAATCGGCATAAAGTCGCGCCCATCCGCACCCAGGCCGTGCATGATGAGGATGGTGGCAACCGGGCTGTCTTCAGGCTGGCCAGTTTGGGCTTCTAGGACTTGGAGGGACATGGTGCAGGCTTTGTTGATGTGTGTGAATCGGGGTAACACCCGATTTTAATGAAGGAGCAGCATGAACATCCAAACTGATCGGCCGCGCGTATTTAATTGAAGCCAGGCGTCTTAACAACTATCAAGGCCTATTCCATGAACTTTCGAATCAGTAATTTTTTTCTGTGGGCTACAGCCGTTGCATTTTTGACGCTTCAGGCACCGCTGGCGCTGCATGCCCAAACGCTGCTGGCAAAAGACGAGAAAGCCGTGCAAACCGTGGTGCAAAACCAATTAGCTGCGTTTGCCAAAGACGATGCAGACAAAGCGTTTTCATACGCCACGCCTGAACTGCGCGAATCCATTGGCAGTTCAAGCGCTTTTATGGCGATGGTCAAAGGCAGTTACCCGGTGGTGTACCGGCCCGCCTCAGTTACTTTTTTAAAACCTGAAAAATCCGGCGACGACGTCATTCAGCGGGTGCAAATGCTGGACGCCAGCGGCGCGTCATGGCTGGCGGTGTACAGCCTGCAACGGCAAAAAAATAAAACCTGGCGCATCAGCGGCTGTGTGGTGGTTGAAAATAAAAACCGCACCGTATAAAAAAACCACCTGGATGCTATTTAAATAGTAGCTGCTTGCGCGCTTTTTACGTGGACTAGAGGCCTGTTTTGCCCTCGATACGTGCCAATATGGTATTTTTACGACTCAACTAAAGTTGTAGAGCAAACGAGTTTTGCAAAGCGGTAGACCAGATCTCAATTTGCCGTTTTTTTCACCTTCTACGGGATACAAGTCTTGACTTTCCGGGCTTCTTTCGTAAGTTAACGCCAAAGTTAACCGGCGGCAATGCGAAGCATTGACGTCCGAGTTGAACGATCAGTTAGATTCCTTCCCAGCGGAAACCGTCCATGTACAGCAGTGTGGAATGACCGTGCTCACCCATACGATAGACCCGAACTTCCTTAGCCACAATGACAGTTGCGGAACTCGCTCCGTATAAGGATGGCAGGATAAAGTCTTGATCCGCATAGCGTACATCTCTTCCGATGCGGGCCCGTTGCTCAACATCAGAATAGTTCGCTTTCGCTCCTTCGACCCATGCAGTGATCTCTGATTGCGTTGCTGGTTTGGTCTTATCCATAAAGGCCGTGAAGATTGCGTTGGCAGCCCTATGAAGTTTCTCTGTCAAATCGGTGACTTCGTGTTGCAGCCGCCAATGATTGGCTTGGATTTCTCCGAAGTCATTCTTTACGTCAGGGGCCTCCTGAAAGTCACCTCTCACCCAGCCAATGCCTGGGTAGTCCTCCGCAGCGTGGTGCAAAGAAGTCATTGCGTGTAATGCAAGCTCATCTTTGGAGTTCCAGAACTTCACGACTCTGCCGGTAGATGCTTTTTCCCGAAAGGTCTGGAGTTTTTGGCTGAGCTCGGCGTCACCGTCTGTGACACCAACGGCGAATGAGTCTGGGTTTTCATGAATGAAGGCAAGAACCGTCTTCTGCTTTGCTACGGCGTATTCATACTCAGACTCAGTGAAGCTGATGCCCTCAGATGTGGTGGATCCGTAGCGCCCACCGATGACGAGAACATAGTAGTCGCAGTCGTCGATAACGCGCTGGATGTACCTTAATTGCTCTGAGGGGGTTGCGGGGAAGGATTCCATGCCGGATGGAATGAAGCCCATGTCAATGACGGCTTTTGCAATTGCCTGCCGTTCATCCTTCAGGTCCTTGAAGGTCGAGCTTATAAATACTTGGTACTTCTACTTCATTTGGCCTCTTTCCTTGAGGAATCTAACGTTTGAGCTAACTGGCCCGTTGCAGCGTGTTGGCATTTGGGCAAGGCTTTTATAGCCCAAAAGACGGCACGCTGCAATGGGTCCGGTTGAGCGATGGGTTAGGCCTCACCGCTCCCACAGCGTATTCTCATTTACCCAACCGACTTGGGCAGCGGCGCGCACCTTCTGCCAAACTGATCGAGTGCCTCGATCATCAATGTAATGCCTAGATTCGCCAAGTAGCTGTACAGGCGTAGCAGGAGGAAGCTCCGTTGCGGGCGGGCATTCGGCATTTGGCTTCGGGCAGACCCGAAGATTTACATGGCCATTGCCTTTTGTTTGATAGTGCTTCGAGCTGGCGATGGCACCCGGCGTTGCGGCCTTCTCGGCCTTCAGCTTCTCGATCTCCCGCATCAGGGTCACATAGCCAATAAGCAGCGACCCGATAGCAACGAAAAGTGCAGCGGTGTCGATAGTCGGCTTGTACTTCAGAAGAACATCGTTTTGGGTGACCAAGTAGTGGCGAAAACCGAACCACGCTACTGCTAGGAGCGCGGGAATGAACGCGACGATGGCGGCCCAAAATTCGATCACGAAGAGAATTGGTGCGAGGCGTGTCATAGCTGTTAATTGTGAGGCCTAACG
>JAYUVG010000184.1:0-5512 GCA_043754255.1 Polaromonas sp. | reverse complement strand
TCACCCGAGCGAAGTGCGCATTGCTTTTGACGGCGACGCGGTGCTGTTTTCAGACCAGGCCGAGCGGGTGTTTCAACAAGGCGGGCTGGATGCGTTTCAAAAGCACGAGCGCAAGCACTCTGCCAAGCCACTGCCGCCTGGGCCGTTCATGCCGTTGCTGAAAGCGTTGCATGGCTTGCAGCAAGCGGGTACGCCGCACATGCGCATTCGCACCTCGCTGGTCACAGCGCGCAGCGCACCCGCGCATGAACGCGCCATTCGCACGCTGATGGACTGGAACATTGAAGTGGATGAGGCGATGTTTTTAGGCGGCCTGGCCAAGGGCGAGTTCTTGCGCGAGTTTGAGCCTGATTTTTTCTTTGACGATCAGACTGGCCATGTCGATTCGGCAGCGCAGCACGTGCCTGCTGGGCATGTGGCGAGCGGTGTGTCCAACCCTGAAGCACCGGTGGGTTTGACACGTATTTAAGGCAACCAAATTGATCGAATCAACGCAAATGCCAAGCGCTCCGGCAACCAACAGCCCGACGCCCAGTTTCAAGACTTTTTGCAAGCGCGTCTGGGCGCTGTCCAGGCCGTACTTTTCGTCTGAAGAAAAAGGCAAGGCGCGTGTTTTGCTTATCGCCATTGTTTTGCTTAACCTGGCGTCGGTGTACATGCTGGTGCAGCTGAACGACTGGAACCGGGTGTTTTATGACGCGCTGCAAACCAAAAACCAGCCGGTGTTCTGGCAGCAGATGGGGCGCTTTACCTACCTGGCGTTCGCGCTCATCGTTATTGCCGTGTACAAGTTTTACCTGACGCAACTGCTCGAAGTGCGCTGGCGTGCCTGGATGACGGCTGATTATTTGAAGCGCTGGCTGCAAGGTCAGGCTTTTTACCGTATGGAGCTGGCGCGGTTCTCGGGCAACGCGCAGGTAGCTTCAGACAACCCTGATCAGCGAATTCAGGAGGACATCAAACTCTTTACCAGCAGCAGCATATCGCTGAGCATGGGGCTGCTCAATGCGGTGGTCACGCTGGTGAGTTTTGTCGGTATTTTGTGGGGCTTGTCGGGCAACTTTTCGTTCACACTGGCGGGCAGCAGCTACAGCATTCCGGGCTTTATGGTGTGGATGGCACTGCTGTATTGCGTCGTTGGCAGTTTGATCACGCACTACATTGGCCGGCCGCAAATCAAATTGAATTTTGAACAGCAGCGTTATGAGGCCAACTTTCGCCACCACATGGTCCGGGTGCGGGAATACAGCGAATCGATTGCGCTGGACAAGGGCGAGGCAGTGGAACGGGCGCACCTGGACAAGCGGTTTTCAAGCGTGTTGAGCAACTACCTGCTGCTGATAAAAAAGCAGAAAAACCTGGTCTGGTTCACCAGTTTTTTCGGCCAGGCGGCGATTATTTTCCCGTTTCTGGTGGCGGCACCACGCTTTTTCAGCGGCGCCATCCAGCTGGGTGAGTTGATCCAGATCTCGTCTGCTTTTGGCCGCGTGCAAGACGCACTCAGCTGGTTTGTTGACAATTATTCAGCTCTGGCCGCGTGGCGTGCCACAACTGATCGGTTGACCAGTTTTGAAGACAGTATGGCCTCTGTAGCCCAACAAAAAAGCGCGCAGGCAGCTACTGATTTGGTAGCAAACAACAACCAGCTCGCTGCCCAGAACCTGAGCGTTGGTTTACCATCAGGCCAGACCCTTTTGAGCGGCGAAACACTCGTTGTCAAGCCGGGCGATACGGTGCTCGTCAAGGGCCCGTCTGGCAGCGGCAAGTCCACGCTGTTTCGCAGCCTGGCCGGCATTTGGCCGCATGCCAGCGGGCAAACGCAGTTGCCAGAGGGCACCATGTTTATTCCGCAGCGGCCGTATTTTCCAGACGGATCTTTACGGGACGCGCTGGCTTACCCGCAGCCTGCCAGCACCTACACCGATGAAGAGCTGCGCAAAGCCCTGACGGACGCACTGCTGCCGCAACTGGCTGCGCGGCTTGATGAGCTTGACGCCTGGAGTCAAAAACTTTCGGGCGGCGAGCAGCAACGCCTGGCGATTGCGCGGGTGCTTTTGAAAAAACCAAAGTACATACTGGCCGATGAAGCCACCAGTGCGCTGGACGAAGCTGCTGAGAAAACCGTGTACGAAAAGCTCTTGGCGCATGTGGCCAGCGTACACGGCGCGCTGGTGTCGATTGCGCACAAACCGGCATTGGCCGCTTTTCATAACCAGCAGTGGACGCTGGTGAAACGGCCTGACGGCGCTGCTGTTGCATATGAAATAAAAACATCTTCCACTACTTTGTCCCATGGCTGAAGACGGGCCAGTGGAATCACCCAAGCCAGCTCCGCAGCTTGGGGCCTCTGCCCTGGCACCGCTCAAGGTCGCTGCCTTTCGGATGCTCTGGTTTACCTGGCTGACGGCCAACATCTGCATGTGGATGAGCGATGTGGCCGCCGCCTGGCTGATGACGTCGATGACCACCACACCGCTGTGGGTGGCGCTGGTGCAAACCTCGGCCACGCTGCCGGTGTTTTTACTCGGCCTGCCCAGCGGCGCGCTGGCCGATATTTTGGACCGCAGGCGCTACTTTATTGCCACGCAGTTCTGGATAGCGGGCGTAGCCGTTCTGCTGTGCATTGCGGTTGTCTGGAACCTCTTGACGCCGCCGCTGCTGCTGGCCCTGACGTTTGCCAACGGCATCGGGCTGGCCATGCGCTGGCCGGTGTTTGCGGCCATCGTGCCCGAGCTGGTGCCCAGACCCCAGCTACCTGCTGCGCTGGCATTGAACGGCATTGCCATGAACGCGTCGCGCATTGTGGGCCCGCTGGTAGCCGGTGCGCTGATTGCCAGCCTGGGCACGCAATATGTGTTTGTCTTGAATGCGGTGCTGTCTGTCATTTCAGGCTTTGTCATCATGCGCTGGCGGCGCACGCACACGCCCAATCCGCTCGGGCGGGAACGCCTGGTCAATGCCATGCGGGTGGGCATGCAGTATGTGGCGCAGTCCAGCCGGATGCGGGCTACGCTGGCGCAAGTCGCGCTGTTTTTCCTGCATTCGTCGGCGCTGCTGGCGCTGCTGCCGCTGATTGCACGCAACCTGCACACCGACAAGTTGGGCAGTGGGGCAGGCACCTTCACGCTGTTGCTGGCCAGCATGGGCGCGGGCGCTATCGGTGCGGCGCTTGGCATGTCGCGCCTGCGCCAGTGGCTGCCGGGCAAGTCGCTGGTGCTGCGCGCAACGGTGTTGCAATCGGTCGCCACAGGTGTAGTGGCTATTGCACCGAATGCCTGGGTGGCGGCAATCGCCATGGCCGTCAATGGCATGGCGTGGATCACGTGTGCCAATGTGCTCAGTGTGTCGGCACAGCTGTCGCTGCCCGACTGGGTGCGGGCACGCGGCATGTCGATGTACCAGATGGCCATCATGGGCGGCAGCGCACTGGGCGCAGCTGTGTGGGGGCAAACGGCGACGGTGACCAGTGTGCAAACCGCGTTGTTTGCAGCAGCTGTCAGTGGGTCGGTGTGCATGGTGCTGGCCCAGCGCTGGGTGCAAGACAACAGCCTGGAAGAAGACCTGACGCCGTCTGATGCCTTCAAAGTGCCAGTAGCCGAAGCCCCGCCGGGCCTTGGCCATGTGGTGGTGACGATTGCCTATGTGATTGACCCGCTGCGGGCTGGTGACTTTAAAGTGCTGATGCAGGAGAGCCGCCGCAGCCGCCTGCGCCAGGGTGCCATTGGCTGGGAGCTGCTCAAAGACATGGGCAAACCCGGCCATTACCAGGAGCAAATCATCGACCATTCATGGACCGAGCATCTGCGCCGCTTTGACCGCGTGACCGCCAGCGATGTGGCGCTGCGGGATCGTAAACTCGCGTTTCATGTGGGCGACGAGCCGCCGGTCATCACGCGTTGTGTGGTGGATGTACTAACCTGAGTGTGGCTGATTTTTTACCTAATTTTTTATGATTCGACATTTCAAACCCAGCGTCACCGTGGCAGCCGTGATTGCCAAAACATTTGACGGCATTGAAAAGTTCCTGCTGGTCGAAGAGGTGACCCGCGATGGTTTGAAGCTGAACAACCCGGCCGGGCATCTGGATGCGGGTGAAAGTCTGGTCAACGCCTGCGCGCGCGAGACGATGGAAGAAACTGCCTATGCCTTCACGCCGCTGGCTGTGGTGGGCGTGTACATGTCACGGTTTCAGCGTGCATCAGTGGATGCAGAGCAAGGCCATGAAGACATCACTTACTTGCGTTTTGCTTTTTGCGGTGAGGTGGGTGAGCACTTCGCAGGTCAGGCGCTGGACGATGGAATTGTGCGGGCGCTTTGGCTGACGGCTGATGAGATTAGAGCCAGTGCTGACCGGCACCGCAGCCCGCTGCTCGTGACCTGCATGGAAGATTATCTGGCGGGCAAGCGTTTTCCGCTGGCGATGGTGACAACTGATGCGTCGGTATTTGCTATCTAATTGAGAGCTGCTTGCGCAGTATTTATGTTGGCTAGAGGGTTAAAACACCTCTGAATTACGCAATTTTTCTTCGCCCCTTCCCCCGCTGGGGCTGCGGCCTGCGGCTCCGAGTCCGCCAGTGCGGACTCGGACAGGCCAAAGAGCTGTCGCCTCTGGCGACTGCACGTGGGGTTGGGATGGGGGCAGGCGCGATGCATGAACTGATTCAGCACTTGCCCCCACCCTAACCCTCCCCCAGCGGGGGAGGGAGTAAAAACCGAGTTCAATCCACCTTCGCACCAGACGCCTTCACCACCTTCTCATACTTGCCCAGCTCTGCCTTCATGAACGCAGCAAACTGCTCAGGCATTGAGGCGACAGGCTCTGCCATCAGCGCAGCAAAACGTGCTTTGGCTTCAGGTGAATTCAGCGCTGCCACGAACGCAGCATTCAGCCTGGCGATCACGTCCGTTGGCGTGCCTGCAGGCGCCACCAGGCCCCACCAGGTGTCGATCTCAAAGCCCTTGAATGTCTCTGCCACAGCGGGCACATCAGGCAGCGCCGCAGCACGCCTGGCAGTTGTTACCGCCAGTACTTTCAGCTTGCCTGCCTTGATGTTGGCAGCCGCCGTGGCGAGGTTGTCAAAATTAAAATCGACCTGGCCACTGAGCAATGCGAGTTGTGCCGGGTTGCCGCCGTTGTACGGGATGTGCACCGCAAAAATACCGGCTTTGGCCTTGAACATTTCGCCAGCCAGGTGCCCTGCACTGCCGTTGCCGCCGCTGGCATAGTTAAGTTTGGCGGGGTTGGCTTTGGCGTATTTCACCAGGTCAGCCAGGGTATTGATGTTCAGGCGGGCTGCGGTATCCGCGTTGATCACCAGCACATTGGGCACGCGCAGCATTTGCGTGATCGGTGCAAAGTCAGTGGCTGCGTTGTAGGGCATTTTGGTGTACAGCCACGGGTTGATGGCATGCGTGGCGACTGCTGCAATGCCAATCGTCAAGCCATCGGGCGCTGCTTTTGCAATAGCATCGGCGCCAATGTTGCCGCCGCCACCCGGACGGTTTTCAATGA
>JAYUVG010000183.1:0-5920 GCA_043754255.1 Polaromonas sp. | reverse complement strand
TGTGGCTGGCCAAGCCCAGCCAGCGCTTTGACGTGCAACTGGTTTACTCACTGGCCACAGGCCTGAGCTCATGGCTGGTGATTGATTTGTCGCGATTTTTTATGGATGTGAAATCGCCGTTTGGCTTTCCGCGTGGCTGGCGCGGGGTGGCAATTATTCTGGTCGGCGTGTGCTTTGGCTTTGTAGTGGGTACGCTGGCGGGTGACGCGTACAGCGGGCGCTCTACCTTTGAGCTGCTACCCACCCAGCCATGGTTTTTTCTATATCTGTTTTTGTTCACGCTTAGCGTGGGTGTGGGCATCAGTTACTTTTTTTATGCTTCGGGCAAAAGCAGCTATTTGCTGCGCGAACTTGCCACCTCGCGTCAGCAAGCCACTGAGGCACAACTTAAATTACTGCAAAGCCAGCTTGAGCCTCACATGCTGTTCAACACACTGGCCAATTTGCGGGCATT
The DNA here is from genome assembly GCA_043754255.1 of Polaromonas sp. Classification (GTDB taxonomy): domain Bacteria; phylum Pseudomonadota; class Gammaproteobacteria; order Burkholderiales; family Burkholderiaceae_C; genus Polaromonas. Next base: position 5,466 of record JAYUVG010000183.1, on the reverse strand, counting down.
GATCAGCACAGACCCGGCGCGCGCTACCGTGATGCTAGACCACCTGATTGATTATTTGCGTGCTACTTTGAGCGCTTCACGGGCGACAAGCCACAGCCTGGCGGATGAGTTTGCCCGCCTTGGCGATTACCTGGCGCTGATGCAGGTGCGCATGGGGCCACGTCTGACTTACACACTCGACCTGGCACCAGAACTTGCCAAGCACTTGATACCCACACTGCTGCTACAGCCGCTGGTGGAAAACGCGATCAAGCACGGACTCGAGCCGAAAATTGAAGGCGGCAGCGTGACTGTCAGTGCGCGCCGTGAAGGTAAAAACATCGTGATTGATGTGACGGACAGCGGTATGGGCTTGATGGGGTTAAGTGATGGCACCGGCTTTGGTTTGACGCAATTGCGCGAGCGTTTGGCGGCCGCGTATGGCGATCAGGCTGCTATTAAATTAGGAGCTGCTTGCGCGCTGTTTACAAGGGCTAGCATCACTTTTCCTTTAGATGCTGGTTTGGTTTTACTCCTTCCCCCGCTGGGGGAAGGTGGGGATGGGGGCACGCACGATGCAAGCTACCTTTGTGCACTTGCCCCCACCCCAGCCCTCCCCCGGAAGGGGAGGGAGCACACAGAATCGATCTAGAAACACATGACAACCGCCCTGATCGCTGAAGACGAACCGCTGCTGGCAGCAGCCTTGCAAACGGAGCTTGCCAGAGCCTGGCCTGAGCTGCAAGTTATTGCCACTGTGGGGGACGGCCTCTCAGCCGTAGCGAAGGCGCTAGCGCTGCAACCTGACGTGCTGTTTTTCGACATTCAAATGCCGGGCATGACCGGACTCGAAGCCGCTGCTGAACTGGTTGATGCCTGGCCAGCTGAAGCAAGTAGCAAACCTTTCCCGGCACTGGTGTTTGTGACTGCCTATGACCAGTACGCTGTGGCTGCGTTTGAAGCGCAGGCCATCGACTACCTGCTCAAGCCCATACAGCCTGCCAGACTGCTAAAAACAGTGCAAAAGGTGCAGCTAGCCGACGTAAATAGCGCGCAAGCAGCTACTAAAAACATAGCAAATACTGACTCGCAACTGGAACAAACGCTGGCCCAGCTGCGCGCGCTGCTGCCTGCGCTTCACTTATCGCCGCAGTCAAATCAGCCGCCGTTGCAAATCATTTCAGCTACGCGCTCTGGCAGCCAGGGCAACACGCTGCAAATGGTGCCGATTGCCGACGTGCTGTACTTTGAGGCGGCTGACAAATACATTCGCGTGCTGACGGCAACGGGTGAATATTTGATTCGCACGCCACTCAAAGACCTGCTGCAGCAGCTGGGCAGCCAAACCTTTTGGCAAATCCACCGGAGCACCGTGGTGCGGGCAACAGCCATTGACACCGTGCTGCGTGACGAGCAGGGCAAACTCACATTGACGCTGCGCGGCAGCAGTGACACGCTGGCAGTCAGCCGGCTTTACGCGCATCTGTTCAAAGCGATGTAATGCAGCAAGCTTTCGCTGGCGTCAGCGCGGCATCAGCTGATAAAAATCAAACCCCGCACTTCGCCCGCCCAGGCAGGTGGCCAGCTTGTCTTCAATCGTGCGCCACATCGCCAGCCGGTTGCGCCATTTGCTGATGCTGTGGCCTTCGTCTGCAAACAGCAAATAGTCAACTGGGCGTCCCAGCTTTTGCAGTCCGGCTACTACGTCGTCAGAGTCTTGCTTGAGCACACGGACGTCGTTGCCGCCGTGAATCACCAGCATGGGGGCCGTGATTTTGTCCAGATGAGACACAGGCGAGTTGGCCAGCATTTGCGCGCGGTCTTCAGGCTTGTTCACATCACCAAACGTACGGGCAAACACGTGGCGGTTGCGCCAAAAGGGCGGCCAGCTGTCAATCACTCGGGGCCAGTTGGCCACGCCCACTATGTTTACACCGCATTGGTAGTCGTGCGGCTTTTGAATCAACTGCGCCATCACTGAAAAGCCGCCAAAGCTGCCGCCAAACGCTGCGATGCGTTTCGGGTCAGCAATTCCCTGGTCAATGGCCCACTGCACGCCCTCGGCGATGTCTTTTTGCAGGCGGCCGTTGTATTCGCGGTTTGCGGCGTTGGTGTAGTCACTGCCATAGCCCGTGGAGCCGCGAAAGTTGACCTGCAGCACTGCATAGCCGCGGTTAACCAGCATTTGGCGTGGGCTGAAAACCGCTGGGCTCCAGTGGTCGCGCGCCCACGGGCCACCATGAATTTCAACCACCATTGGGGCCGGGCCCACTACGCCGCGCGGGGCAATCACGTAGCCATGAATGGTGCGGCCATCAGACGCCTTGAACGAGAACGGCTTTTGCGCCGACAGCAACGCGCTAGCGTCGGGTTGCATTGGGTTCAGGCGGCTGACTTGCCCGGTGGTGCGGTCCAGCAGCAGCTCGGCCGAGTCAAAATCACCCACGCTGCGCAGCACCACGCGCTGGTTGTCTTCTGACATATTTTGCGGTCTCGTGATGATGGGCTGCGCTGGCAGCAACTTGGCGGCCACCGCCTTTTGCACAGCGGCATCTACCTCACGCTGCCACTGCGCATCCAGCCATTTCATTTCAGGGTAGCCCGGCTCGACCACATAGCCTATGGGTGCGCCATTGCCCGCAGGCATCACGGCAAAGCTCAAGTCAACCGCATCGTGACTGGCGATCAGCTTCTCATTGCCCGTGGCCAGGTCAACCTCCAGCAAAGCCAGTTTGTCCCGCCCAATGTTGCCCAGCACCCAGGCCTTGCCTGCTGCAGTATCAAGGCGGGTGATCCAGTAGCTCTGGAAGCCAGTCACCGTTTTAAGCGCGCGCCACTTGCCATCCGGCTGAAGCAGTTCAATCGCCAGGTCCGAGCCATCGGCACTGCCCAGTTGCCGCACGCGCGCGGCCAGCTGTCGGTCAGTGTTAAACACCCAGCTGAGCACACTGCCGTCGCTTCTGGCAACTTCACGCACCGTGCGGGTTTGTGCATCGGCTTCGTACATGTCAAAGGTGGCCCGGTCGCGCTGATTGCTGCCAAAGTAAAACTTGCTGGAGCCCACAGCACCGCGCGCTGCAAAATAACTGCGCACACCATTGCCGGTTGTCACCTGCCATGGCGCAAAGCTGGTGGCCCGCGTGTCTGCCACATACAGCCGGGTGTTTTCATCGCCAATCGGGTCTTTGGTGTAGACAATGTGTCGGCTGTCAGCCAGCCAGTATTGGTTGCCGCCTCTGCGCCCCATGTTGCCTGTGGCATAGGTGCGCACTGCTGCTGCATTGGCCACATCGCGCACAGCCAGGCCAACGTCCAGGCCCACCGTTTGCTGCCACATCAGGCGCTGGCCATTGGGCGACAGCTGGTAGCCGCCCTCGGCATCAATGTTGGCAACAAAGCGCCGCACCGGCACCAGCGCAGGCAACTGCCCACTTTGCGCTGCATTAACCAGCTGCGAATGGACTGCAGGCGTGGCGCAGGCTGTCAGACCCAACAAAAACAAGGCTGTACAAAACGCAGCCAACAGGCGAATCACAGGCATAAAAAGCTCCAGTTCAACACCACCAGGCACACCTTTGGGCTGAAACAAGCCGCATGTTGCCGCACTTTGGCAGCATGCCAGAGCCCAATGTCCTACACACATTTTCTTGCAAATCGGTTGTACTTCAGATTGACATTAAAAAAACTGGAGAAAACTGATGAAATCTACCCACAACACCCTTCGCGCCTACGGTAAAAGCGCTGTTGCCATGCTCTGCATGGTCACTGGCACGGCTGTCATCATGGCAGCTTGCTCAACAGCCAAGCCGCCTGCCAAAGAGTACAGCCAGGACAGGCTGGCCGAATCCATTCGCGTCCCGGCTGGCCATGTGGTGGTACTGGAAACCACCGCTGTTGGCGTTCTTAATTACGAATGCCGCAGAAACCCGGCCAGTACCGGCCCCGCTTCCTGGACACTGGCCAGCCCCAAAGCCGATTTGATTGACCGAACCGGCAAAACCGTTGGCAACTACAGCGGCCCGCCTGCCTTGTGGACGCACATGGACGGCTCAACGGTGGTTGGCTCGCAGCTGGCAGTTTCACCTGCGCTCGGCGCCACCAATCTGTCGAATCAGTTGTCTAAAGGCATAGCCGGCAAAAACGTTGGCGCTATGCAAGACGTTGCGTACATTCAGCGCATCAATACCAAAGGCGGACTGGACTTCAGCAAGGCCTGCGGCGAAGCTGATGTAGGCGACAAAACGGCACTGCCGTACCAGGCGGACTATATTTTCTGGAAACCCGTGTAATGGCTTGATGCCACAGGACGAAAAAAAACCTGCTCTGAAGCAGGTTTTTTTTCGTCAGCCATCAAAGAGATCAGCGCTGGTAATAAACAGGCGCATAGCCGTGGTTCTGATGACCCTGGCCTTGATAGCCGTGGTTGTAATGATCCTTGATTTTCCAGCCGTGCTTTTTGTGGTGGCCATGTTTGCCTTCATGCGGGCGGCCGTAATACATTGGTTGCGGCGCGGCGTAAACCGGCTGGGGACTGTAATAGACAGGCGCTGGCTGGTAATACACCGGAGCCGGCTGCACATAAATTGGCCGGGGCTGCACATACACCGGCTGCGGCTGAACGTAAACAACTTGCGGCTGGCTATAAACCGGGTAGGCATTGGTCGCGCCAATCACCACACCCGGAACACCTATGCCAACAGAGAACGTCACGTTGTCGCGCGCCTGGGCGTTGCTGGCAAACCCTAGCGCGACTAGAGCCAGCGCAGCTGTAGAGCCAGCAATCAACAGCCGCTGAGCCGGGCTGGTAAATGTTATCGAAGTCGTCTTCATCAAGGTCTCCTTTACAGGGCGCAAAAAGCACACTCCTTGATTAAACGCGCCAACAGCCAATGCGACTACCGCCGTCATGTAAAGACCGTACGAAGACGTAACATCATTTTCGAGATGCAAGCCCTAAAATCACAGCATGAACGCACCCCACCACCCGGCACAAGGCAAAGAAATCGTCAAACCCAGCAACTTTTTGCGCCAGATCATTGAAAAAGACCTGGCCGCTGGCACCTACAACAGCCGCCATTGGGGCGGCAGCCCTGGTGATGCTGCGCACCACGCTTTAGGGCCCATCGACGCGCAAAAAGTGCGCATGCGCTTTCCGCCAGAGCCCAACGGCTACCTGCACATCGGCCACGCCAAAAGCATCTGCCTGAACTTTGGCCTGGCACGTGACTACGGCGGCGTGTGCCACCTGCGCTTTGACGACACCAACCCTGAAAAAGAAGACCTTGAATACGTCAACAGCATCATTGATGCGGTGAAATGGCTGGGCTTTGATTGGTCGCAAAACGGCAACAGCAAACCGTATCAGGCGAGCGATTACTTTGACTTTATGTACCGCGCAGCTGAATATCTGGTTGAAGCCGGCCTGGCCTATGTTGACGAGCAAACCGCAGACGAAATGCGCGCCAATCGCGGCGACTTTGGCAAGCC
>JAYUVG010000182.1:0-3560 GCA_043754255.1 Polaromonas sp. | reverse complement strand
GGCAAAAACGTCCAAGCCATGATGCTTGCGGACGAGGCTTTTCACTCGGCGATCTATGCGGCATCGGGCAACCCGCTGATTGCCCAGAGCGCACAGCTGCACTGGCAGCACATTCGCCGCGCCATGGGTGAAGTACTCCAAGTGTCGACCATGCGCGAATCGATCTGGGACGAGCATGAAGCCATCGCCAAAGCCATTGGCGAGGGCAATGAACACAGGGCCGAGACCCTGATCCGCCAGCATGCAGAAGATGCTGGCTTAAACCTGGCCCGCCTGTTGACGCAGGCATTGAACACCAAAACCCGAGGAGACACCCCATGAAACTGACCCCTGAACAACGCGTGCAGTTCGAGCGCGACGGCTACCTATTCTTCCCCGGCCTGTTCACACCCGCGGAGACACAAAAACTCAACAACGCCGTGCCCGAGTTGTATGAGCGCCGCGAAGATGTCAACGTGCGCGAAAAAGGCAAAGACGCTGTTCGCACAAACTTCGCGGCCCACATGTACAGCGAGCCGTTCGCACGGCTGGCACGCCACCCGCGCATGATCGAGCCGGTGGAGGATTTGCTGGGTGAAAAACTCTACATGCACCAGTTCAAAATCAACGGCAAGATGGCGTTTGAAGGCGATGTATGGCAGTGGCACCAGGACTACGGCACCTGGCTCAACGACGACATGATGCCAACCGAGCGCGCCATGAACATCGCCATCTTTCTGGACGACGTGACTGAGCACAACGGCCCGCTGATGTTCATCCCCGGCAGTCACAAAAAGGGCGTGGTCGATGCCAAGCATGACCTCACCACCACCAGCTACCCGCTGTGGACGGTTGATAACGATTTGATCCGCCAACTGGTGCAACGCGCGGGTGGCAAGCAAGGCGGTATCGTCAGCCCCAAAGGCCCGGCGGGCTCGATGATTTTGTTCCACTCATGCCTCGTGCATGCGTCCGGCAGCAACCTGTCCCCCTTCAATCGCGTGGCGGTTTATTTGAGCCTGTGCGCGGTCAGCAACCACATCCGCCGCCACAAGCGGCCCGAGTACATCGCGCACCGCGATTTCACACCCATCACCTGCCTGCCGGACGATTGCCTGGTGAGGGACTACCCGGTTGATTTGCCGTGGAAAGACGGCGTGCCTGCGACGGCGATGCAAACGTCGATGGACGAAATTACCCCGCAACGCAAAGCAGCCTGACCCGCATGAATCTTTACACCAAACTCCAGCAGCGCGCGGCAGACAACAAGCCGATCCGCATCGGCCTGATCGGCGCAGGCAAATTCGGCTCGATGTACCTGGCGCAGATTCCGCGCACACCCGGCGTACACCTGGTGGCGATTGCCGACTTGTCGCCTGACGCGGCCCGCGCCAACCTGGCCCGAGTCGGCTGGCAAACTGAATTGACGCAGGCGACATCTGCGCAGCACGCGATTCAAACCGGAGCAACGTGGATCACCGACGACTGGCGGGCGCTGGTGACGCATCCGCAGATTGACATCGTGGTCGAATGCACTGGCAACCCGATCGCCGCTGTCGAGCACTGCCTGCTGGCGTTCAAGCACAACAAGCACGTCGTTAACGTCACGGTGGAGGCCGACGCATTTTGCGGCCCCCTGCTGGCGCGCAAGGCGGCCGATGCGGGCGTGGTGTATTCGCTCGCGTTTGGCGACCAGCCCGCGCTGATTTGCGACCTGGTGGATTGGGCACGCACCTGCGGCTTCCCGGTCGTGGCGGCAGGCCGTGGCCACAAATGGCTGCCGCATTTTTGCGAATCAACACCCGACACGGTGTGGGGCAACTACGGCCTGACGCCCGAGCAGGCCGCGCGCGGCGGGTTGAATCCAAAAATGTTCAACAGCTTTCTGGATGGCTCCAAGCCGTCGATTGAAAGCACGGCGGTTGCCAACGCCACGGGACTCACGGTGCCGAGCAATGGCCTGCTGTACCCGCCTGCCAGCGTGGAAGACATTCCGTTTGTGACGCGGCCCATTAGCGAAGGCGGCGTGCTGGAGCGCAAGGGCATGGTCGAGGTGATTTCGTCGCTGGAGGCCAATGGCCGCAAAATTCCGTACGACATCCGCATGGGCGTGTGGGTCACTGTCGAGGCCGAGACCGATTACATCAAAAACTGCTTTGAAGAGTACAACGCCCACACCGACCCCAGCGGGCGTTACTTCACGCTGTACAAGCGCTGGCATTTGATTGGGCTGGAGGTTGGCGTGTCAGTGGCCAGCGTGGCGCTGCGCGGCGAGCCCACAGGCGTGGCCAGCTGCTGGAATGCCGACGTGGTGGCTACCGCCAAGCGCGACTTGCTGCCCGGCGACATGCTGGACGGCGAAGGCGGCTACACGGTATGGGGCAAGCTGCTGCCCGCTGACACATCGACGCGCATCGGTGGTGTACCGCTGGGCTTGGCACACAACGTGAAGGTGATGCGCCCGGTCAAAAAGGGCCAAAGCCTGAGCTGGGCGGATGTGGCTATGGACACGTCAACCGATGCCTACAAAGTGCGGCGCGAGATGGAAAACATGTTTGCTGCACCTGTTCAGAAAGCAGCATGAAAATTACAGTACTGGGTTTAGGCAACATGGGCTTGCCTATGGCTGAGCGGCTTTGCAGGGCAAGCTTCAGCGTCAGCGTTTGGAACCGTACACCGGGCAAGGCTGACCACCTTGCTGCGCTGGGCGCAACCGTTCATACGCAAGCCACAAGTGCGGTCAAAGACGCTGACATCGTCGTCAGCATGCTTGAAAGCGGCCCGGTGGTGGAGGACGTGCTCTTTAACCAGGGCGTGGCCGGGGCAATGAAGCCGGGCGCGCTGCTGATTGACATGGCTTCCATCAAACCACGTGAAGCGCGCGACCACGCTGCGCGCCTGGGGGCTATGGGTATTGCGCATCTGGATGCCCCCGTGTCGGGCGGCGTGCTGGGCGCTGTTGACGGCAAACTGGTCATCATGGTGGGCGGCAAGTCAGTTGATTTTGAACGTGCGCAGCCTGTGTTTGCACACTTTGGCCGCGCCACGCTTGTAGGCCCGCACGGCAGCGGTCAGCTTGCCAAGCTGGCGAATCAGATGATTGTGGGTATCACGATTGGTGCCGTGGCTGAGGCGCTGCTGTTTACCCAGCGTGGTGGTGCAGATATGGCAAAAGTCAAAGAAGCGATCACTGGCGGTTTTGCCGACAGCCGCATCTTGCAAGTGCATGGCCAGCGCATGGTGGAACGCGATTTTGCACCGCGTGCCCGCATGAGCATCCAGCTCAAGGACATGCGCAATGCTTTGGCAACGGCTGACGAAATTGGTTTTGAAGCGCCTGTCACTGAGCTGTTTGAAAAGCTGTATGCACAAGGCATTGAGCATGGCTTGAGCGACCTGGACCATTCAGGCCTGTTTGTGGAGCTGGCCAGTCGTAACGGCATGGATTAATGGCGAGGAAGGAATGCCAAAAATGGATGACTTGCTGATCAAAGGTGCAATGGTGTATGACGGGACAGGTGCAGATCCCGCTATCAAAGACATAGCTGTTTACGCCGGCAAGATAAGGGAGATAGGCGAAA
>JAYUVG010000181.1:0-9362 GCA_043754255.1 Polaromonas sp. | reverse complement strand
GCAAGTGTCTCGGTTATAGAACACCTCATGAGGTGTTCTATAACCTTCCAAGAGAGCCGATTACAATTAGAGTTGGCGCACTTTGTACTTGAATCTGCGAGAGTTTTATGCCTCTAGCCCGCATAAGTAGCGCGCAAACAGCTACTAAAATAATAGCAGTTGTTATGGCTGCTGCTACTGCTCCTGGATTGTCCCAAGCCGCAACGCTGGCCCGGATGACGCAGGCTGGCGTGGTCACGCGGGTTGTTGACGGCGACACTCTGTGGATACAGCTGGCAGGTCGTGACAAGCCGCTCAAGGTTCGCCTGGAGGGCATCGACGCACCTGAAATTTGCCAGCCAGGCGGCGTAAGAGCGCAGGCGGCACTCAGCAAGTGGGTCATGGGACAAAGCGTTGCTGTGACAACCAGAACTCACGACGACTTTGGCCGCACGGTGGGCACGGTGTACCTGCAGGGCCAGGACGTGGCACGCCAGATGGTTGCCAATGGCCATGCCTGGGTGTACACATTCCGGTCAAAAAAGAGCGCTTACAGCACTGAGTTTGCCCAGGCACAAATCGAGCGGCGCGGTGTATTTGGCGATGTGCAGGCGCAGGAGCCCAGGGTGTTTCGCAAGGTGCACGGTGTATGTGCTATGTCCGCTTACCGTCCTACAAAATAAGCAGCATGAACTGACAGGCCAGATATTGATGCTTTATTAAAGTTGTCTGACAGGTTGAGCGTATAACGCCACTTGCCATTTTTAACTTTTAAAAGGACGCATCATGAACAAAGACCAAATCAAAGGCCGTGTGGATCAAGCTGCAGGCAAGGTAAAGGAGGCCGCTGGCAAGGTTGTTGGAAATGACAAGCTGCAGGCAGAAGGCACAGTTGACCAGGTCAAGGGCAAAGTCCAGGCTGGTGTGGGTGATGCCAGGCAGGCCACCAAAGACAAGATGCAGAAAACCGCTGCCAAAATTTAAAGGTAAAAAATGATGACCACGCATACACCATCTAGTTCTTCGTTTTCCGCCAAGCTGGTAGCAGGCACTTGCTGCCTGGTTGCTTTTGCCGCATTAACCGGTTGCGGTAAAAAAGAAGATGGCCAGGTTGTTGGCCAGGGTTCCAGTTCGTCCATGGGCAGCAGCGATCGTGCAGCCCGAGACGCAAAAAGCTCTGCAGACACAGCAGCGAAAAATGCCGTCAATTCAACAGTCGTAACAACACCAAACAACACTGCCATCGTCACTACCAACACCAGCGCCACGACGTCGCAGGCAATGGGCAATACTGTTGATGACATCGCAATTACTGCATCAATTTCGGCAGCATTTGCCAAAGACTCTGATTTGAGTGCCATCAGGATTGATGTCGATACCAAAAATGGTGTTGTTTCACTGATGGGTCCCGCTCCATCGGCCACCGCACGCGACAAGGCAACTACCATTGCCAAGGGCGTTAAAGGCGTTGTTTCGGTTGACAACAAACTGGTTGTCAAGGGCAGCTGAATGGGTGAACTGACTGCGGTAGCTGCTTTGGCGGCTTCCCCGGTTTGGTTCAGCGTTGAGAAGTTTCCGGCTGCAAATTTTCAGAGCTGATGGATAGGCTCTGATGCGCAGCCCGGACAACCAGATGAATGAAATGCAGTTTGGTGACAACTGCATCAGGCAATACAAATGGGTAAAAATCACTTTGACCCATTGTGCGATTCATCTCATTGAGCAATACCGTCAATCCTGCCCATTCATTGATGAAAGTCAGGAATGAAACCGCATTTTCATTCTGCGTGTCGTACAGCGCATCCAACGTGAACGGTGTGAACTCCAGCAACTGCGAGTTCACGACAAGTCCCAGGCTGGTTGCGGTGTCACAGGTGTCACACATGTGGAGGTAGTGAGCCCAGGTTTCAGCCCAATCCTCCCACGGGTGGCTGCTGGCATAACTGCTCACATGATTCAAAAACCAGTCTGTCGGTGGCCCAACAGCATAGTTATTTTGCAAGCTGCTCGCATAGTCTTGAGATTCGTCGCCAAAAAGTTGGCGAAATTTGTCTAACCACAGTGAGTTTTTAATCAGCACATCCCAAAAATAATGGCCGGTTTCATGCCGGAAATGACCCAGCAAGGTTCGGTACGGTTCACCCATAGCAGTTCGAACCGATTCACGAAAGGCGTCGTCTGCTTCCTGCAGGTTTAATGTGATCAAGCCGTTGTCATGGCCTGTGAACACCTGATTGGCGCCTATCTGGGTTGTTACCAGGTCAAACGCCAGGCCATTGACAGGATCGTCTGCTTTGGAAGTAATCTTTAATCCCAGCCCCATCAGGCCAGCCAGCATTCTTCGCTTGGCCAACTCAACCCTTCCCCAATACACGCCGTTCTCAAGAGGTGCTGTATCGGTCAGGTCGGGAATGGTTCGATTCAAACTGCAGGCAAGGCAATATATTTTTGTTGCAGGCTCTGCTGCATCGAGCAGCCAATTGCAGGCAGCGGGTGTTTGCAAATTGGCGCAACGCCGGTACTGTTTGCCAACTGCGCCAGAAGTAACTTCGCTTTGGCCAAACAACTCCCAGACATCTGAATCAGAATGGGTAGAAGCAGGCGTTAAGGGAATCAAAAGACCAAGAACCGCGTCAAATCCCAACGCAGATTTGCAAGCCAGGCAAACACTGTTTCTAAAAAATACAGCGTTGCCGCATTGGCAGAGGTAGCGTTTCAACACAATCAACTCCCGCTTTGCAGCGCCTGCCAATTACCCAACTGAGCATGACACCTGCAGGCAACTGGCAGATGTCATCAAGCCAGATTTAAGGACGAACAACAATATCGTTACGCACTGAACGCACATTCTTCACGCCGCGTGCCAGATTTTCTGCCTGTGACTTTTCAGCCATTGATTTTGCGAAACCGGACAACTGCACCGTACCGTTCAGAGTTTCAACGCTGATGGACGATGCAGACACAGTTTTGTCCTCCACCATCCTGGCTTTGACGGCAGTGGTAATGCCTGCATCGTCAATGTATGCGCCAGTGGTTTCCTGCCCACGCACAACAGCACAACCGGTGGTCAATACAGCGGTAGCGGCCATTGCTGAAAATGCACAAACCAGAGCAGTGGTACGAACGAAGCTGGATGAAGATTTCATGATAATTCCTCTAAAAAGTGAGATGTTTTAATGTGGTGCAGAGTTGAAAAATGCCGCTCGACAGTGGCACCACACTGGCAAGTCGACTGGATGGGTTATTCAATTTTCGATGGCTTGGAGCCGTAAGATTTGAATTGGGACGAAGCAAGCGATAAAGCCATGTTTGCCAAGCCGGATGATTTCGCGGTTGCAATCAACAAGCCCGTGATGGACACCAGACGCCAGGGCCGAATAAACACTGCCGCCAAACCGGCAACTGTGGCCATGCCAATCAACTGATACGGCTTGTGCCTGGCATATTGCTGCAACGCGGGCTCTGCAATGTCAATCGCCAGCTTGGCCGGGTGATGCCGCCACCAGACCCGCAGGGTATGCACCAGCTTGTGCAACCCGGATGTTTTACCACTCACATTTTCGTCATGTGAAGCCCCCTGGGAATCCTGTTCGAGATGGTTGTCATCGCCTCTGGACATGTGCGCCATCAGGCGCTGACGGCTTGCACTCAGGCGCTGAACAGGTGTAACTGTTTCAGTCAAGGCGGCATGCTCGGTAAAAGATGTTGTCATGGAAAAAATCAAAAAAATTCATCAGGACGCAGTACGCAAGGCACTGACATCGCTTTTCAGCTGCGCCTTGAATTCAGCAAAATTGCCTTGCGCCAGAGGCTGCAAGGCCCGGGCAGCTGCTACCGCTGTGACCAGCAGGGCAATCGCAGGAACCGCCACCAACGACCAATGAAACTGGTTTTGTACAAACCCGAGCATCACCGCCACGCCTGACATTGAAACAAACACCAAACCAAAAACGACTGCCACCAGCCCAGCTATGGCTCGCCTGACAAATTGAACCCGAATCGCCCTTGCATCCTCGGTAAATACTTCGCAATACGCTGAAAGATGCTCAGCAATCAAATCCGGGCGCTGAATGACAGTGGAAAAAATAGGGTGAAGCATTAACAGTTCTGGTTCGTCAAGGCAGTTTTTTGTTTAACGTTAATGGCGGCGACTGGAGTTGGACAACAGCAATGCCAGGCCGGCACCTACCGCAGCAGCTATCAGAACAGACTGCATTGGCTTTTCTGCAACATAGCGGGTGGTGACCGCGCTGTAGTTGGCAAGTTGTTCCCTGGCCTGGTCTTTGGTGTGCGCCGCCATGTCCATGCCGCGCTGGGCGAGTTCCTGCGCCTTGGTTGCAAACTTTTCCAGGGCTGGCTCAACTTTTCTTTGCAGATTGTTCAAATTTCTGTCAGCTGAATCAGCGAGATCACTGGAAAATTCATGGGCCTTGTCAAAGGCCTTGTTGCTGGACTGAGCCAAACTGTCTGAAGCTTGACGGGTGGTTTGCGAAAACGAAGAATCGGTTGCTGGCGTAATCATGATGTCTTTCTAAAAGGGATAAACAAAAAAAATCAACCCGGGCGAAAAGCTGTTCAGCTTTTTTTAACCAGGCTGACTACAAAACTGATAACAGCCATGATGGCGAATATGAAAAACAGGATTTTTGCAATGTCTACAGCACCAGAGGCAATGCCGCCGAATCCGAAAATGGCAGCAATCAAAGCAATAACAAGAAATACAACTGAGTAATGCAGCATGAAAGCTCCTGGAAAGAAAAATCAACAAATGTCAGCAGTCTCCAGTGCTAAACCAGCCCTGCTTGTCCATGGAGAAAGCTTAGAGTTTTTTGCCGTTCAAGCGCATCGGTAACTCACCCACCACGCGGTCAGACAAGCAGCTCCAGCCATGTAAGCGTTCTCTTACATGACGTACAAATTGAAGCTGTTGTTGCCAGAGTTTTACGACAATGCGGGCGTGGTCATGGTGTGATTTTCAGGCTTGTACTTTGGCAATGCCGCATGAACACTGGTTCCCAAACCCTTTTCACTGGTCACTGTCAGCTTGCCCCCTGCTGCCTCTACCCGATGCCGCATGCCATGGATTCCATGACTGGTTGCAGAGATGCTGCTGGTGTCAAAACCAACGCCATCGTCCGTCACTTTGACAACCGTGTAACCACCCTGATTTTGAAGGTTGACAGTGATGTGGCTGGCGTCCGCATATTTGGCGATGTTGGTCAGCGCCTCTTGCACCAGCCGGTAAACAGTCAGTTGTACAGAGCCACAAAGCTCGACACGTTCCAGGTCAGTGCTCAGCGGTATGCCGGATCGTTCCTGAAATTCACGGGTCAATATTTCCAGCGAAGCAACCAGACCCAAATGGGAAAGCGAAGAAGGGCGAAGGTCTTCAACAATGCGGCGCTTCAATGCGATGCCGTTGTTCAGTGTTTCGGTCAGGTGCGAGATACGTTCCAGTGCTTCAGGCTGCGCTTCACCAACTCGTGATTTAAGCCTCGCCACATCCAGCTTGGCGGCTGTCAGCAGCGCGCCCAGCTCGTCGTGCAGCTCGCGAGCCAGATGACCGCGTTCGTCTTCGCGCACGTTCTGCAAGTGGGTTGCAAGTTCTGCCAGGTTTGCCGTGCGTTCATGCACCTGCAGGTCAAGCTGATCCCGCTCACGCTTCAGAGCAACCTGCTCACGAATACCTGCGTTCAGCAATGCGCGGGATTGCAGCAGATACATGTAAAAAGCCAGCAAACCGCCGAATGCCATGATGGCAATGCCGATGCGCGACAACTGCAGGGTCTGCTTGACCTGGGCCTGGCCGCGCTCCATATTGCGCACGCTGCTGGCTGCCAGTGTGTCTGCCTGTTTGCGAATGGCATCCATCTGATCTTTGCCAACATCGGTTGTCAAGACAAAACGCCAGGCGTCTTCCTGGCCAGCATCGCGCATTCTGATGGACAGATCCATCTCTGCCAGCTTGCGTGAGATGTGCCTTGACATCACCACAAATTCACCCAGCTGCTGTGTGTGCGGGGAGAACACAACGCGCAATTGGTCGAGTTGCTGGTTGATGGTTTTCAGGGTTTCGTTATAAGGTTCAAGATATATCTGGTTACCCGTCAGCAGGTAGCCTCGCTGTCCTGTTTCAGCATCCAGCATGGCCTGCATCAACTCGTTCAGGGCGCTGCGCGTGCTCTGCGCCTGCTCCATGCTGTTAACTGACTGGACAGTGCTGCGATAGCTGGCCTCGTTGATGAACACAATCAGGGCAACCGCAGAAACGGCCATCAGCAGACTGACTGCAAGAACTGGAAACTTAAACAATCGCACGGGGAATCTTCCTACAGGTGTTACCGCATAAAAGGTCAATAATATAAGCTCGTAATGTTTTGAATGAAAGAAAAGTCATGATAAAAATCGGCATCGTTGACGATCACGCCATTGTGCGTTCCGGGCTCAAACAGTTTTTTTCTGAGCACGTGGATTTACGCGTGGCGGGTGAAGCAGCATCGGGCCGTGAAGCGATTGATCTGGTGCGCAACGTAGAGCTGGACATCCTGGTCATGGACTTGTCAATGCCAGGCCAGAGCGGTATCGACGCGCTGGCGATGATCCGGGCCAAAGCACCTGACGTGGGTATTCTTATTTTGAGCGGCTATCCGGAAGAGCATTACGCTGTCAGTTTGATTCGCCAGGGAGCCAGTGGCTATTTGAACAAGGAATGTGATCCGCAGGAAATTGTCAATGCCATACGTGTGATTTCATTGGGCAAACGGTACATCACCGCCAGTGTTGCCGAACTGCTGGCTCAACAACTTAACAGGCCGCAGGACATGGCTTCGCATGAGCAATTGTCCGAGCGTGAATTTCAGGTTTTTTTAAAGCTTGCCAAAGGCGAGACTGCTGGCGACATTGCCAAAGCTTTGTCTCTCAGTGTCAAAACGGTCAGTACTTACCGTACGCGGGTGATGGAAAAAATGAGTCTGGCGTCAAACAGTGATTTGACCTACTACGCACTTAAAAACAAACTGATTGATTGATTGCAGCATCTTGGGATATGGAATTTTGCCGCATCTGGTATGCCAGGAATCTGACTATTCCAACAGCCCGAAGTGTTGATTGATCACTCAAGAGCACCACTTAGTTTGCGGCAATAGTCCACCAGCGCATCGATTTCATTGGATTTGTCAAACACTGCATCCACACCTAGCTGCAAACATCGATGGCGAATATCAGCCGTTGCGTAATTGCTCAGCACTACGATTTTTTGATTTGCCTTGCGATCCTTGCACGCTGCCAATACACCCAGACCGCTGCCTTGCTTTAAAAACAGATCAAGGATGGCCAAATCCCATTGATCAGAATTGTCCAGCAGCCATTCTTTGCCCTCATCTTCGTTGTCAGAGCAGCCAATGGCATCCACATGGGCAAGTTCTTCCAGAGTTGCTATCAGGTTGTCCCGAATCGTGGGGTTGTCTTCAACCAGGTAAGTTTTAAGAATCACTTGCGGAAGGGAAGTCAATGGCAAATTCATGGCGGCATTCGAAAAAATCATTCATTATTTTGTGCTTGAAATTAATCGGCTTATGTAGGATGTTTCCCACTGTTGCACATGTATCGACATCCACTCACAAAATCGCAACGTAATTGCCGATGGGCAGTTTAAACGCATTGAAGAAAATAACTCAGGCGCACAGCAGATTCCCGCAAATTATGAGAATAACTTCACATTTACAGTCTCCAGTTTTTCGCCGGTTTGCTATAGGTATGGTAGTTGTTGCCATGTTGCTTGCCTTGTTGGTGCTGTTTTTTCCGTGGGATATTTTGCGCCAACCGGTCAACCGTTATGTGTCTGAGCAGCTGGGGCGGCGTTTTGAAATCACCCAGCGCCTGTCGGTCAGTTTGGGCAGAACCACCACTGTCCGGCTGGATGGACTGGAGTTTGCCAATCCCGAGTGGGCCAGCGAGCCCTATTTGATCAAGGCTAAGGCCGTTGAATTTGACATCGGGTTGTGGCCGTTGTTGAGCGGCCGGGTGGTACTGCCGCGTGTTGCTTTGTTTGAGCCGCAGACCGCTTTGCAAATGGAGCCTGATGGCAGAAAGTCATGGGTATTGGCACGTGACACCACCAGCGCACGCGGCGCGCCTGACATAGGCGTTGTGACGGTTGACAAAGGCGTCTTGAAGTACCGGGCCGCTCAATATGGGGCAGATATCACTGCGCAGTTTTCGCTTGAACCCGATGATGGCAAGCGTTTGCCGCTTCGCTTTGAAGCCAGTGGCAAATGGCGCGATGCAGCATTTTCTGCAAATGGCAGAACCGGCAGCGTTTTGGTACTGAGCCGGGACGTCAGAAAAACCTTTCCGGTTGAAGTCAATGCACAGTCTGGCAGGACGCAATTTAGCGCCAAAGGAGTGGTAGACAACTTGCAGGAGTTTGCCGGACTGAACGCCAGTTTCGACATTCAGGGCCGCAACCTGGATGAGCTTTATAAACTGACTGGCGTAGTGCTGCCCTCAACGCCGCCGTATCGGCTTTCTGGCCAGCTTGGCAAGCAGGATCTGGTGTGGGTGGCCAGCCAGTTGCGCGGTGTTTTGGGCCGGTCGGACTTGAGCGGTGAATTGCGTTTTGACACCTCGGCTGCGTTGCCGCTGCTGACAGGAAAAGTGCAGTCCAAAGTGCTGGATTTTGCCGATCTGCTGCCGGTGATTGGTTTGCCAGTGAATGGTTTGCCAGCCAAGGCATCAGCACCTTCTGCGAAAGCTGTGGGCAAAACTTCGGTTCGCACCGCGCCAACCACTAAACGCCTGCCGCCTTCTGGCAAGGTGTTGCCGACTGCTACGCTGGACTTGATCCGCTTGAAATCCATGAATGCTGATGTGATTTACAGCGCCTCGGACATACGCCATGCACAGCAGCTTCCGCTTGACAAGGGCAGCGTACATGTCAAATTGAATCAGGGCGTTTTGCAGCTTGATCCACTGGTGTTGGGTATAGCAGGCGGCTCGCTGGCTGGTCGCATCAAGATCGACATCAACCAGCAGCCAGCTGCGTTTGACACCCGGTTTGACCTGAAGGGTGTTGCACTGAACAAGTTGTTTCCGACCATTGAGTCCACCAAAAGCAGCCTGGGCAAAATCAGCGGCCAGGTTGGCTTGAAGGGGCAGGGCAATTCGATGGCACAAATGCTGGGCTCTGCCTCCGGCGATGTGGCGTTGTTGATGGGCAAGGGTGAGATCAGCAATATCCTGATGGAATTTTTGGGCCTGGATGGCGGCGAGCTTATCAAGTTTTTCTTGCGCGGAGACCGCAATGTCACACTGCGTTGTGCGGCTGCTGCTTTTGACGTCAAAAAAGGCCTGATGGGAAGCAAAGTCATTGTTCTGGACACATC
>JAYUVG010000180.1:0-10274 GCA_043754255.1 Polaromonas sp. | reverse complement strand
CGGGTGAAAGAAAAAGCCCTGGGCGCTGAAGTCATCAGCTCGTTGCAGCCGGGCCAGGTGCTGGTCAGCATTGTCAGCAAAGAGTTGGCTGCGACGATGGGCGAGGGCATCAGCGACATCAATCTGGCCGCGCAGCCACCCGCCGTGATTTTGATGGCGGGCCTGCAGGGTGCGGGTAAAACGACAACCACAGGCAAGCTGGCCAAACACCTGATTGAAAAGCGCAAGAAAAAAGTATTGACGGTGTCTGGCGACGTCTACCGGCCAGCCGCTATTGAGCAATTAAAAACCGTGACAGCACAGGCCGGGGCTGAATGGTTTCCAAGTACGCCAGACCAAAAGCCGGTGGACATTGCGCGTGCTGCTATTGACTACGCCAAACGCCATTTCTTTGATGTGCTGCTGGTTGACACTGCTGGCCGGCTGGCTATTGATGAAGCGCTGATGGCCGAGATCAAGGAACTGCACGCGGTGTTGCACCCGGTCGAAACACTTTTTGTGGTTGACGCCATGCAGGGCCAGGACGCGGTCAACACGGCCAAGGCTTTTAAAGATGCGCTGCCGCTGACTGGCATTATTTTGACCAAACTCGACGGCGATTCACGCGGCGGCGCGGCTTTGAGCGTGCGGCAAATCACCGGCGCGCCGATCAAGTTTGCCGGCACCAGTGAAAAACTCGACGGCCTGGAAATATTTGATGCCGAGCGACATGCCGGGCGTATTTTGGGCATGGGCGACATCGTCGCGTTGGTGGAGCAGGTCACAGCAGGCGTCGATGTGGCCGCTGCGCAAAAGCTTGCAGCCAAACTCAAGTCCGGCAGTGGCTTTGACCTGGAAGATTTTCTAAGCCAGCTGCAGCAAATGAAAAACATGGGTGGCCTGGCCAGCCTGATGGAAAAGCTGCCTGCCCAGATGTCTGCCAAAGCCGGTCAGGTCGACATGGGCAAAGCCGAAAAAGACATCAAGCGCAAAGAAGGCATTATTCAAAGCATGACGCCGCTGGAGCGCCGAAAGCCCGAGCTCATCAAAGCCACCCGCAAAAAGCGCATTGCCATGGGTTCAGGCGTGCACGTGCAGGAGGTGAACCGCCTGCTCAAAGAGTTTGAGCAAATGCAGGGCATGATGAAAAAGATGAAGGGCAGCGGCATGATGAAAATGATGAAGAAGATGGGTGGAAAGATGGGTGGAATGTCTGGAATGCCCAAGTTTTAAAGCCTTTTAGGCCTGTAGCCCACATAAAAAGCGCGCAAGCAGCTATTAAAAAAATAGCAGATAAAAATACTGCTGGGTTGTCATGGTGCTCCTTTGCACAGGCTTTTTGTGCAGCTGTTTTTCGAACTTGGGGATTCACGCTGCCCAAACCCTGTAATATTGCAGTGCAACATGTCGATTGCTCAAAAATTTTAGGAGTTCTTTGTGAAGAAAATTTTTCCATCCGCCGAGGCGGCTTTGCAAGGTCTTGTCAAGGACAACCAAACGCTGGCGGTTGGTGGCTTTGGTTTGTGCGGCATCCCGGAGGCGCTGATTGAAGCGGTCAAAACCAGTGGGGTGCAAAACCTGACGGTGATTTCAAACAACGCCGGGGTCGATGGCTTTGGGCTGGGCATATTGCTTGAAACGCGGCAGATCAAAAAAATGATTGCCAGCTATGTGGGCGAGAACAAAGAGTTTGAGCGCCAGTACCTGGCAGGCGAGCTGGCGCTGGAGTTCACGCCACAAGGCACGCTGGCTGAAAAACTGCGGGCGGGCGGCTCGGGCATTCCAGCGTTTTTTACCAAAACCGGTGTCGGTACGCTGGTGGCTGAGGGCAAGGAGCTGCGCGAGTTTGACGGCGTTACCTATGTGATGGAGCGGGCGCTGGTGCCGGATGTGTCGCTGGTCAAAGCCTGGCGGGCCGACAAGTCGGGCAATCTGCAATTTCGCCTGACAGCGCGCAACTTCAACCCGGCTGTGGCGATGGCGGGCAAGGTCTGCATTGTGGAAGTTGAAGAAATAGTGGAAACGGGCGCGATGGAGCCTGACCAGATTCACCTGCCGGGTATTTACGTGCACCGGATTGTGTGCAACCCGAATCCGGAAAAGCGCATTGAAAAACGCACCATCACTGAAACAGTCGCAACGAAATTGGGAGCATAAACATGGCCTGGACACAAGACCAAATGGCAGCGCGTGCTGCCAAGGAACTGCAGGACGGTTTTTACGTCAACCTGGGCATCGGCATTCCGACGCTGGTGGCCAATCACGTCAGCCCAGATATTGAAGTGTGGCTCCAGTCTGAAAACGGCATGCTGGGCATTGGCCCGTTTCCAACGGAAGACCAGGTCGATGCAGACATGATCAACGCCGGCAAACAAACCGTGACGACCATCAAGGGCTCAGCTATTTTCAGCTCTGACCAGTCGTTCGGCATGATTCGCGCGGGCAAAATCAACCTGAGTATTTTGGGCGCGATGCAGGTCAGTGAAAAAGGCGATCTGGCCAACTGGATGATTCCGGGCAAGATGGTCAAGGGCATGGGCGGCGCGATGGATCTGGTTGCTGGCGTCAAGCGCGTGATTGTCCTGATGGAGCACGTGGCCAAAAAGAAAGACGGCAGCGAAGACATGAAAATCTTGCCAAGTTGCACGCTGCCGCTGACAGGCCTGGGTGTGGTCAACCGCATCATCACCGACCTGGCCGTGATGGACGTGACGCTAGAGGGCCTGAAGCTGGTGGAACTGGCAGACGGTGTGACGCGGGAGTACGTGCAGTCAAAGACCGGTGTGACGCTCATTTAAGCATCAAATAGTGCTCTAGCCGTGGTAAATAGCGCGCAGGCAGCTATTAAAGTTATAGCATATGCCGATTGAAAGCGTTCCGTTCACTTTGCCTCAAGCTGCTCACATCACGCTTGAGTCTTCCGACAAATTCACCAGCATGGCCAGCAGCACCTTGCGTGCTGTTGCTACATCTGCTGCGCTTAGCCCTTTGACACTGATCTGGTTGGTGCTGACAGCCAGCGGCACCAACAGTTCTTTCAAATCGCGGCCTGCTGGTGTCAGGTGCACATAAATGTTTTTCTTGTTGGTGGGTATCTGTTTGCGCGTGATGTAGCCCTGCGCTTCCATCGCCTTCATGGCAGTGAAGGTGGTGGGTTCCATCACACCAGCCCGGCTGCTCAGCTCTTTTTGCGTCAGGCCTTGCGCATCGTCAGCCTCCCACAAAATACGCAAAAAAGCCCAGTGGCCAAACGGCACGCCGTGCGCAGCCAGGCGCAATTGCAGCGCCCGGCGAAAGGCGCGCTCAGTGTCGCGCACCAGGTGCGCCATGCGGTCATGCGGCACGGCCTCACGCCAGTGCGAAAGAATGTTGTGGTGGTCTGGCTTCATGGGTTCATGGCTAGGCAGGGCAGACCTGATGACCGGGCACGCAGTCGCGCTTGAGCGCTGCCGAATCCAGCATGGCCAGACACACCGCAGTGGTAGCCCTTGCCCACTCGCCGCTGTGGGTGGGCTTCTGGCCTTGCTGCACAGCTGCCACCAGCTCATCAATAACTTCGATGCGCGGTATGCCTGGGGCAGGCAATGCCTCAAACGATCTTTGATGGTCTGCGTAAATGGCAATGCCGTTTGCTGTGGGTTTGAGGTCTGCCTTGTCGCAACTGATGATGAGCTGGCCAAAGTGCTGGTGCGTTACGTCTTCTGGCAGGGCAAGCTGCGCGGTGTAGGCAGCGCCGCCATAGTTGCGCGCAGCTTTCAGAGCGCTTTCGTTGCCTGAAGCTGCCAATTTTTGGCGGGCAAGCCCATAGTCGCCGGGGTTTTTACGCTGCCCCATTTCGCCCCGGTTGTCCATCCACTCGTCAGAGTCAAAATGGCCGTAGCCGCTGTAGGTACAGCTTGCAAATGCACCGCCCTCAAAACCCAGCAGCGCGCTGTACGCACCCTCGGTAGGGCGTGCGCTGTCCCACGCGCCGGTGTGCGCCCGCACGCTGGTCACCAGCCCGCCGCCGAGCAGGCGAACAATGTCTATCTGGTGCGCGGCCTGGCTGTAAATCACGCCGCCGCCAGCGCTTGTGGCCAGCTCCTCGGGCCTGCGCGGGCGGTATAAAAAGTCAGTGAAGTTCAGCGCCGTGATCATTCGCACGGCGCCATACACACCGCTTTGTATCGACTCACGGCAGCGTTTGACAGGTAGATTAAAGCTGTGGCTGTGACCCACAATCAGATGCACGCCAGCTGCGTGGCAGGCGTCAATCATCCGGGTGCATTCATCCAGCGTGAGCGCCATCGGCTTTTCAACCAGCACATGTTTGCCGTGCGCTGCCGCCATGCAAACGTGTTCTGCGTGAAACTGATGCGGTGAGGCGACATACACCGCTTGTACGTTGGGGCTGGCGCACAGCGCTTCGACGTTGTCATAAACGGGTGCGTTGAAGTCAGCTTCAAACTGCGCGCGCGCCGATGCAATCGGGTCAGTCGCAGCAACCAGCTTGACGCGAGTGTCGTTCCCAAATGTAGGCAGCATCAGCGTAAAAGCCCGGCCCAGACCGATAACGCCAATCCTCAAGGGTGCAGTCACAGGTCAAGCACCAGTTCGCTTGACACAGCGCGCGACACGCACACCATGATGTTGCTGGCCTTTTCATCGGCTGCAAGCACCGTGTCGCGGTGCTCTGCCTGGCCTGCCAGCAAACCGGTGCGACACGACCCGCACAGGCCGTTTTCGCAAGAGCTGGGCACAGTCTGACCTGCTCCGCGTAGGGCTTGAAGGATGGATTGTTCTGCGCTGACCGCAATGCGCAAACCAGATTTTTGCAGTCGCACTGTGAATGCGGTGTTGGCTGCCCAGGTGACTGCATCCGGGTTTGAATTTTCAAAATGAATGGCGCTGGCTGGCCAGTGGCCCGTCATGTCGGCAACAGCATCCATCAAACTGCGCGAGCCATAACAGTAGACATGCGCTTTGGTGGGCGTTTTAAACATGGGCCAAAAATCAAAGGCCTGATTGGCGTCACCGTGGTCATGATGAACCTGCACATGCGCGGCAAATTCCGGGCCGGTCAGCTCGTTTAGAAATGGCGAGCTGGCTGCGTCACGCGTGCAATAAATCAGCTTGAACTGCGGGTGGTCTTGCGCCTTCAAAGTGCGCATCATTTCCAGAATGGGCGCAATGCCCAACTCGCAAGCAACAAATACATATTCCAGTTTTGGGTTAACGATCATTTGGGGTTTCATTAAAAATCTTGACAACAGGTAAAACCGGGAATATTCTTAGCGGACTAAGAATAGCGGCGTTGCCCCGGTTTTGCAAGCTTGAAAGAAAAAACGCATGTTGACTCACGTTGAAAATGATTTGCTCTGCCGTGTAGAAGGCAAGGCCCCAATGGGCCAGCTGATGCGCCGCCACTGGACGCCTGTGTGCCTGATCGAAGAGGTCAGCGAGCCTGATGGCACACCTGTCAAGGCGCAGGTGTTTGGCGAAGACCTGGTGGTGTTCAGGGATACCAACGGCCGTGTCGGCGTGATGGACGAGTATTGCCCGCATCGCCGCGTGTCGCTGGTGTTTGGCCGCAATGAAGAGTGCGGCCTGCGCTGCCTGTACCACGGCTGGAAGATGGACGTAGACGGCAATATTGTCGAGCGGGTTTCTGAGCCTGTCATCCCCATCGTCAACGCGGCTACTGCAACTACCGCACCCAAACATCTTGCGTACCCCACCCGCGAGTGGGGCGGTTTTGTCTGGGCTTACATGGGCCCGCCTGACACGCAGCCTGAATTTGTGCCGCCCGCCTGGGCTCCAACTGCGGATACCCAAGTCACCATCGCCAAAGTCATCATCGACTGCAACTGGGCGCAAATACTCGAAGGCGCAATTGACTCGGCCCACAGCTCCAGTCTGCATTCGTCAGACATGGTGCCAGCCCGGGTTAGCAGCGCCCAGGTCACAGACAGCATGTGGCTGCGCCCCTCAACCGACAAAGCGCCTCGCATGCAGATTGAGCGCGGCGCGTACGGCTTCAGGTACGCAGCCATTCGCCGCCCGATCACTGGCGCCGCTGCCAACGACTATGTGCGCTCGACTGTTTTTGTCGCGCCCGCCACGGCGCTGATTCCGCCCAACAATTTATACAACGTGGCTAATGTCAATGTACCGATGGACGACACCCACACCGCGTTTTACTTCATGGCCTGGGGCCACCCAACGCAAACCCCTGACACGGACACCTGGCGTAAATTTCTAGGTCAGCAAATCGGCGCTGACCTGGACGACAGCTACCGGCCGCTGCGCAACCGGGCCAACAATTTCTGGCAAGACCGCGCCGCCATGAAGGCAGGCAACTTCACCGGCATTACGGGCTTTCCAAATCAGGACATTGCCATGTGGCTGACCATGGGGCCCATTGCTGACCGTACCCATGAGCGCCTGGGCGCAAGTGACTTGGCCATCGTCGCCTTCAGGCAGCAGATGCTGCAAGCAGTGCAGGCCTTCATAGCAGGCGAAGCAGCCATTGGCACTGGGGACATGCAAATGCCCAAAGAGATTTGTGCCTATCAGGCCATCGTGCCAAAGACCACAGACTGGCGCGCGCACCCGGCTGCCTATGTGTGGGAGGCTGGCCAAAGTGTGCAGGAGCCTTCACCGGCAACCTATTGAATGCTATGTTATTGATAGCTGCTTGCGCGCACATTACGTCGGCTAGAGGCCGATTTGACACTTAAAAGTGCTTATTTCATTTAACAAAAACCACCTGGAGACATCAACATGACACTCAAAAAATCCCCCCACATTGCACCTACCCGCCGAATGTTGCTGGCAACTGTTGCCGCATGCAGCATTGGCAGCTTGAGCTTTGCCAGCCTGGCCCAGACGCCGACCGCGTATCCGAATAAACCGATCAAATTTGTCGTGCCTTATTCAGCTGGCGGCTTGCCAGACACAGTGGCCCGCATCTTTGCGCAGCGCCTGACCGAAAGGCTGGGCCAGTCTGTCGTGGTAGACAACAAGCCCGGTGCCAATGGCGTGGTGGCGGCGCAGGTGCTGGCAACATCGGCCAAAGACGGCTACACATTTTTAGTCACAGATGGCTCGATGTTTTCCATCAACCCGGCGATTTATAAAACGCTGGGTTATGACTACAAACGTGACTTCATGCCTGTCGCGCTGGCCGCACGCGCGCCACTGTATCTGGCCGTTCACCCCAAAGTGCCTACCAACACCTTGCAAGAATTTATTGCGCTGGCCAAATCAAAACCCGGTACGCTGAACTACGGCTCATCCGGCATTGGCAGTACCCACCATTTGACGATGGAGGCCATGAAAGCTGCGCTGGGTCTTGACATCATCCACGTACCGTTCAAAGGTTCAGGCCAGTCCGTTCCTGCCTTGATTGGCGGGCAGGTGGAGGTGCTCTTCTCAGCATTACCTTCTCTGAGCGGGTTTGTCAAAAGTGGCCAGGTCAAACTGCTGGCGACCAATGCTGCCCAGCGCTCGGCCCAAGCCCCTAACGTGCCCGCCATTGCCGAGGTGGTGCCAGGCTTTGACTTTGCACCTGTTGTGGGCGTGCTGGCAGCAGCTGGCACACCTGCTAGCGCGATTGAACGCATCAGCGCAGAGATAGCCGCCATCGCCAAAACGCCAGAAGTCATCACACTGCTTTCCAACGCTGGCATCGACGCAATCGGCAGCGGCCCTGCGGAATACAACCGCGTGATATTGAGCGAGAACGAGCGCCTGGCCAAAGCGGTTCAGCAGGCCAATATCAAGTCCGAATAATCACTCACCTCATGTCAAAACTCAAACTGACTTTCGGCTGCTGGAACTACGACCGCACCAGAGCCCTGATGGACGGCAGCGTGCAGCCCGACGGCATCGATTTGAACTACCTGAACATGCCGGTAGAAGAAACGTTTTTTCGCATGCTGCGGCATCGCGAGTTTGATGTGGCAGAGATGTCGCTGTCGTCGTACAGCGTGTCGCTGTTCAAAGAGCCGCGCCCGTTTGTGGCGATACCGGTTTTTCCGTCTCGGTTTTTTCGGCATTCATGCATTTATGTCAATGCCAACTCAGGCATTCGAGAGGCTAAAGACCTGATCGGCAAACGCGTCGGCAACCCTGAATACCAGATGACCGCGCCAGTGTGGATTCGCGGCATTTTGCAAGACCACTACGGCGTGCCGATTGACAGCGTGACTTACTTTACGGGCGGTGAAGAACAGCCAGGCCGGTCTGAAAAACTCAAGCTGGACTTGCCCGCCAACATCAAGGTGCAAAGCATCGGCCCCACCCAAACACTGGCGCAAATGCTGCTGGACGGCGAGATAGACGCGCTGTACACCGCCCGCATGCCGTCGAGTTTTTTGAACGGTGGCGGCAAAGTCAGGCGGCTGTTTGAAGACTACGAACAAGTCGAGCGCAACTACTTCAAGGAGACAAAAATGTTTCCCATCATGCACACCGTGGCGATTCGCCGTGAGGTGTATGAGGCCAATCGCTGGGTCGCCCGTTCGATGATGAAAGCACTCGAAGAATCGCAACGCCGCGCCTATGAAGACTTGTATGAAACCGCAGCGCTTAAAACCATGCTGCCGTGGTTGACGTCGCATGTTGAACAGGTCAAGGCCGAGATGGGCAACGACTACTGGCCCTACGGCTTTGAAAAAAACCAGGCGACGCTACAGACATTTTTGCGCTACCACTTTGAGCAAGGGCTGTCCAAGCGATTGCTCTCGCCGAATGAGCTATTCGCACCCGAGTCGCTTGAGGCATTTGTCATTTGAACGGCATGGCTGCACCGCTTGCAGGCCAGGCAATGTGGGGCTATCTGCTATCAGGCGCAGCGCTCGTGTGTTTTTCAACGGCGGTGCTGGCCACCAAGGCAGCATCCAAGCGGGCAAACCTTGAACTTGGGTTTTTTGTCGCGCTGGTTGTCAATGTGGTGTTTGCCAGTTGTGCCTTGGGCATCCATCTTTTTATACGCGGTACCGGCCTTGACTGGAACCTGCAAGCGTTCTGGTTGTTCGTCGCGTCAGGTGTTTTTGCCACCTATCTGGGGCGCTGGTTTTTTTATGAATCTGTGGTGCGCTTCGGGCCGGCCAAGGCCAGCATTTTTCAAGTGTCAAGTCCGCTGTTTACTGCCCTGATTGCCTGGTTGTTGCTGGGCGAGCGCTTGACAGTGTGGGTGGCTGCAGGCATGTTGATGGCCATCGGCGGCCTGTTTTTGATCGCCTACAAACCCGGTTTTTTTGCAGCGCGCACCGCTGCTGTTGCCAACAATCAGGCCACCTTCTCCAATCGAGTTTTGCAGTCCATCTTTTTACTTGGCCTCATCAGTTCAGGCGCTTATGCAATAGGCAACGTACTGCGCGGCGCTGCAGTACGCAGCTGGCCCGAGCCCATAGCTGGCGCTTTAATTGGGGCTCTGGCAGGGCTGGCCATGCACTACGCATTCAGCGCTGACAAAGCCAGCTTGACAACACGCCTGCGTGCAGCTGAAAGTAAAGGCCTGTGGCTGTTCGCACTGGTCGGCGCAGCCAATATCTCAGGCCAGATCACCAGCATCGCCTCCATGCGCTACATCCCCTTGTCAGTGGCGGCACTGGTCGGCCTGTGCACGCCGCTGCTGGTGTTTCCGATGAGCTACTGGCTGTTTAAAAACCAGGAGCCTTTAACTCTGTATGTGGTGCTGGGAAGCTTGCTGACGCTGGTCGGTGTAGCCGTTGTCGTTTTGCGGTGATATCCAGTTCCACCAGAATCAGATCAAGCCTGCCACACCCCGTAACCCGCCTCCCGCAACGCAATGCCCAGCTCAACTTCCATGTCCCGGGCAGCCTCGTAAGGCATCGGGTTGTACATCTCATACAGCCGGGGCAGCAAGCGCAGCCCAAAGTCACGCACATAGCGGCTGGACTGAATACCAGCCTTGTGTTTGTCAAAACGCAGGTCAATGTCAACCCCCGTCATGCCGACATACACAAAAGGTTTGCTCAAAATATAGTCGGGGTTGCAGCGCCTGAAGCGGCCAATGTTCCACACCTCGGGCGCCAGCTCTATGACGTAGACGCTGTAGTGATGGCCGCGTTGGTGTTTAGGTTTTACCGTCATGTTGCGAGCAAGACACAAGGCATGTGCACCCAGAACTGCTATTTAAACTATAGCTGCTTGCGCGCTTTATTAAACGGCTACAGCCCATTTTTATACGCAGATTCAAGTACAAAGTGCGCCAACTCTAATTGTAATCGGCTCTCTTGGAAGGTTATAGAACACCTCATGAGGTGTTCTATAACCGAGACACTTGC
>JAYUVG010000179.1:0-14103 GCA_043754255.1 Polaromonas sp. | reverse complement strand
CGGTCAAGTCATACACCTGATGGTCAGCCAGCTCCAGCAACTTGGCTGCCGCATACACAGCCACCACCACTCCCCAGCGCACCGGCAATGCACCACGCTGCGGTTTGACAGCCGCCATCCACACCATCAAAGCCATGCCGCCAAACTGAATCACCAGCCACGGCAACACGTTGCCGGATGCCAGCCAGAACCAGATGCTGAGTGGCCCCAATATCAGCACTGCTGCGCCAACAATTGCGCCTGCGCGGTGGCTGACACGACCGGCGATTGCCAGGCCCAGCAGTCCTGCAAAGGCCAGCACCATGCCCAGGCGGTCAATGCCCAGCCCCGCATCATCAGGCTGCAGGTGGTACCAGGCAGACGCCGCCGCTGTGCAGACCAGCCCTGCAAAAAACAGGCTTGTCAATACGTGCTCGGTATCGATTGGCCTGCGTTTGCCCAAAGCAAATAAATACGCCAACCCAACTGCGCCCCACAAAGCAAAAGCGAGATTGCTGAGCACATCCATTGCAAACGGTATGCCAACCCACATACGCGTATCGGCAAACGCATGTTGATGCACCGGCTGCGCCACGTGCGGACCCAACAGGCCAAGGGCAAGTAAACCCAGCAGTGCGGCCAGTAGCCTGCGTTCCATTTTTTCCAGCTTCATCATCACGTTCATTCCTTGTGTTTGAAAAGTCAAAGTGAACGCAGTGTCTTGGGCGTGGGTATTAAAAAGAGCGTTTTATCGATTCAAGCGCAGAAAGCAAGCCTGAAAGTATCGATAATTGATACTCTCGTCGTTTAAACCAGAGGAAGTTAGCCATGAGCACCAGTGCAGACCTTGTGACCGTTTTAAAAAAAGAACTCAAATCGGCGCAGATGACGTATGCCGACCTGGCCCTCAGCTTGGGCATGGCGGAGTCCAGCGTCAAGCGCATGCTGTCCAGAGGCGACATGCCGCTGTCGCGCATTGACGAGATTTGCCGGGCGCTCAAACTTGACTTTGCCGATGTGGCCAAGCGCGTCGCTGACATGCAGCCGCTGCTCTCGGGGCTGACAGAGGCCCAAGAAAAAGCTGTGGTGGCCGACAAGAAACTGCTGCTGGTGGCCATTTGTGTGCTGTCGCAGTGGACGCTGGAGCAGATCACCAGCAGCTACCGGCTCAGCACGGCAGATGGCATCAAGGCGCTGGCGCAGCTGGACCGGATTGGCATCATCGAGCTCAAACCGCTCAATCGTTACCGGCTGAAGCTCGCCAAAACTTTCCGCTGGCGGCCGCATGGCGCGATGATGAATTACTTTCGCGACAACGCGTTGCTGAACTATTTTTCAGGTGGTTTTGACGGCAATGGTGAGGTGCTGCAGCTGGTACATGGCTCGATCAGCCGCGGACTGGCGCCTTCGTTTGTTGAGCGGCTTCAGCGCGTGGCGCAAGACTTTGCGCAGCAGCACCAGGCCGACCAGAAACTGAACCCCAAAGAACTGGGCGGCTACACGCTGGTGATGGGCATGCGCAGCTGGGAGTTTGAGGCTTTCAGCGCATTACGTAGGTAGATATGCACACCCCTATCGTCGCTCACTCAATTTGGCTCACCCCCGTTGTTGCTCACTTCGTGTAGCTTCCCTCCCCCCTTGCAGGGGGCTGCGCCTACGCCCCGGCGAAGCCGGTTGCGTGGCCCATGCTTGAACAGACAAACACTTCTTTATGAGGCGGAATCTGGCGCAGTAAACACTGTCAGCACACCCGTGTAGCCGTACAAGTGATTACGCGCGATCTCACCGCCTGCAAAAAACCCCACCAGCGGCACATCACCCAGCGCGCGGCGGACAATTTGCAGCTCGGCGCTCGGTGCGCCAAAGTGTGGGCCGCCGCGTCCTGCGCAGCTGACGTAGATGGCGCCCGCAATGCGTCTGGCCGGGTGCGGGGCTGATTCGGCGTCGGGTGCATTCAACATGCTGGCAGTTTCCAGGCTGACTTCCTGCGGCTCCAGCTCTTCGCGGATTTCAGCGCACACCCGAATCAGGTCAGCCCGCGCAGCCTGCATATTGCGCTCACAAAACGCTAGCGTCATGCCAACAGATGGTGCGCCGCTAACCGCGATTCCGCGCCGGGAAGGATCCAGCCCAATGATGTGGCGCACCACCACCTCTGCGCCAAACTGGCCAGTGCGGTGCAGCGGCTTGTCATGCACCATCTCCAGTGGGTCGCTCAAGCCCACCAGTGTGCTGCGTACTTTGGCCAATGCCTCGCGCGGCTGGTCAAGCGTTACGTTCAGGGCGGCCAGCATCACGTCAAGGGCGGGCTCGCTGTTCAGGCCAGTGACCACGTTGCCTTCACAAGCAGTAATTTCATGGTCGTGCGACACCGGCTGGCAGCCTTGCGTCACGCGCGACATCAGCGCTGCCCCTTGGGTAAAGGCAACGCCGCTCAAGCCGCCGCTGAACACACCGGTTGCCTTGCCGTGGCCTTTGACATTGCCGTAGCCACTGAGTGCAAATTGCACGGATGTATTGCGGCTGGCTGCCAGGCCGCCAAACACATAACCGCTGCTGCAGCGCCCAGCCATCTCGCTGATCAGGTCTGCCACATCGGGCGAGCTTGAGTCGGCATGCACCAGCGCGGTGTGGGCCACAAAGCGGCCTGAGCTGGCAGGTGGCAAGGGCGACACACCGGAAAACACGCGGTACTGGTCGTGCGGCAAATCGCACAGCATCACGGCCATGGCAGGCTCGTCAAAATACTCGACATTGTTGGACGCAATACCGACGCCTACCGTGCCGCTCCAGTCGGTCACCTCGGCCAGTTCAGCAGTTAGATGGTCAAGAATGTCCTGCGCATGCCGCGCGTAGTGGTCAGTGATGTACAGCAGGCCCAGCGTGGGCGCAGTTGCGTAGCCGGGCAAGGCCATGTGGGCACGCAGTTGCGCCAGCACCAGCCCGGCGGCCATGGGCCACTGTGGGTGGGTGGCATGGCCGTAGGGGAACAATTTCATGGGCACTTCTATAAATTCATTTTTCGGGCGAATTGCCGCGTTGCGCGGTGCTCGGAATCCTCATGCACACAAGTGCATTCCGGTGTCCTGCGCTCCGTGCGCCTTGCACTTCATCCCGAAAATCTGAATTTCTAGAAGCGACCAAATGCGTTATTCCTCACCCTGGTGGCTGCCAGGCGGCAATCTGCAAACCATCTGGGCGGCGCTGCGGGCTGAGCGCTATGTGGGCAGCGCGCCAACCTACAGGCGCGAGCGCTGGACAACACCCGACAACGACTTCATTGATGTTGATTTTGCCAACCACCCCAGAGTGCCTGATGCACCTTTGCTGGTTATCTTTCATGGCCTGGAAGGCTCGTCAGGCAGCCACTACGCCCAGGCACTGACTGATGCCGCACGCGTGCGCGGCTGGGCCAGTTGCGTGCCGCATTTCAGGGGCTGCTCGGGCGAGCTGAACCTTGGGCCCCGTGCCTACCATTCAGGTGACTTTGAAGAAATCGACTGGATACTGCGCCGCCTGCAATCTGGCCACAGTGGGCCGTTGGTAGCAGTCGGCATTTCGCTGGGCGGCAACGCGCTGATGCGCTGGGCTGGCGAGCTGGGTACAGGTGCGGTGAAGGTTGTACGCGCCATTGCGAGCGTGTGTTCGCCACTCGATCTGGCGGCCAGCGGCTGGGCGATTGGCCGCGGCTTTAACCGGCAGGTTTACACCCGCATGTTTTTGCGCAGCATGGTGCCCAAGGCGCTGCAAAAGCTGGAGCAGCACCCGGGCCTGTTCAGCCGCGACGACCTGCTGGCAGCGCGCGATTTGTATGCGTTTGACAATGTCGTCACCGCGCCGCTGCATGGTTTTAAAAACACCGACGATTACTGGAAGCGCGCATCAGGCAAGCCGCACATGGCAGACATCAAAGTGCCTGCTTTGGCGCTCAATGCGTTGAACGATCCGTTCATTCCGGCATGGAGCTTGCCCACGCCAGGCGAGGTGAGTAGCAGCGTCACGTTGTGGCAGCCTGCACAAGGCGGTCACGTCGGTTTTCCATCAGGCAACTTTCCAGCCAACGTGCGGGTGATGCCTGACGCAGTCACGGCTTTTTTGGCCAGTCATTTGTAGCCACCCAACTTTAAAATAAATCCATGGACGACATCGTCAAAGCCGCCATCGCCAAATGGCCCAACGTGCCCCACTGCTACGGCTGGCTGGGCCTGGATGCGCGCGGCAACTGGTACATGCGCGACGATCAGGCGCAAGCCGCCGGGCGCTTTTGCGCAGCGTCGAATGAGCCGGGCAGGCAGGTTGCCAGCAAAGGGTCCCTCTTGCAGCACGAAAAACTCATTGATTTCATTGCCCGCAATTACGAATGCGATGACAGCAAAGCCAGCGCAGCTCAAGGCCAGTGGTTTTTTCAAAATGGCCCGCAGCGCGTGTATGTAGAGCTGGAAGCCACGCCGTATGTCTGGCGTATCGAACGTGTTGGCGCAAGCGGGTCGCCTGACTTTGAAGTCACCGCCCATACCGGCCAGCTCGCTGTCACGCAGCGCTGCATCGTTGACGAGCATGGCCGCGTGTATCTGGAGACGGCCCTTGGTTTTGGCCTGGTACACACCCAGGACATGTTGCAAGCCGCAGAGGCCATCGAGCAAGGCCTGTGGGTGCCGCAAGAAGTATTGGCGCATGACCTGCCGACAAGGTTTGGCTATGTACGCAGCCCACAAGCGGCGCACCTGATGTTGCAGACGGCTGGATAAATGCTATTAACATAGGAGCTGCTTGCGCGCTGTTTACGTGGGCTAGGAGCCGATTTAACCTGATTTAATAGTCACTTCGGACTAACAATCCGTCATTCCAGCAAAAGCGTGAATCCAGTAAAAAATCCGTCATTCCCGCGAAGGCGGGAATCCAGATGCGGTGGAAAAATTAGTCAACCAACGTGCCACCAAACTGGATCCCCTCTATTGCCGGGGATGACGCAAGCAGGTATCGGTCTGAGCCGCCCAAACAGTCAAAATAACCTGAAGCCCTAAAAGCAAAAAACCAGCTCAAAAGCTGGTTTTCATAAAACGCGAGGCGTTGTTACTTTGCAGCACTCACCATGTACTCAACCGCAGCGCGAATGTCTGCATCAGATGCTGCCGAGCCACCTTTGGCCGGCATAATGCCCTTGCCTTTGATGACGCTTGCTGTCAATGTGTCAATACCGGTTGCAATGCGCGGTGCCCAGGCAGCCTTGTCACCAAACTTGGGCGAACCTGCAACCGACTGGGCATGGCAGGCGATGCAAGCCTGCTTGTACAGTGCTTCACCATTTTTAGCGGCAACATTCACCGCAGCCGCAGCCGCAGGCGCGAGAGCAGCAGCTGCTACAGCGACAGGTGCAACAGCCGCCGCTGACATTGCTTGAGGAGCGGCAATTGCGGCAGCCGGAGCATCAGCAACTGGCGCAGCCGATGCGGCAGGCGCATCAGGAATTGCAAACTTGCCACCCGCAGCATTGGTTAAATACACCACAGCACGGCCGATTTCGATGTCGTTGTATTCACCGCCGCCCTGCGCACCCATCGCGCCCTTGCCTTTGAGGGCAGAAGTCAGCAGGGTGTCGTATCCGGTTTTGATGCGCGCTGCCCAGGCATCAACGTCGCCAGTTTTGGGCGCGCCTGCCAGACCTGCTGCATGGCAGGCAGTGCACTGGACTTTGTAAACTTCTTCGCCGGCTTTCAAAGGCCGATTGGCATCGCGGATTTCGACCGAGCCCACTTTTTGAATCCGCTTGACAATCGCTTTTTCAGTGTCAACCGCACCAGGCGCTGTCTTGTTTGCCTTGGTGACGGCAAAAACCAGGCCAATGATGATAAAAACTGGCAGGACAAAAAACAGGGCAGAAGCTGTCAGCAACTGGCCGGGCGTTTTGATCGGGCCAGTGTGGGCTTCCTCGTGATTGTCCGGGGCCGTAGTGTGGTCGTTAGCGCTCATGGCGTCCTCAAAAAAAACTAAAAACAGGGCGCAAGGCGCATTGCCCGCACGACTTTTCATTATAAGGGTGCAACATCATGCAAGGGACAACAAGGGCTTGCCAAAGAACGATAACAGGCGGGCCTGACTGATAGAATCGCGGTGCGTTTAGGCGCATCACAGTATTGCGGCTGTAGCTCAGTGGATAGAGTATTGGCCTCCGAAGCCAAGGGTCGTGGGTTCGATCCCCGCCAGCCGCACCATACCTCCAGGCCTTTCCTCACATTGCATGCCTTTGCCTGCTGTTCTGGGCAATGCAGGTTTTGCAGTTTTTAATGTCCTATTGACAGGACATTAAAAGTAGCTCTAGCATGGCTGCATGACTTTGGCTTTGCCAACAACTTCCCATTTGCCGCTGCCCAAATACCACCGGGTTTATCTGGTGCTGCGAGAGCAATTGGCCGATGGCAGATTTGCTGACGGTTTGCCGGGTGAGTTGCAACTGGTTAAACAATTTGGTGTGGCAAGGGTCACGATTCGCAGGGCGCTGTCGCAGCTCGCTGCTGAAGGATTGATTTCGCGCGAAGCTGGCCGGGGCACGCGGCCTGTGGATGTCAGTGAAAAAACCACTATCCACCAGCGCGCGCATCTGACCGGCCTGCTTGAAAACCTGGTCAGCATGGGTTTGACAACATCAGTCAAAGTACTGGAAGTGCGCGGCATTTGCGCTTCAGACTCTGTGGCCAGTGCGCTGCAAATTAACCCAGGCGATGAAGTGCAAAAAGCAGTGCGCGTGCGCAGCACCAAAGAGGGCGCGCTGTCGCACATCACCACTTACGTACCGCAAGCCCTGGCTCAATCGTTTGGCCGTCGCGAGCTGGCCAAAAAACCGATTTTGCTGTTGCTTGAGGAATCTGGCGTAAAAGTTGGACGGGCGCATCAGACGATATCTGCGCGGCTGGCAGATGCCAGCGTGGCAGACCATCTGGACGTATCAGTTGGCACTGCGCTGCTGGCAGTACGCCGCCTGATTTATGACGAATCCGACAAGCCCATTCAATGGCTGCATGGCCTGTACCGGCCTGACCGGTATGAGTACCAGATGGCGCTTTCCCGCGTGGGCAGCATTGATGCCAAGGTGTGGGTGAGCAAGGATCTTTCTGCCCGTTTCAGTTAGTTTTCAAGACCATTTCCAAATAATTTTTAACAGGAGCAACCATGTCATCGATTCAAAATTCCCGTCGTCAATTCATTGCCCAGTCTGCGGCCACAGCCTCGGCACTGGCCTTTCCGCTGGTTGCAGGCGCGCAGCCTAAAGCCATCAAAATCGGCGTGCTGCATCCTGTCACAGGGGCGTTGGCCTATTCAGGCCAGCAATGCCGTGAAGGCGCGCTGATGGCGATTGAAGACATCAACAAATCAGGCGGTATCAAGTCACTCGGTGGTGCAAAAATTGAAGCGTTGCTGGGCGACGCGCAATCATCCCCACAAGCTGGCGCAGCTGAAATCGAAAAGATGAATGAGGCCGGTGTGTCTGCCGTGCTGGGCGCTTTTGCATCGGCCATTTGCCTGGCCACCACGCAGGCCGCCGCCAAATACAACCTGCCGCATGTGGTGGACGTAGGCGTGGCTGACCAGATTGTGGAGCGCGGTTTGAAAAATACCTTTCGCTTTGGACCTGGCTACAAAAAATGCGCTGAAATTGCCGTGGCCAACCTGCATGTGCTGAACACTGCCGCTGGCAAACCCGCCAAGACGGTGATGATCATTCATGAAGAGTCGCTGTTTGGCACGGGCACTGCCAATTTGCTGTCGCGCGAGCTGCCCGGTTACGGTTACGACGTGAAAGAAGTCATCAAGCACGCCAACCCGACGCGCGACTTCAACAACATTGTGCTGCGCATGAAAGCGGTAAACCCCGACATCGTGATTCCGGCCAATTACTACAACGAATACGCGCTGCTGGTACGCACAATGCAGCAGCAAAAAGTGATGCCGAAAGCGATTTTCTCGGTGCTGGGTGGCGCGGCTTCCAGCTATAAGTTTGTGAAAGAATTTCCTGACGCAGCCAACGGCATCATTGACTGCAACCACTGGTTTAACCCGAAAGACAAGCGTTCACTTGATCTGAAAAAGCGTGTCGAAGCCAAGGGCCTGTTTTTCAGTTATGAAGTTTTCATGGCGTACACCGGCATGCGTTTGCTGGCCGACGCAATTGACCGCGCCAAGTCAGCAGACCGCGCCGCCATCATCGACGCACTGGCCAACAGCACGTTCAGCGACCACATCATGCCGTATGGCCCGACCAAGTTCGTCAATGGCCAGAACATGGGCGCGCAACCGCTGATGACGCAGGTTTACAAAAATGACATCAAGGTGATCATTCCGAGGGATTACCGTGAGGTGGATGCTTTGTTTCCCCTGAAGGCTTGATGCAATGCTGCTGGTTTTTGCACCTCCATTTGTCATCCCGGGCTTGACCCGGGATCCATCCCCGAATTGAGTTGCCCGCTGCACAAGCGTGGATCCCGGATCAGGTCCGGGATGACAGTCAAGAAGCAAAGCTAACCGAATTGAGACCTAATGTTTGATCCAGGGATTCTTTTTTCATCCGTCTTGAACGGCCTGACGACCGGGGCTGTCTATGCCCTGATCGCACTCGGCCTGACGCTGATTTACGGCGTGCTGCACATCATCAACTTTGCGCATGGCGCATCGTTGATGCTGGCGCTGTATGCCGTTTATATGCTGAAAGTACGTTTTGGAATTGACCCCTACCTGGCACTGCCGCTGGTCGTGCCGGGCATGTTTGTATTGGGTTACGCACTGCAGCGGTTCATCATCAACCGGGCCAGCCACGGCAAGGATGAAAACATTTTGCTGGTCACGCTGGGTATTTCGATCGTGATGGAAAACGCCGCGCTGCTGTTTTTTAAGTCAGACACTCGCACCATCGACACGGCCTACACACTCACCACCATCCCCATTGGCCCAGCCATGATTGCGCTGCCCAAGCTGGTGGCGTTTGCGGGCGCACTGGTGGTGTCTGGCATCCTGTTGTGGATCGTCGGCAAAACAGACTTGGGCCGCGCTATTCGCGCTGTCGCCAAAGAAAAGCACGGCGCCAAACTGATGGGCAT
This sequence comes from Polaromonas sp., assembly GCA_043754255.1. GTDB lineage: Bacteria > Pseudomonadota > Gammaproteobacteria > Burkholderiales > Burkholderiaceae_C > Polaromonas. The sequence goes on along the minus strand of JAYUVG010000179.1, from coordinate 5,035 downwards.
TGATGTTGACCATGTGTACGCCATGAGCTTTGGCATTGGCCTGGCCTGCCTGGGCGCAGCCGCCTGCTTTTTATTGCCTGCCTATTACGTCAACCCGCAAGTCGGCAGCGGCTTTGTGCTGGTGGCTTTTACTGTGGTGGTGCTGGGCGGCATGGGTAGCTTTGGCGGTGCGTTGATAGGCGGCCTGCTGGTGGGCGTGGTTGAATCGCTGGGCGGTTTGTACCTGGGCGAATCGCTGGGGCAGATTGGAATTTTTGTGATTTTTATTGGCGTGTTGCTGTTCAGGCCGCAGGGTTTGTTTGGGGCCAAGATATGAACGCGGGTTTTAAAGAGCTTGGCGGTATCGCGCTGTTTGTGGCCGTTGTAGCGTGCATTCCTCTGGTCACCAATTCAGGTGTCACGCTCAACTTTGTGATGATGGCTTTGTACGCCGCACTGCTGGCACAGGCATGGAATATTTTGGGCGGTTTTGGCGGGCAGTTTTCATTTGGCCATGCGCTGTTTTTTGGCACCGGAGCGTACATTCAGGCGATTGCACAGCTGCAATACGGACTTAGCCCCTGGCTGGCGCTAGCGCTTGCAGTAAGCGGGAGTTCTGCTATTGGTTTGATAGTGGGCGGGTTGACCTTTCGGTACGGCCTGAAGGGCTCGTACTTTGCGCTGGTCACGCTGGCCTTTGCCGAGGTGTTTCGTATTCTGGCACTGTCGGTGCCCTTCACCGGGGCGGGGGTGGGGTTGATGATTCCGCTAGCCGAATCATTTGCCAACATGCAGTTTGCGTCGCGCAAGGGCTATCTGTACTTGATTTTGGGGTTTGTTGCGGCGGCACTGCTCATTACCTGGTGGCTCAAGCATTCGCGCTTTGGCGCGTACCTGCAAGCCGTGCGCGACAACGAGGACGCCGCACGCGCGATTGGTGTCAATCCATTTAACGTGAAGCTTGGGGCAATTGGCCTGTCGGGCGCTTTGATGGGCGCTGGCGGCGCTTTTTACGTGCAGGTGTTTCAGTACATTGACCCTGGCATTGCCTTTGGGCCGGGCACGTCAGTTGAGGCGCTGGTAGCGGCCATAGTGGGCGGCATTGGCACGCTGTGGGGGCCGGTGCTGGGCGCGGTGGTGCTGCATGTGCTGGCCGACATCACGCGCAACATGTTTGGCCAGTTGCCGGGCATCAACATGGTGATTTATGGTGTGGTGCTGATTGTTATCGTGATGTTTTTGCCGCGCGGCATTGCTGGTTTGGGTGCCACTGTCAAATCGCTTTTCAACAAGCAGGGCAAGCCATGACAAGTGCCCTGCTCACCATCAACAACCTGTCCAGATCATTCGGCGGTTTGAAGGCAGTGCAAAACGTGACGTTGAGCGTACCTGCTGGCAGCCTGACAGCACTGATTGGTCCGAACGGCGCAGGCAAAACCACGCTGTTTGCGCTGATGTCAGGTTTTTTAAAACCGGACAGTGGCAGCGTGCAGTTTGATGGCGTTGACATCACCGGACGCGCGCCGCATATCAATGCCACCCATGGCATGACACGCACCTTTCAAATCGTGCAGCCTTTTGCCTCGCAAACCGTGCGTGAAAACATTGCCGTTGGTGCGCACTTGCATGTCAAAAACCGCCAGGAGGCTTTGCTTGCTGCTGAACAAATCGCAGTGCAAGTCGGCTTGCTGAAACAGATTGACCAGCCAGCAGGTAAGTTGACAGTCTCTAGCCGTAAACGGCTGGAGCTGGCGCGGGCACTAGCGACCAAGCCGCGCTTGCTGCTGCTTGATGAAGTGCTGGCCGGGCTGAACCCGCAAGAAATTGCAGAGATGATTCCTGTGGTGCGCGGTATTGCAGACAGCGGCGTGACGGTGCTGATGATTGAACACGTGATGCAGGCGGTGATGAACTTGGCCGAACATGTGTGGGTACTGGCGCAGGGGCAACTGATTGCAGAGGGCTCACCCAGCGAAGTCACCCACAATGAAAAAGTGGTTGAAGCGTATCTGGGTCACGGCACTGCGGCGCGTTTGCGGGCAGCTGAGTTGGTGAAGGCTGACGCATGACCGCATTGCTGAATGTTCAAAACTTGCGCGGCGGCTACGGCCAGGTCGAGGTGCTGCGAGGCGTTGATTTGAATGTCAACCCAGGCGAGATTGTGGCGCTGCTGGGCAGTAATGGGGCGGGCAAATCCACGCTGGCCAATGTGGTCTGCGGTATCTACCCCGCGTGGGCTGGCAACATTGAATTTGATGGCAGCCGGTTAACCGGGGCGCATTACCGTGATGTCGTCAAGTCGGGTTTGATTCAGGTGCCTGAAGGCCGCAAAGTCTTCCCTAATTTAAGCGTGCTGGAAAATCTGGAGCTGGGCTCCTTCACACGCGCCCGCGAACGCCGTGCGACGAATCTTGACAAAGTGTTTGGCATCTTCCCGCGTCTGAAAGAGCGGCTAAGCCAGCTGGCAGGCACGATGAGCGGTGGTGAGCAGCAGATGCTGGCCATTGGCCGGGGCTTGATGGCCGAACCAAAATTGCTGATTCTGGACGAACCGTCGCTCGGCCTGTCGCCGCTTCTCGTCGAAGAAATGTTCACGCTGATTGCACAACTGCGGGGCGATGGTTTGTCGATATTACTGGTCGAGCAAAACGTCGGCCAGTCGCTGGAAATAGCCGACCGCGCCTACGTGCTGGAAAACGGCAGCGTGCGCTTTACAGGCTTGCCCGCAGAGTTACTAAGCAGCGACGCGCTGCGCAAAGCGTATCTGGGCTTATGACACAGCACGAAGACGAAAACGCCCTTTCGATGGGCATTCAGCCATACGCAGAGGGCGAGCGTGGGCCTGCGCAGTCTTTGGCGCAAAAGTTGATTGCACGGGCTGCTGGCTTAACGTCAGTGGCGGTCGGCGACATCGTGACCTGCCAGGTTGACCTGGCGATGTTTCACGACTCGTCCGGCCCGCGCCGCCTGAAGCCGATGCTGGAAGAGCTGAACGCAGAAATTTGGGACAAATCAAAAGTTGTTTTGGTGATGGATCATTACGTACCCGAACGCGATGACGCAGCGCGCAAGATTGTAAAAATCGCGCGCGACTGGGCACGCGAGCAAGACCTGCCCCATGTGTACGACAGCCAGGGTATTTGCCATGTGGTGGTGCCGCGGCATGGGCACATTCAACCCGGCATGTTTTGTGTGGGGGGCGACTCGCATTCGCCCACCGGCGGTGCGTTTGGCGCTTATATGTTTGGCATTGGCAGCACCGAAATGCTGGGCGTGGTGGTGACCGGGAAGATATGGCTGCGCGTGCCGCAAACGATTGCCATGAACTGGTCTGGGCATTTGAGTGCTGGCGTATGCGCCAAAGACATGATGCTGGCCATGATTGCGCACTTTGGCATGAACGGCGCGAACTATCAGGCAGTTGAATTTGTTGGTGATGCAGTGACAGCACTCAGCATGCAAGAGCGCATGACGCTGTGCAACATGAGCGCTGAACTGGGTGCGCAAACCGGGCTGATCGCCGCTGACAGATCAACGCGGCAGTGGCTGAAACGGCCTGGCGACGTGGCTGACCAGACATCAGACACCGGCAGCTTTGACGTTGAACACCATTTTGATGCCAGCACCTTAAGCCCGCAACTCGCCGCACCGCATAGCCCAGCGAATGGTGTGCCGATAGCCGACCACAGCACGACCAAAATTGACGTGGCCTACATCGGTGCATGTACAGGCGCCAAGCTCGACGACCTGCGCTTTGCTGCACAAGTTTTGAATGGCAAAAAAATCGCCAGCGGTGTGCAGTTGCTCGTAGCGCCCGCCAGCCTGCAAGACCTGGCAGAGGCAAAAGCTGAAGGCATTTTGCAAAGCCTGTTAGATGCTGGTGCCACGTTGCTGCCAAGTGGATGCGGTGCGTGCGCGGGCTACGGCAGCCACTTTGCAGACGGCCAAACCATCATCTCCACCACGGCGCGCAACTTCAAGGGCCGCATGGGCCCGGCCAGTACGCAGGTGTATCTGGCGTCAAGCTACACCGTGGCTGCGTCTGCCATGCGCGGCTGCATCACCGACCCGCGTGAGGTGCTGATGTGAATCCGCAATGGCAAGAAACGTGGAACAAGGTCTGGCACGTGGGCGACGACGTTGACACCGACGCGCTGGCCCCGGGCGCATTCATGCAGCATGGCATCGACGTGATTGCCCAGCATTGCCTGGAGAACCTGCTCCCCCACTTTGCACGGGACGTAAAGCCAGGCGACATCATCGTTGCCGGGCGTAATTTTGGCATTGGCTCGTCGCGCGAGCAGGCGGTGGCAGCACTCAGGCACCTGGGCGTGGCAGCCGTCATTGCGCCCAGCTACGGCGGGCTGTTCTTTCGCAATGCGTTCAATCTGGGGCTGCTACTGATCACATCACCTGATACTGGTCTGCTACAAAATCAGGAGCTGCTTGCGCGCATTTCACCTGGGCTAGAGCCTGTTTTTATGCCTGAAAAGAAGGTAAAAAAGGCTCCTACACCCGATTTCCTGCTTGACCTGGTTCGTGCAGGCGGCCTCGTCAATCAACTCAAGCATTCCCTCAAGCCAAAGGATCAAAAATGAGCAAACCCGAATTCGACCTGTTGATCAAAAACACGCGTGTAGTGCGCCCGCATGGCAATGTGGTGTTTGATGCCGACATTGCTATCACTGATGGCAAGGTGGCTTTGGTGGCCCCGGGCATCGACGTGACCCGCGCCAAAACTGTGCATGACGGCAAGCATCGCCTGGCCTTCCCCGGCGTGGTCGATGCGCACATGCACAGCGGCATTTATTCACCGCTTGAAGAAGACGCAATGAGTGAAAGCAAAGCCGCTGCCATGGGCGGCGTGACCAGCAGCCTGAACTACTTTCGCACCGGCCAGTACTACATGAACAAGGGCGGGCCGTACAAAAAGTTTTACCCTGAAGTTTTGAAGGCCGCGAAGAACCGCTTTCATGTGGACTACGGCTTTCACCTGGCGCCGATGGACAGCACACATATCAAAGAAATCCCCGAGCTGATTGAAAAGTTTGGTGTG
>JAYUVG010000178.1:0-4531 GCA_043754255.1 Polaromonas sp. | reverse complement strand
ACGCGCGAGGCTGAAAATCAATTGGCATCTGGCGGCTTTTTTGCCAGCAACACGTCAACGCTGCCCATCACGGGCCTGGCGGCGGCCAGCAACAATCCGCAAAAATTCATTGGCATCCACTTTTTCAGCCCGGTTGAAAAAATGCAGCTGGTTGAAATTATTCGCGGTGCGCAAACCGATGACGAAACCGTGGCACGCGCGTTTGACTACGTGCTGGCACTCGGCAAAATCCCCATTGTGGTAAGTGACGCGCGCGGCTTTTACACCAGCCGCACCTTTGGCATCTTTGTGATGGAAGGCGCTGCCATGCTGGGCGAAGGCATACCGGCCCCAGTGATTGAGCAGGCAGCCTTGCAAGCGGGCATGCCCGTCGGGCCGCTTGCGGTGCTGGACGAGGTGTCTCTGGCGCTCAGCGTGCATGTGCTGGACCAAACCCGGGCTGACTTTGCAGCACTTGGCAAGGTCTACCCGGCCTCACCCGGCGAGCTGCTGGTCGAACGCATGGTCAAGGAGTTCAAGCGCAGTGGGCGTGCAGCGCAGGGTGGGTTTTATGACTACCCGACAGTCGGCGACAAGCAGGGCAAAAAGTCCCTCTGGCCCCAGCTCAAGGTCTTGTTTGAAAAAGCGGACGTGGGCTACGACATGGCCGAGCTGAAAGACCGGTTGTTGTATCGCCAAGCGGTTGAGACCGCCCGTTGCTTGAGCGAAGGTGTTTTGAACTCTGTACATGACGCCAACATAGGCTCCATTTTCGGCATTGGCTTTCCGGCCTGGACAGGCGGCGCGTTGCAGTTCATTTACGCCATGAGCATCGCCCGTTTTTGTGCACGATCAAACGAGCTGGCCGTCGCATATGGCAGTGGTTTTGTAGTGGACGCTGCGGTCATCGCTGCATTGGAGGCGCATCAGCCGAAATACTAGCCCGCAACATGTTTTTCAGGGTTAGCACTCTGTTTAAAGCACTCACGCGTCATTAGACTGGCGCAAATATTAATTTGACGAAGAATACAAGGCAACTCAAGCGTGCAATTTTTGCAATTGGTCATCAGCGGTATCGCACAAGGTTGCATTTACGGCCTCATCGCGCTTGGTTTTGTGCTGATCTACAAAGCCACCGAAACCGTCAGCTTTGCGCAGGGCGAGCTGATGATGCTGGGCGCGTTTTGCGGCCTGGGCGTGATGAGCTTTTTAGGCCAGCCGTTTTGGCTGGCAATTGTTGCCAGCATCAGCGCGATGGCCTTGTTCGGGGTGCTGCTTGAGCGTGCCGTGATTCGGCCCATCTTGGGCCAACCCGCTTTTTCAATTGTCATGCTGACCATCGGCATTGGCTACGTGCTACGCGGCCTGATCACCATGATCCCCACCATTGGCACTGAAACACACACCTTGCCCGTGCCGTACAAAGACCAGGTATTAAAGCTGGGCAGCTTGATCATCAGTGCCGAGCAACTGGTTGTTATCGCTGTGACGGTGCTGCTGTGTGCTCTGTTGTTTGCGCTGTTCAAGTACAGCAAACTGGGCGTGGCAATGCAGGCAGCATCACAAAACCAGCTGGCCGCCTACTACATGGGCATACCGGTTCAACGCATCAACGGCCTGGTTTGGGGTCTGGCGGCAGCTGTTGCCGCAGTTGCGGGTCTTCTGCTCGCCCCCATTACCTTTGTCCATGCCAATATGGGCTTCATCGGACTCAAAGCTTTTCCGGCTGCTGTGGTGGGCGGCTTTGGCAGCCTGCCTGGCGCGATTGTGGGCGGCTTGGTGATTGGTATTGTTGAATCGCTGTCGGGCTTTTATCTGCCGGATGGTTTCAAAGATATTGCCGCTTACATCGTGGTGCTGATCATGTTGATGGTCAAACCGAATGGCTTGTTTGGCGGCCAACTGCGTAAAAAAGTCTGAACAAAGTTTAAGCAGACTGCGACCCACCCCATGCGCTTTATTTTTAAAACCAGTTACGCACAAGACATCAACCTGGCCAAGCACAGCGGCCACGTGTTTTGGTACAGCGCACTTATTGCTTGCCTGCTGGCTGCGCCGTGGCTGGTGCCTGAGTATTGGCTGGCGCAACTGACGTTTGTGCTGATTTATGCGGTGGTGGGTTTGGGCCTGATGCTGCTGGCGGGCTTTACCGGCCTGTTTTCTCTCGGCCACGCCGCTTTCCTGGGTGTGGGAGCCTACACGCAAGCCGTGCTGACGGGCTACGGCGTGCCGTTTCCAATTGCTCTGGCGTTTTCAGCTGCCTTGTCGGCCGTCGTTGGCGTGGTGGTTGGCTTGCCTGCGTTGCGGGTCAAGGGCATTTACCTCGGCATGGCAACGCTGTCGTTTGGTTTCATTGTTGAAGAGGTTTTTGCCCGCTGGGAAAGTGTGACGGGTGGCAATGCCGGCAAAAACCTCAAGGTGCCTGACTTTTACTTCTTCAAGGCCGATACCGGCGACAGCTTTTACTTTGTTTGCCTGGTGATCACGGTGGCTTGTACGCTGGCCGTGCTCAATTTGTTGCGCTCGCCCACTGGCCGTGCGTTTGTGGCGATTCGCGATTCAGAAATTTCAGCCCAGAGCATGGGCATCAATCTGGCGCGTTACAAAACCTTGTCGTTTGCGCTGTCTGCGGCGCTCGCTGGTATTGGCGGTGCTCTCTATGCTCATAAATTGCGGTTTATCTCGCCTGAACAGTTCAATATTTTGCAATCGATTGATCTGCTGCTGATGATTGTGATTGGCGGGCTAGGGTCGGTGCATGGTGCATTTTTAGGTGCGATGTTTTTAATTCTGATGCCACAAATCATTTCGCTCCTGAAAGGTTATTTGCCCGATGCGATTGGCCAGGCACCCGGCCTGCAAGCGGTAGTGTACGGCGCGGTACTGGTTGCTTTTGTGCTGTTTGAACCATACGGCTTGTATGGGCGCTGGCTCAAGGTGCGGGCGTACATCCAGTTGTTCCCGTTTTACCGCAAGGGCATGTTCAAGCGGCAAAAAACATTTCAAAAATCGGATCGCTTGAAATGACGATGGACGCAACCACCCCCTTGCTGTCAGCAAAAAACCTGAGCGTGCGTTTTGGCGGCGTGCTGGCGGTTAACAAGGTCAGCTTTGACGTGAACCAGGGCGAAGTCTTCACGCTGATAGGCCCCAACGGCGCGGGCAAGACGACCGTGTTCAACTTGATCAGCCGTATTTACACGCCCACCGAGGGCGCATTGAGTTTTGGTGGTATTAATTTATTGGCTCAGCCTGCACACGCGATTGCCAGCCTGGGTATTGCGCGAACGTTTCAAAACATTGAGCTGTTTGAGCACGCCAGCGTGCTGCACAACATGCTGGTGGGGCAGCACACGCAGCGCGCGTCCAAAAGCGCATCAAGCCTGTGGCGTGAAATGTTTTTCACGCCGTCGGTGCGTGCATCAGAAATTGCAGCGCGTGAAAAGGTTGAACACACCATCGAGCTGCTGGACTTGCAGCATTACCGCGACACGATGGTTGCCGGCCTGCCCTACGGCGTGCGCAAGGTGGTTGAACTGGCGCGCGCCCTGTGCGCTGAACCCAAACTGCTGCTGCTCGATGAGCCATCGTCGGGCCTGAATGTTGAAGAAACCGAAGACATGGCGTTCTGGATTCAAGACATCCAGCGTGAACTGCGCATCACCGTGCTGATGGTAGAGCACGACATGACGCTGGTGTCCAAAGTATCAGACCGCGTGCTGGCCATGAGCCAGGGCGAGGTGCTGGCCATGGGCACGCCGCGCGAAGTACAAACCCACCCCGGTGTGATTGAAGCGTATTTGGGCTCGGTGGATGACGTGAGCAGCTTGCGAAGGGTGGCGCTATGAGCGAGATCACTCCCTCGGCGGCAGTGATGGCCGATGCGCCTATCCTGAAGCTGCTCAATGTCGAGAGCGCCTATGGCCCCATCAAGGCGATTCGCGGTGTGAGCCTGCAAGTGCGCAAGGGCGAAATTGCCACTGTTCTGGGTAGCAACGGCGCGGGTAAAAGCACGATTTTAAAAACAATCAGCGGCATCATTGACCCACGCAAAGGCAGCATCGCTTTCAAAGGCCAGGACATCACTGCCTGCGACCCTGGTTTGATTGTGCGCAGCGGTTTGTCGCATGTGCCAGAGGGGCGCGAGGTGTTCCCGCTGCTGTCGGTACGCGACAACTTGCTCATGGGTGCGTACACCCAATCGAACCGGGACGGCGTTGCGCGTGACATGGAGACAGTGTTCGGCTACTTCCCGATACTCAAAGAGCGTGCGGCGCAAGACGCAGGGTTGTTGTCAGGCGGCCAGCAGCAAATGCTGTCGATCAGCCGGGCGCTGATGGCCCGGCCCGATTTGATTTTGCTGGACGAGCCCAGCCTGGGCTTGTCGCCGAAGTTGACCAAAGAAATTTTTGAAATCGTGGTGCGTATCAATCGCGAGCGCGGCACCACCATCTTGCTGGTTGAGCAAAACGCCAACATGGCACTGAATGCGTCCGATTACGGCTATGTGCTTGAAAACGGCCGCATCGTGATGGAAGACACCTGCGACAAG
>JAYUVG010000177.1:0-2794 GCA_043754255.1 Polaromonas sp. | reverse complement strand
AACCGCGACCAAGGCGGAGTTTTTGAATGCACCGGTTGCAAAAGCATTCGGTGCGCCTTCGTAAATACCCACTTCAGGCATGCCAATGCCCGCTTTGTCTGCAAATTTGCGAACCGTATCAACAATCCATGCCTCGTCGGCATTTTGTGGCTCGTTGATGACCTTCACGCCCTGACTCCATTTGGCGACAGGCTTGCTGATCAACAATGAAATAATCGCACCGCCAAAGCCCATGACCAGCGAAAAACCGAGCAAGGATGTGATGTTGACGCCATTAGGCCCAATGTATCGGTTCAGACCAAAAATACTGGTGACCAAACCTAAAACAACCATCACGGCCAAATTGGTTAAGACAAACAAAATAATACGTTTCATGCGTTCTTTCTCTTTTAAAGCAGCAAAGTTATACCGATGGGGCGAATAGTAGGGAAGAATAATAGGGGTAAAAGGCTAAAAATCAAGCGTTCAAGCCGTAATTCCGATAAATGTTACGGGAATTGCCATATTTCACACTCGCGGCTTGCGAAACACGGTTTCGTCATCATAAAAGCTTTCAACGTCATTGTTTGCCCACCAGTTTGGAACACCCAAGACAGGTAGAGGGGCAAACGGTTTGGTCGCGAATTTCTCGGCAGCCAGATCTGCAGCTACGAATGCGTCTAAATCATCATAAAATAGAGCTGTAGTCGGCGTATTTATTGACTCTTTAGCTATATTATTAATAGTAAATTGTGCGATATAAACGTGCGCGGTGATGGGCTTTCTGGGTTGAACCAGCTTTTCCAGCAACGCGTGACCAAAGGGGATGATGCACGATTGTTGCCATAAAGGGCGCAGGGTGACAAAAAGACGCTGCCAGTCCATCGCGATCAGCGCTTCCCACAGTTCAGGCGGGGCAATCAGCAAAGCACCGTTTTCGTCAAACACCGTCAAGGCGTCACGCACAGCGCCGCGCTGGGTGACTGAGCCTAGCAGAGCGATCTGCTCCGCCTGGAGTTGGTTCAGCCGCGCTTTGGTGCGGGGGAATTGATCCCAGTACAAGGCATTGAAAAAATCGTGCAAACCATCACGCGTGGGGCATTGCTGGGTGTCAAAAATGAATTGCTCATAAGCCACGCCGCTGGGCAAACTGCTTTGCGATACAAAGCGCACGGGGCTGGTCAAACATTGGTTCAGTGTTTCATACAGCGGTGTATCCACAGAGCCTGCGCGGGCCTGTTGCGCTGCAAACTCACCCTTTCCCCGTAAATGTGCCAGCCACGGGGCTGACCAATCAATCGTCTCTAAACCATGCGCCAAGGCAATGATTCTCCAGAACGCAGCGGTTTGAGTGCCGCTTCGCCAAAAGTAAAACTCTCAGGCGGTGTCCAGCTTTCTTTTTTCAGGGTAATCGTCCCTTGGTTGCGTGGCAGTCCGTAAAAATCTGCGCCATTGAAACTCGCAAAGGCTTCTAATTTGTCCAGCGCGCCCGCCGCGTCAAACGCTTCGGCATACATCTCCATCGCTGCGTGGGCGGTGTAGCAGCCGGCGCAGCCAGAGGCATGTTCTTTCAAACTCGCGGGATGTGGTGCGCTGTCAGTGCCCAAAAAGAACTTGGTGGTGCCACTTGTTGCTGCGGCCACCAAAGCGAGCCGGTGTGTTTCACGCTTGAGCACGGGCAGGCAGTAGTAATGGGGGCGAATTCCACCCGTAAAAATAGCGTTGCGGTTGTACAGTAGATGGTGCGCGGTGATGGTGGCAGCGATGAACTTATCAGCACCACGCACGTACTGCGCTGCTTCTATGGTGGTGATGTGTTCAAAAACGATTTTGAGTTCAGGGAAATCGCGCCGCAATGGAATCAATTGCGTATCGATGAACACAGCTTCGCGGTCAAACAAATCAATATCGGGCGAGGTCACTTCGCCATGCACCAGCAACAGCATGTCCGCGCGCTGCATGGCTTCCAGTGTTTTATAGGTTTTGCGCAGATCTGTCACACCAGCATCGCTGTTGGTTGTTGCACCAGCGGGATACAGCTTGGCGGCAACCACACCTGCATCTTTCGCGCGTTTGATTTCGTCAGCCGGCAAGTTGTCGGTCAAATACAGTGTCATCAGCGGCTCAAACGTCATGCCTTTCGGCACGGCGGCTTGAATACGCGCTTTGTAAGCCAGAGCTTGTGTCGTTGTCGTCACGGGCGGACGCAGATTCGGCATGATGATGGCGCGGCCAAACTGGGCGGCAGTGTGAGGCACCACCGTGTTGAGTGCGTTGCCGTCCCGCACATGCAGATGCCAATCGTCGGGACGGGTGATAGTTATTGATGTTGTCATCCGTTTATTGTCTCAAAAAAAATAGATGATCTGTGAAAATCCATTTGCCCGTTCGCCCTGAGCTTGTCGAAGGGTTTGTGAAGACTTCGACAGGCTCAGGGCGAACGGCCGCTCTTAATGCGCAATCAAGTCGCGCTATTGGCCACCAAATATTCCCAAAGCGCTTGTGCCGCGCCCTTGTTTGCCTCTTTGCCAGTCGGTTTTTCGCGGTAAGCACGTAGATCCATCGTCATGCTTAAATCGCTCATGCCAACTGGGCAAGCACTGACCAGACGTTTGGCGCGCAAGTCCTTTTTGATGGCGCTGTAGGGTAAAAATGCGATGCCATGGCCTTCCAATGCCATGGCTTTGAGGCCCTCTGACATATCGGTTTCATAGACGCGGTCTAGGTGGATAGCGGTTTTTGATTGCTTCAAGATTTGGTCAACCACCATGCCCAAATACGCACCAGGCGCACAAACCAGCCCTTGCCCTACTTG
>JAYUVG010000176.1:0-20639 GCA_043754255.1 Polaromonas sp. | reverse complement strand
AGTGTCTCGGTTATAGAACACCTCATGAGGTGTTCTATAACCTTCCAAGAGAGCCGATTACAATTAGAGTTGGCGCACTTTGTACTTGAATCTGCGCATCAAAAGTGGCTTTAGCCAGCGTAATATGCGCGCAAGCAGCTACTATTTTGATAGCATTTACTTCATTGGTGCACGCATGAATCAACTGGTTTTTTTGCTGCTTTGTTTTTGCACCGCTGCCCACGCTTTGCAGGTTACCGACGATCGGGGCATCACTGTCACCTTTGCGCAAACACCGCAGCGCATTGTCAGCATGTTGCCGTCGCTGACAGAAAGCGTTTGCGCTCTGGGGCAATGCGCCCGGCTGGTGGGTGTTGACCGGTATTCAAACTATCCCGCGTCCTTGAAAAATCTGCCCAAACTGGGCGGCGGCATGGATCCCAATATTGAAGGCATCACTGCCTTGAAGCCCGACGTTGTGCTGGTTGCAGGCAAGTCACGCGCCACTGAAAAGCTGGAATCTTTGGGCATCAAGGTCGTAGCGCTTGAACCCAAAACCCATGCTGATGTCAAACGTGTGCTGGGTGTGTTGGGCGTGTTGCTTGCTGTGCCTGATGCGCAAGGCGCGCAGCAGGTTTGGCGCGTTATTGATAGCAGCTTGTCGGCGGTGGCCCAGGCATTGCCTGCCAAAGCCAAAACCGCCAGGGTTTACTTTGAAGTTGGCAGTGGGCCGTATGCAGCCAGTGAGGCGTCATTCATTGGCGAAACCTTGAGCCGCCTGGGTGTCAAAAATATTGTGCCGGGCGCGCTTGGCTTGTTTCCCCGGCTGAACCCTGAATACGTTGTGCGCGCCAATCCTGATGTGATCATGATGGGCAGCAGCGGCGTGACAGAGGCGCTGGCCTACCCCGGCTGGAAAAGCATCAAGGCCGTGCGTGACAAACGTGTGTGTGTCTTCAGCAACGACGAGGCCGATGTGCTGATGCGCCCCGGCCCGCGAATGGCTGAAGCCGCACGGCTGATGGGCAGATGCCTGGATGGCTATGAGTAGCGGGTTTGTTACTCCCTCGCCCCTGCGGGGAGAGGGCAGGGGTGAGGGGTTAGCGGCAACCCGCTGGTTTTTTGCAGCACTTGCCTCGCTTTCTTGCGGGTTGCTTATGCTGGGCATTTCAGTCGGCAGCACCGGTTTTGAATCGGTTGCCAACATGCAGGTTGATGCGCAAGCCATGCTGATCGTCTGGGACATTCGGCTGCCGCGTACGCTGGGTGCATGGCTGGCTGGCGCGCTGCTGGGGCTGGCGGGCGCGGTGTCGCAAGGGCTGTTTCGCAACCCGCTGGCCGACCCGTATTTGCTGGGCAGTGCCTCGGGTGCGTCGCTGGGTGTTGCGCTTGCCATGGCGCTGTTTGGGGTCTCGCCGCTGGCCACACAGTGGGCCGGACGGCTGGGGTTGACGGGTGCAGCATTTGCAGGCGCAACCGCTGCAGTGCTGTTGACCCTGCTGCTTGCCCAAGGTGTGCAGCACACGCTGCGCTTGCTGCTGGCAGGCGTGGTGGTGGGAGTTGTGCTGGGGGCTTTGACCTCGCTGGTTTTGCTGTTTAGCCCAGAACTTACCCAGGCTATGCAAGGTTTCACGCTGGGTACTACAGCATTTGTCGGCTGGACGGCCTGCGCGGTGATGGCAACAGCCTTTGGCACTTGCCTGTTAGCGGCCTGGCTGATGAGTCATGTGCTGGACGGCCTGGCACTTGGCGAAGCCACTGCCCAAAGCCTGGGGCTGCAACTGCCGCAAATGCGGGTTGCGCTGGTTGGCGTCATCGCGCTGGCAACAGGCACTGCTGTGGCTCAAACCGGCTTGATTGCATTTGTTGGCCTGGCTGCGCCGCACTTGGTGCGGTCGGTGGTTAAAACAACGCATGGGTGGTTGATTGTGCTGTCCAGCCTGATGGGTGCGGTGTTGCTGGTGGCAGCCGATATTTTGGCCCGCTGGTTGATGGCGCCGCTTGAACTGCCAGTCGGTGTATTGACTGCTGTGCTGGGCGGCGGTTACCTTTTGTGGCTGATGCATCGGCACAATGGGCGGGGAACCGGTGCATGACAGGCGCTATTCATTCAATAGCTGTTAGCGCGCATAACATAACGGCCAGACTGGGTAAAGCCCAAGTTTTAGATGGTATATCCATTGATTTTGGATGTGCCCGCTGGACCAGCATTGTGGGCCCGAACGGCGCGGGCAAATCAACCTTGCTCAAAGTGCTGGCGGGGCTGATTCCCTTTTCGGGCACTGTTACCTTGCTGGGCCAGCCGATACAAACCTTGAACGCCAGACAGCGCGCGCAACAGCTGTCATGGCTGGGGCAAAACGAAAGCTCTGCCGATGATTTGACCGCCTACGACATCACCATGCTGGGCCGCCTGCCGCATCAGCCATGGCTGGCATCGGCCAGCGCCGCCGACCACGCCGCCGTAGAAAAAGCATTGCGCTCAACCCAAGCATGGGACTGGCGCGGCAGAACGCTGGGGCAACTGTCAGGCGGCGAGCGCCAGCGCGTATTGCTGGCGCGCGCGCTGGCTGTTGAGGCCGATGTGTTGCTGATGGACGAGCCGCTGGCCAATCTGGATCCGCCCCATCAAACCGACTGGTTGCTGCTGACCAGGGCGCTGGTTGCCAGCGGGAAAACCGTCATCAGCGTGCTGCATGAGCTCACATTTGCGCTGCAGGCAGACGAGGTGGTGGTGATGAAAGATGGGCGCGTGACGCACCAGGGCGCATGCAATGATGAAGCAAGCCATCGGGCGATCAAAACCGTGTTCGAGCAGCGTATTGCCATCCACCAACTCGCAGGCCAGTGGGTTGCGCTGCCAAGAATCTGAAATTAATTCGAATCTGACCCCCATTAAATTTAAACGTTTTAGGCTTCTAGCCGACGTGAAATGCGCGCAAGCAGCTATTGATTTGATAGCATAAAGTTTTGATCAAGAGAAAAAATGATGTTATGAATTTAAATTCGCCGGTCAGAAACATCGCAGTTATTCAGTACCCGGGCAGCCACCGCCTTGATGAATTTCGGGCACTCGAGAACATGCCCGGTGTGTGCCTGGTGTGGGTGCGCAATCAGGCTGCGCTGGCAGGCTTGACGGCTGGCGACTGCATTATTTTGCCCGGCTCCGGCGCCATCAGCAGTGACCTGGCGTGGCTGCGTAGCTCCGGGCTGGATCACTACATCAATGCACACGCAGCGCAGGGTGGCGCTGCTCTGGGCATATGCGGTGGCTCGCAAATGCTGGCAGAAGCATTGATCGACCCGAACAGTATTGACGGCAATGCAGCTGGCTTGGGCTTGCTGTCAGTCGTGACACGGGTTGAAGAAAATCACGCCGCGCATTCAGGGTCAGAGAAGTTCGGCATGACTACAGGCAAATGGGCAGCCTTGTCAAACCTGACGGTTGTGGGGTGTGCCATTCATCACCGGCAAACATCAGCCCGGGCCGATATGGCAGCTGCTGGTGATGCTGCTCTGGCGGTGATGCCTGAAGGCCTGGCCTGGCAAAACACGCGCGGCAATGTACTGGGTGTATTTCTGCATGGCCTGCTTGAAAACCCGGTTGTGCTGCAAGCCCTGTTTTTGCATGATGACCAATCACAAATGCCTTCAGGCAGCAGCTGAATAGTTTGAAGGCGCTGCTTCACGCCTGGCTGCCCACTGCGCCAGCAGATGCAGCACCAGCCCGACTGCCAGAAACCCCAAACCATACAGCCACACCTGACCTTTTTGCTGCGCCAAAAGCAGCAGGCATGAGCCAATGCCCAGCACCGGAACAATGCCCCACACCTGAAAATGTGGATGCGCAACTTTGTCTTTGCGCAGCACCAGCACCGCCACGTTGGTGCTGATGAAAACGCCCAGCAGCAACAGCACCACCGTCTCAGCCAGCGCCTGCAAATTACCCATCACCGCAAGCCCCATGGAAGCCAGCGTGGTCACTGCTATCGCAACCCAGGGTGTTCCCCGGTTTGGCAGCAAGCGGGTCAACACAGACGGAAGCAATCGCTGCTCGGCCATTCCAAACGTTAACCGGCTTGACATGATCATGGTCAGCAAACATCCGTTGGCCACGGCAACCAGCGCAATCAGGCCAAACAGCCAGGATGGAAAATTCATGCCACTGGCAACAACAATATCGAGCAGCGGTGCTTTTGACGAAGCAAGTTGAGCAGCTGGCAGCGCGCTGCCCACCGCCAGACCCACCAGTACATAGACCAGGCCAGCAACCAGCAGGGCGCCGAACAATGCAGCCGGGTACACCTTGTGCGGCTCTCTGACTTCTTCAATCACATTGGCCGATGTTTCAAAACCAACAAAAGCGTAGTAGGCAATGATGGCAGCCCCCAGAGTGGCCGTTGCTGGCGCCGCGCCTGACGGAAACAGAGTGACACGCGCTGCATCTCCTGTGCCGTTGGCCCACAGCATTGCCCCGGCCACAATCACGATGACCAGCCCGCTGACTTCAATCAGCGTCATCACCATGTTGCTCTTCATCGATTCACTGATGCCCCGGGCATTCAGGCAAGCGACCAAAAACAAAAATACCAGCGCCGTGGGAACCACAGGCACATTGATGAGTGCAGACATATAAGGCCCGGCAAAAGCCAGCGCCAGACCTGCAGCGCTGGTGATGCCAGCAGCCAGCATGGCAAAGCCGACCAGAAAAGACACCAGCGGCTTGCCGTAAGCGCGCTGCGCAAAGACAGCAGCGCCACCCGCTTTCGGGTATTTGGTGACCAGCTCGGCATAGGAGCCAGCAGTCAGCAGCGCCAACAGCAGAGCTAGCAACATTGGCGCCCACAGTGCGCCGCCCACCGTTGCTGCCAGCACACCCATCAGGGCGTAAATGCCCGCTCCCAGTACATCACCCAAAATAAACAAAAAGAGCAGCGGCCCGGTGATATGGCGGCGCAGGCCGGTCGCTTCAGTACGTGCCACCGAATCATTGGCTGCAGCGACATGGGGTGTAGGCAAAGGCATTTTGACGACCGTCCATAAAAATACGACTGACGCTGGATGTTTGAAGATGACTTTATTCAAGGCATTCCAAACCTGATCAGTTTTACTTTACGAATCTTTCTGTGCCAAAAATCCGGCAAGCGCATGTTGCTGTAGCGTCTTGCCCAACTTGTCCTACGCATGAGTTGCCTTGCCAACACACATGCCTGGTGCACATCCCAGCGCCGCTAATTGAAAATTTCAAGCAATCGGTCAAGCCCGCCTTCGTCAATAGCCACCATGGCTTTCTCACGTACTTTCGGCTTGGCGTGGTAGGCAACAGACAGACCGGCAGCACCCATCATCGGCAAGTCATTCGCACCGTCGCCTACCGCAATGGACTGGCTCGGTTTGATGCCCAGCAGCGTGCAGGTGTCCAGCAGGGTTTTGCGTTTTTCCTCGCCATCGCAGATATCGCCCCAGCTTTGGTTGATGAGGCCGCCTGTAAGTACGCCGCCTGCAATCTCCAGCTCGTTCGACTTGGCGTAGTCAATTCCCAGCCGCCTGGCCACGCGGTCTGCAAAAAAGGTGAATCCGCCAGATACCAGCAGGGTTTTCATCCCCGCTTTTTTGCAGGCGGCAACCAGTTCTGCTGCGCCAGGGTTCAGCTGCAACCGCTCGGCATAGACACGCTCCATATCCTGCACACTGACGCCTTTGAGCAGCGCTACCCGGCGGCGCAGGCTGGTCTTGAAGTCAGCAATTTCACCGCGCATGGTCGCTTCAGTGATGGCGGCAACTTCAGCTTTCAATCCGACAGCCTCTGCAATTTCATCAATGCACTCGATATTGATCAGGGTAGAGTCCATGTCAAAGGCAATCAGGGAGAAATCAGCCAGTTTTAACGGCGGGGCAAAACCCTGAAGTGTCAGGCTGCTGGTTGCGCTGTAGGGTGTCATTGTGTGGTTGAAAGTTTGCTGCATTGTCGCAAAACCCAGCTGCCTGGCCTACAGAGCGCAGTTAGAGATATTGGGGGCTGAAAACAGGCTATAATCCCACCTTCACGACCAAATGGGCGGGTTCACACCGCCCATTTTTTTTGGGCGTTTGTTTTTGCACACCCGATTTTTATAACCGTTTTCAGCATTTCTTTTAGTATTTAGATGGCAGCTTTGAGCACCAACGACACGATAGCGCAAACCGTCACCGGACTGGGTTACGACCTGGTGGACGTTGAGCGTACCAAAGGCGGTTTGCTGCGGGTCACGATTGATTTCCCGTATGTTGCGGGGACTGAGCAGTTCATCAATGCTGAAGATTGCGAAAAGGTCACGCGCCAACTGGTATTTGTGCTGGAAGTTGAAGGTGCCAGTTATTCCCGGTTGGAGGTCAGCTCGCCGGGCATTGACCGGCCATTGAGAACCGAACAGGATTTCGAACGCTTTGTGGGTGAGCTGATTGACCTCACCTTGAAAGCGCCCGTGGGTGCGGCGGCAGCGGGTTCAACCGTGTCGGCCAACCAAAAAAAGTTTCGCGGCACGCTTGAAAAGGCCGAAACGCTTGAAGGTGGCTGGCAAATCGTCTGGAGCGATGAGCCTGAAGTCAAGCCCGGTCAAAAGGTCAGTAAAAAAAGAATTCCTGCACCGCTGCAGGCTCTGGGTTTTACCCTTGATGAGATTGCCACAGCGCGGCTTGCCCCGGTGGTTGACTTCAAGGGACGCAAATCCAGAGCAGTGCAGCCGCAAAACGCAATTGATGAAACGATAAATCCGTCTAACCCTGAGATCGAAAGGCCTGTGATATGAACCGCGAAATGTTGATGTTGGTGGATGCCATCTCGCGCGAAAAAAATGTCGAACGCGACGTTGTTTTCGGTGCTGTTGAACTGGCCTTGGCGCAAGCCACCAAAAAGATTTATCCCAACGAAGTCGATATTCGTGTGGCTGTGGATCGCGACAGCGGCAACTATGAGAGTTTTCGCCGCTGGCTGGTAGTGCCCGACGAGGCGGGTTTGCAAAACCCGGAAGCGGAAGAGTTGCTGTCTGATGCCAGAGACGAAATTGCCGATATCGAAGAAGGCGACTACATCGAAAAGCCGATTGAAAGCATGCCGATTGGCCGCATCGGTGCGATGGCTGCCAAACAGGTCATTTTGCAAAAAATCCGTGATGCTGAACGTGAAATGCTGCTGAGCGACTTCATGAGCCGTGGCGACAAGATTTTTGTCGGCACTGTCAAGCGCATGGACAAGGGCGACATCATTGTCGAGTCTGGCCGGGTAGAAGGCCGCTTGCGTCGCAGCGACATGATCCCGAAGGAAAACCTGCGTTCGGGTGACCGAGTGCGGGCCATGATCATGGAAGTTGACCACACGCTGCGCGGTGCACCGATTATTTTGTCCCGCTCTTCGCCTGAATTCATGATGGAGCTGTTTCGCGCTGAAGTGCCTGAGATTGAACAAGGCCTGTTAGAGATCAAATCCTGCGCCCGCGACCCTGGCTCGCGCGCCAAAATCGCTGTGCTGTCGCATGACAAGCGGGTAGACCCGATTGGCACCTGCGTCGGTGTGCGCGGCACCCGTGTCAACGGCGTGACCAATGAGCTGGCGGGTGAGCGCGTTGACATTGTGCTGTGGTCTGAAGACCCGGCGCAGTTTGTGATTGGTGCCCTTGCACCAGCCAATGTGTCGTCGATTGTGGTTGATGAAGAGCGCCACGCGATGGATGTGGTGGTGGACGAAGAAAACCTGGCAATCTCGATTGGTCGGGGTGGGCAAAATGTGCGCCTGGCAGCCGAGCTGACAGGCTGGAAGATCAACATCATGACGGCCGATGAATCAGCCGCCAAACAAGCTACCGAGACCGATACCAGCCGCAAGCTCTTTATGGAAAAGCTTGATGTCGATGAAGAAATCGCCGACATCCTGATTGCAGAGGGCTTCACAAGTCTTGAAGAAGTTGCTTACGTCCCGCTGCAGGAAATGCTCGAGATTGAATCGTTCGACGAAGACACCGTCAATGAGCTGCGCACGCGCGCCAAAGACGCCTTGCTGACGATGGAGATTGCCAGGGAAGAAAACTCTGGTGGCGTGTCGCAAGAATTGCGTGATGTTGACGGCGTAACTCCTGAACTGCTGGCCAAGCTCACTGCAGCAGGTATTTCCAGCAGGGACGACCTGGCCGACCTGGCCACAGATGAACTTCAAGATATCACCGGGCAGTCGCAGGAAGACGCCACGGCTTTGATCATGACAGCACGCGCGCACTGGTTTTTAGAAGAAGAAACTGCCGCTGCTGAAACCCCTGAAGCTGCGGCCCTGGCAACGCCAGCTGCAGCCGCAGAGCAGTGATCATGAAGGCCGCACAGGAAAACCAAATATGTCAAGTACCACCACCGTCGCGCAATTTGCAGCCGAACTGCACAAATCTTCTGCCACCCTGATCGAGCAATTGAACAGCGCGGGAGTCAATCACTCACGTGCTGAAGACACGCTGTCTGAAATGGACAAGCAAAAATTGCTGGCTTACCTGCAGGCCAGCCATGGCACTGCCACAGGCGAACGCAAAAAAATCACGCTGGTTAAAAAATCCACCAGCGAAATCAAGCAGGCGGATGCCACTGGCAAGGCGCGCACCATTCAGGTGGAGGTGCGTAAAAAACGTACTTTTATCAAACGCGAAGACGGCTCGGATGTGCCTGCGGATGATCTGCCTGTTGAAGCGGCGGTGCAGGCCGCACCCGACGTGGATGAAGCTGATCTGGCCCGCCGTGAAGACGAAGCCAATCGCCATGCTGAACTGCTGCGTCGGCAGGAAGCCGATCTGGATGAAAAGCGCCGCTTGCGTGAGGAGCAGGACGCAAAAACCGCTGAGCTGGAACGGTTGGCGGCTGAAAAGATAGCCCTGGCCGTTGCGCGGGCTGCTGAAGTGTTTGAAAAAGCCAAGCCTTCGAGCAAAAAAGCCAAGGAAGCAGCCGCTGCACTGGATGCAGCAACGCCCAAGGTAACGGAAGAAGCAGCTGCTGCCCAGGCAGCCAAGGCAGCAGAAGTTGCTGCGGCGCAAGCCTCGGCAAAGGCAAAAGCCACCGCCGAATTTCAGGCCGATGCTGCCAAGTCGATTGACTTGCAGGATCGCCGCAAAAAAGCCGAGGCAGAGGCCGCTGGCATTCGCGCCATGATGAATGCACCCAAGCGGGTGCTGGTGCCGCACGTGGATCCCAAAGCCGCCATCAAAGGCACGCTGCACAAGCCAGCTGCTGGCTCCATCGTTGCCAAGGCCGCTCCAGGTGCGCCAGGCGCTGCAGGTAAAAAAGAAATCAAGTCCGAGAATCTGTCGTCAACCTGGAAAGATGACGCCGCCAAGAAAAAAGCCCTTCCCTCGCGTGGTGCTCCCAACACGGCGGGTCGGGGTAATTCACGGCCTGGCGCACGCGGCGGCAGCAGGCGCGGCAATGACCGCGACGCACGGCCAGAATCAAATTTTGTAGCACCGACGGAATTTAAAGTCATTGAGGTGCACGTGCCCGAGACGATTACTGTTGGCGAGCTGGCCCACAAGATGAGCGTCAAGTCCAATGAGGTGATCAAGCATTTGATGAAGCTGGGCCAGATGGTCACCATCAACCAGCCGCTGGACCAGGACACCGCGATGATCGTGGTCGAGGAAATGGGCCACACCGCTGTGACTGCTGCACTCGACGACCCGGAAGCATTTACCGACGATGAGGCACAAGGTCAGCAAGCTGAATCGTTGCCACGTGCACCGGTCGTTACTGTTATGGGTCACGTTGACCATGGCAAAACGTCATTGCTCGACTACATTCGCCGTGCCAAAGTCGCATCTGGTGAGGCGGGCGGCATTACCCAGCACATTGGTGCGTATCACGTTGAAACGCCGCGCGGCATGGTGTCGTTTTTGGATACGCCGGGTCACGAAGCGTTTACCGCCATGCGTGCCCGTGGGGCTCAGGCAACCGACATCGTGATTTTGGTCGTTGCAGCCGATGACGGCGTGATGCCGCAGACCAAAGAAGCCATCAAGCACGCAAAAGCTGCGGGTGTGCCAATCGTGGTGGCTATCAACAAAATTGACAAGCCGGGCATCAATCTGGAGCGCGTCAAAGGCGAGCTGGTCACAGAAGAAGTTATTCCTGAAGAGTTTGGTGGTGATGTGCCGTTTATTGGCGTTTCGGCCCACACGGGTGAGGGCATTGATTCGTTGCTGGAGCAAGTGCTGTTGCAAGCCGAAGTGCTTGAATTGCGCGCTCCGGTTGATGCATTGGCCAAAGGCCTGGTGATTGAAGCACGCCTCGACAAAGGTCGCGGCTCGGTGGCAACGGTGCTGATTCAGTCCGGCACGCTGAAAGCCGGCGATGTGGTGCTGGCAGGTTCTACCTACGGCCGCGTGCGCGCCATGCTGGACGAAAACGGCAACACCATCAAAACGGCTGGCCCGTCGATTCCAGTTGAAATTCAAGGCCTGACCGAAGTGCCGCAAGCTGGCGATGACTTCATCGTGATGCTGGACGAGCGCCGCGCGCGCGAGATTGCAACCTATCGCGCAGGCAAGTTCCGCAACACCAAGCTGGCCAAGCAGCAGGCCGCCAAGCTTGAAAACATGTTTGCCGATATTTCGCAGGGAGCGGTCAAGCTGGTGCCGATCATCATCAAGGCCGACGTTCAAGGCTCGCAAGAAGCTCTTGCCCAGTCGCTGATCAAACTCTCGACCGATGAGGTCAAGGTGCAGTTGGTGTACTCAGGCGTTGGTGGTATTTCAGAGTCTGACGTCAACCTGGCAATTGCCTCCAAGGCATTGCTTATCGGCTTTAACACCCGTGCCGACGCACAGGCGCGCAAGCAGGCTGAAAACAACGGCGTTGACATTCGTTACTACAACATCATTTATGACGCGGTAGACGAGCTGCGCTCTGCCATGTCGGGCATGCTGACGCCAGACAAGAAAGAAGAAATCATTGGCACGGCCGAGATTCGCAACATCTTCAAGGTGTCCAAAATCGGCTCGATCGCCGGTTGTATGGTCACAGCCGGTATCGTGCGCCGCGCGGCCAAGCTGCGTTTGCTGCGCCAGAACGTGGTTATTTTCACGGGCGAGCTGGACTCTCTCAAACGCTTCAAAGACGATGCGAAAGAAGTCAAGGAAAGCTTTGAGTGCGGCTTGAACATCAAGAACTACAACGACATTGAAGTGGGCGATGTGCTGGAGTTCTTTGAGATTCGTGAAGTTGCCCGGACTTTGGAAGCTGCGTAGTCAGGTTTGAGTTATGCGTAAAAAGTCCACCACCCCCAACCGCGGCTTTCGGGTTGCCGATCAGATCCAGCGTGATCTGACGGATCTGATCGCCCGCGAGTTAAAAGACCCACGGGTTGGGATGGT
This sequence comes from Polaromonas sp., assembly GCA_043754255.1. Classification (GTDB taxonomy): domain Bacteria; phylum Pseudomonadota; class Gammaproteobacteria; order Burkholderiales; family Burkholderiaceae_C; genus Polaromonas. The sequence goes on along the minus strand of JAYUVG010000176.1, from coordinate 9,285 downwards.
GACGATTCAGTCGGTGGAAGTCACGGCCGATTACGCACACGCCAAGGTGTACTTCAGCGTGCTGATGGGCGACGCTGCCAAATGCGAAGAAGCATTGAATCAGGCCGCAGGCTTTCTGCGCAACGGATTGTTCAAGCGGCTGATGACGCACACCGTGCCAACGCTGCACTTTCACTTTGACCGCACGACAGAACGCGCGGCCGATATGAATGCGCTGATTGCCAAGGCCGTTTCTTCACGCGCCCAAGAGGACTGAACATGCAGACGCCTCGCACCAGGGTGCAGCGGCGCCCCGTGCATGGGGTGTTGCTGCTAGACAAGCCACTTGGCCTTTCAAGCAATCAGGCATTGCAAAAGGCGAAGTGGCTGCTGCGCGCTGACAAGGCGGGCCATACCGGTACGCTGGACCCGCTGGCGACTGGCGTGCTGCCGCTGTGCTTTGGAGCGGCGACCAAATTTAGTCAAATTCAGCTGGATGCTGATAAAACTTATGAAGCGGTGTTGCTGTTGGGTTTAAAAACTACAACAGGCGATGCCGAGGGCGACGTGATTGAAACCCGTCCAGTGCCTGACATCACGCCTGCACTGCTTGAAAAACTCACGCAGCAATTCACAGGCCCAATCGCGCAAATCCCGCCGATGTATTCAGCACTTAAAAAAGACGGCAAGGCACTGTACGAATATGCACGCAAAGGTGAAGAAGTCGAGCGTGAGGCTCGTCACATCACTATTTATAAGCTAAATATGGCTCTAGCCGTTGATAAACGCGCGCAAGCAGCTATTAAAATCATAGTGAAATGCAGTAAGGGTACTTACATACGCACGCTGGGTGAAGACATCGGTGAGGCGATTGGTTGCGGTGCGCATCTTGGTTTGTTGCGCCGTATTGAAACCGGCGGCTACACAGCTGACCAGTGCATCAGCTTGAGCGAGCTTGAGGCCCTTAATGAAGCAGGCCGCGATGCGCGCTTGTTGCCACCGCAGTCGCTGGTTGCCAGCTACCCGTCTGTCACATTGGATGCCGACAATGCAGGGCGCTTCCTGAGCGGCCTGCGTCGGCGTGGCACACCCGGCCAGTGGGGCAAAGACGCGCCGCTGGTACAGGTTTACGGCTCTGACCCGATTGCATTTTTAGGCTCTGCCCACATCACAGCTGATGAATTGATTCCCCAGCGCCTTTTGTCACCGATTGAAGTGCAGGATATTTTGCAGGCTGCGCACTGATTCGGCGTACACATTTTTTAGTTTTTAGTTTTTAGAAGAAAGTCCACATGACCATCAAACAAATCCGCAATATTGCCATCATCGCCCACGTTGACCACGGCAAAACCACCATGGTTGACCAGCTGCTGCGCCAGTCTGGCACCTTTGCCGAACATGAAAAAGTCGTTGACACTGTGATGGACAACAACGCGATTGAAAAAGAACGCGGCATTACCATCCTGGCCAAAAATTGCGCTGTGACCTGGGAAGGCACGCACATCAACATCGTTGACACACCCGGTCACGCCGACTTTGGCGGTGAAGTTGAACGTGCTTTGAGCATGGTTGACGGCGTGGTGCTGTTGATCGATGCGCAGGAAGGCCCAATGCCGCAAACCCGTTTTGTGACGAAAAAGGCGCTGGCCCTGGGCCTCAAGCCGATTCTCGTCGTCAACAAAGTCGACAAGCCCGGCGCTCGTCCTGATTACGTTGTCAACGCCGCTTTCGACTTGTTTGACAAGCTGGGCGCAACAGATGAGCAGCTGGACTTTCCGGTCGTTTACGCATCCGGTATCAACGGCTGGTCTTCGCTGGTTGAAGGCCCACCCAATGAGCAGTGGGGCCCGGACATGTCAGCGCTGTTCAACACCGTGCTCAAGCACGTGCCAGCGCAAAAGGGCGACCCGGCTGCACCGCTGCAGTTGCAAATCTCCGCACTTGATTTTTCAACTTTCGTTGGCCGCATTGGCGTTGGCCGTATCAGCCAGGGCACCATCAAACCGATGATGGATGTGGTCGTCATGGAAGGCCCGGACGGTAAAGCTGTCAAAGGCCGTGTGAACCAGGTGCTGACATTTCAGGGCCTGGAGCGTGTGCAAGCCACTGAGGCTGGCCCGGGCGAGATTGTGCTGATCAACGGTATTGAGGGCGTCGGTATCGGCGTGACCATCACCGACCCGGTTACTCCTGCTCCGCTGCCGATGCTGAAGGTTGACGAACCCACACTGACGATGAACTTTTGCGTCAACACCAGCCCGCTGGCTGGCCGTGAAGGCAAGTACGTTACCAGCCGCCAGATCTGGGACAGGCTACAGAAAGAGTTGCAGCACAACGTCGCGCTGCGCGTGAGCGAGACAGATGAAGAAGGTATTTTTGAAGTCATGGGCCGGGGCGAGCTGCACTTGACTATCTTGCTGGAAAACATGCGCCGTGAAGGCTTTGAGATGGCTGTGTCCAAACCGCGCGTGGTCATGAAAGAAGTTAACGGCGAAAAGCATGAGCCGATTGAGCTTGTTACTGCCGACATTGAAGAACAGCACCAAGGCGGCGTGATGCAAGCCTTGGGTGAGCGCAAGGGCGACCTGGTGAACATGGAGTCCGACGGCCGTGGCCGTGTGCGGCTGGAGTACCGCATTCCGGCGCGTGGCCTGATTGGCTTTACCAACGAGTTTTTGAACCTGACCCGCGGCTCAGGCCTGATCAGCAATATTTTTGACAGCTATGAAGCGCACAAAGGCGAGATCGGTGGCCGTAAAAACGGCGTGCTGATTTCAATGGATGCAGGCGAGATTTTCACTTACGCGCTGGGCAAGCTGGACGACCGTGGCCGCATGTTTGTCAAAGCGAACGACCCGGTATACGAAGGCATGATCGTCGGCATCCATAGCCGTGACAACGACCTGGTCGTCAACGCAACCCGCACCAAACAGCTGACCAACTTCCGCGTGTCAGGCAAAGAAGACGCCATCAAAATTACCCCACCGATTGAACTGACACTCGAGTACGGTGTGGAGTTTATTGAAGAAGACGAGCTGGTAGAAATCACCCCCAAGTCAGTGCGCCTGCGCAAGCGGCATTTGACTGAGAGCGAGCGCAAGCGGGCAGGGCGCTGATTGGCTTGTGGCCCATTGAATATAAGCGCTAGCAGCTATTGATAAAAGAGCGACCTTTGGGTCGCTTTTTTATATGCGCTGCCGCTTAAAGCAATCTACTTGAACCAGTGGCGTATTATCCAAACTAGAATACGGTATTACCTGAACAAAGTAGCTCCTGCATGAACACACTCACCCTGAAAATCCCCCAATCGCTCGATGATGCATTGCAACTGGCCAGCGCCCGGCGGCAAATGTCCAAGTCAGCTGTGGTGCGTGAAGCACTTGAAAAAACGTTGGCCAGTGAGCTGACCCAGGTCAGTCCAGCTGCAGCCTGGGTGAACAAGTGGCGCGGGAAGATTGCGGGCAGTGCTCCAGCAAAGCAGGGCGACGACCGATTGGCGCATTTGTTGCAGAAACATCTGCGCTAGCCACAGCACTCTGCAGCCATGCGTTTACTGCTCGACATCAACATCATTCTGGGCGTGATTTTTCAACGGCCCGGCGAAGCGGCCTCCTCTACCTTGATTGCAACCTGCAGCCAACAAAACCAGGCCTGGCTGGCTTGGCATTCAGTAGCAACGCTGTCATATTTGATTGAACGCCAGCAAAATGCCCGAACTGCGCGCCTCGTCATCACCGATCTGTTGGTTTGGGCACGCGTTGCCACCACTGGCCATTCAGATGCATTGCAAGCTTTGCAATTGCCCATGGCCGATTTCGAAGATTCGTTACAGGCAAGTGCGGCCATGGCATGCGGCGCGAACTACATCATCACTCGCAATGTACGGGACTTTGCTGCCTCGCCCGTACCAGCGCTTACCCCTGAAAAGTACCTCGCACTGTGAGCAGGTGGCTAACCCACCGCCGCGCGGTGGTGCTGATGGTGCTGGTTGCGCTGCTTTGGTCTACCGCTGGGGTGGTCACGCGCCAGCTCGAATCTGCCCGCAGTTTTGAAGTGACTTTCTGGCGCAGCTTTTTTACGGTGCTGTCGTTGCTGGTGATCTTGCCGATGTTCAAAGGCCGGGCAGTGTTTACCCAGCTGAGGCGAGGCGGAATTGCGCTGTGGTTGTCGGGCTTTTGCTGGAGCGTGATGTTTACCGCCTTTATGGTGGCCTTGACGTTGACCACCGTTGCCAATGTGCTGGTCGTATTGGCGCTGGGGCCGCTGTTCACCGCGCTGCTGGCGCGTGTTATTAACCACCACCCGATTAAGCCTCGCACATGGTTGGCCATTGCCCTTGCGGGTGTTGGAATCGTGTGGATGTATGGCGCTCAGGCAGATTTATCAAAGCAACTGGCCGGGTCATTTGTCGCGCTGGGCGTGCCGCTGGCTGCAGCCATCAACTGGACAGTGGTGCAGCGCAGCCAGTCGCATGGCGAAAAAATCGATTTGATGCCCGCTGTGCTGCTGGGCGCGTTGATCTCCTCAGCCCTGACGCTACCGTTGGCCTGGCCACTGAGTGCCAAGGCGCATGACATTGCCTTGCTAGGCTCGCTCGGTTTGTTTCAATTGGCGATTCCATGTGTGCTGTCTGTTTGGTGCGCGTCGGTTTTAAAAGCGCCGGAGATGGCTTTGCTGGCCATGCTGGAAGTGATTTTTGGCACGCTGCTGGCCTGGGTAGGCGCAGGCGAAGTGCCAGCCAGCAGTGTTTTGTATGGCGGCTCGCTGGTGGTAGCGGCTTTGGTCATCAATGAATGGCTGGGTTGGTCGCAGACACGGGCCTTAAGCTAGATTTTCTGGTCATTCAAGTCAAGGATTCCCATGAATTACGTTCACATCATCGCCCTGCTGGCGATTGCCCAGTTCATCATTTTTAGCATGCTGGTTGGCGCTGCCCGGGGTAAATACGGCATCAAGGCACCGGCCATGACTGGCAACGAACATTTTGAACGGGCCGTGCGGGTGCAAATGAACACGCTGGAGCAACTGGTCTGTTTTTTACCGGCACTGCTGATTGCTGCGGTGTACTGGCCGCAAGCTTATGTCGCTGGTACAGGTGTGGTGTATCTGGTGGGCCGCGTGCTTTACAGGCAGGCTTATGTGGCCAACCCGGCCAAGCGCGGCTTGGGATTTATGCTGACGTTTTTTCCGACAACGGCGCTGGTGGTGGCGGGTCTGGTCGGCGCTTTTATCCGTACACGGAGCTGATTTAAGAATGAAAAACAGCTCTAGCCGTGATAAGTAGCGCGCAAGCAGCTATTTATTTCATAGCGCTACCACTGATGGGTTGCCAGCGTTGGTGCTTGCCCATCACGCTTTCAAACAGCGCAGTGGCTTCAAACCTGGCCAGCCAGGCCTGCAAACAAGGCCACGCCTGAGCCGCAAACCACAGCTTGTCGGTATGCGCAAACTGGCGCACAAACGGCAGGCATGCCATGTCTGCCAGACTGGCTTGACTGCCAAACAGCCAGCCTTTGCTCAAACGCAACTCCAGCACTTGCAGCCAGCGTGCTCCTTCAAGACGCTGCGCCAGCGCAAACGTTTGGGTTTCACCGCCTGATTCAACTGGGTAACGGTGCGGGTATTTGTAGCGGTCCAAGGCGTGTTTGAACGCACCGTCATTGCCGGCAATCAAGGTTTGCATGTCATTGACCGGGCTTTGTTCAAGCCATAAGTCCGGGTCACTTTTGGCCAGCGCCCAGCGCATGATGTCCAGGCTTTCGTCAATGACGTCGCCACCCGCAAGAACCAGCACCGGTACTGTGCCTTTGGGCGACGCGGCCAGCATTTCAGCAGGCTTGTCGTTCAAAATAACTTCGCGCAACTCGTAATCAACACCGCTTGCAGCCAGTGCCAGCCGGGCGCGCATGGCGTACGGGCAGCGCCTGAAGCTGTAGAGAATCGGCACAAAAGACGTCAATTTGTCTGCACAGAGCCGATGTGGCTCTGCTTGCGCGCTTCAGCCAAGTCCACCTGCTTTTGCCGCTGCCGGTAACCTGCCTTTTGCACATCAGTCGTACTGCCATAACAACCCGGGCAGCTCACGCCGCGTTCGTATTGAGCCAATGTTTTGGCCACGTCAGTCAACGGGTTGCGGCACGACCGGCATAGCTGCAGATCGCCCTGCACCAGAGCGTGCCCCACCGACACCCGCTCGTCAAACACAAAGCACTGGCCTTGCCAGCGGCTTTGCTCGGGCGGCACGGTTTCCAGGTACTTCAAAATGCCGCCTTTAAGGTGGTACACCTCGTCAAAGCCTTTGGACTTTAAAAATGCAGTGGATTTTTCACACCGAATACCGCCGGTGCAAAACATGGCAACTTTGGGTTTGACGCCATCTACCCCGGCCAGTTTGCCGCCGCTTTGCGATTCGCGTTCTACCCAGGCCGGCAACTCTGAAAAGCTGGCCGTTGCCGGGTTCACGGCGCCTGCAAACGTGCCAATCGACACCTCGTAGTCATTGCGCGTGTCCACCAGCACCACGCCGGGTTGTTCGATCAATGCATTCCATTCGCCTGGTTTAACGTACTGGCCAGCATTCAAGGCAGGGTGTACGTCTGGCACACCCAGCGTGACAATTTCTTTTTTCAGCCGCACTTTCATTCGGTAAAACGGCATCGCGTTGGCCCATGATTCCTTGTGCTCCAGCTCTTTGAGCCGCAGGTCGCTGCGCAGATAAGCAAGCACAGAGTTGACGCCCTCGGGCAGCCCGGCAATCGTGCCGTTGATGCCTTCGCTGGCCAAAAGCAGCGTGCCCTTGATGCCATGTGCTTCACATACTGCCAGCAAGGGCGCTTGCAGGCTGGCAAAGTCAGGAAGTTCGACAAACTTGTAAAGTGCAGCGGTTAAAAATGGCATGACCCGATTTTACGATTGCCACTTTTATCGGTTCAGGAACAGTCAGAATGATAAAATCTGGTCTATTCAACCAGAATTACCACCCTACACAAGGAAACGCCATGCATGCAGTTGGACTATTTGACGCCAAAACGCATTTCAGCCAATACGTGGCCCGGGCCGAAGCGGGTGAAGAAGTCATCATCATGCGGCACAACAAGCCGGTGGCAAAGATAGTGCCCCTGACCGCCAAGCCCGCTCCGCAAAAAATTCCCAGGTTTGTGCAGCGTGTGTTTCATTCGGGAGGGTTTTTGGTTGATGAAACAAATATGAACAAACTCAACGCAGAACTTGAAAATGAGTACATCATTGAAAAAATGAGGCAAGGACGATGATGCTTCCAGACATCAATGTCTTGCTTTATTCAGTAGAAGCAGACAATCCATACCATTCGACTGCCAAACGCTGGCTCGAATCGGCTTTTAATTCCTCAGCTTCAGTTGGTTTGGCCTGGCTTGTACTTGTCGGATTTGTACGCCTGTCGACCCAGCCCAGGATTCTGCGCAAGCCTTTGACCACAGCTGAAAGTCTGGCTTCGTTGAACGACTGGATACATCATCCCAAAGCACAAATTGTTCACCCGGGTTTACAGCACAGCGCATTGTTGGGCGGTTTTCTAATGGCTGCTGGTACTGCTGGCAATCTTTCCAACGATGCGCATCTGGCCGCATTGGCTGTTGAAAACAATGGCACTGTCGGTACTTTCGACAAAGACTTCAACCGTTTCTCCGGTGTAAAAGTCGACCTCCTTAAACCCAAATCTTTGCTTTAAATTTTTATCAGTATGACTGCTCCAAACACCGTCCCAAAATTCTCCGTTGCCGACATCCGCAAATCCTTCCTCGACTTTTACGCCGCCAAGGGCCACACCGTTGTTGCATCAAGCGGGCTGGTGCCAGGGAATGACCCGACGCTGATGTTTACCAACTCGGGCATGGTGCAGTTCAAGGATGTGTTTTTAGGCACCGACAAACGCAGCTACGTGCGCGCGGCTTCGGTACAAGCCTGCCTGCGTGCAGGCGGCAAACACAATGACCTGGAAAACGTGGGCTACACCGCGCGCCACCACACGTTTTTTGAAATGATGGGCAACTGGAGCTTTGGCGATTACTTCAAGCGTGAATCGTTGCTTTGGGGCTGGGAGCTGCTGACCCAGGTCTACAAACTGCCGCCTGAAAAGCTGCTGGCCACGGTGTACATCGACGACCAGGAGGCCTATGACATCTGGCACAACGAGATTGGTTTGCCGCCCGAGCGCATTGTGCGCATCGGCGACAACAAGGGCAAAAAATACGCGTCAGACAACTTCTGGATGATGGCCGACACCGGCCCGTGCGGGCCATGCAGCGAGATTTTTTATGACCATGGCGACCAGCACGAAGGCGGGCCACCCGGCAGCCCCGGTGAAGACGGCGACCGGTTTATTGAAATCTGGAACCACGTGTTCATGCAGTTCGATATGCAGGCAGATGGCAGTCTGGTCAAGCTGCCTGCGCCTTGTGTGGACACCGGTATGGGCTTGGAGCGCCTGGCCGCCATTCTTCAACATGTGCACAGCAATTACGAGATTGATATTTTTGACGCGCTGATCAAAGCTGCTGCACGCGAAACTGGCGAGGCGGATTTGAACAACAAGAGCCTGCGAGTGATTGCCGACCATATTCGCGCTACGGCATTTTTGGTCAGTGATGGCGTCAACCCGTCGAACGAAGGCCGCGGCTACGTGCAGCGCCGCATCATTCGCCGCGCGATTCGCCATGGCTACAAGCTGGGCAAAAAGACGCCGTTTTTTCACAAGTTGGTGCCTGATCTGGTGGCGATGATGGGTGATGCCTATCCGCGATTGAAAGCCGATGGCGCGCGGGTGATGGAAGTGCTGCGGGTTGAGGAAGAACGGTTTTTTGAAACGCTTGAGATTGGTATGACGATTCTGGACACGGCCTTGGCAGACACGAAAATCTTGCCGGGCGACGTTGCCTTCAAGCTGCACGACACCTACGGTTTTCCGCTCGACTTGTCGGCTGACGTTTGCCGTGAGCGCGGCTTGAGTGTGGACGAAGCCGGTTTTAACGCCGCCATGGACAGGCAAAAAACTCAGGCGCGTGCGGCTGGTAAGTTCAGGATGGACAAGGCGCTGGAGTATTCAGGCGCTGGTCATGCTTTTACGGGATACACGCAGCTGGAAGAGTCAGCCAAAGTTGTTGCGCTGTACGTTGATGGCGGGGCTGTTCAGTCTTTAAATGCTGGCCAAAACGGCGTTGTGGTTTTGAGCACCACGCCGTTTTATGCCGAGAGTGGTGGGCAGGTGGGAGATGAAGGTTTGATCATCGCGGGGAGCCCCCACCCTAACCCTCCCCCAGCGGGGGAGGG
>JAYUVG010000175.1:0-17825 GCA_043754255.1 Polaromonas sp. | reverse complement strand
GATTCCGATGAGCTGGGGGCTGGGCTTTGCGGCGATCCTGGCGCTGACGGGCATTTTGTGTTCACTGGCTACCACCAGGCTGCGCATGGTGTCGCTGGGGGTGGCGGGTACTGCGGCAGTGGCGGCGTTTGCACTGCCGCTGAAGCTGAATATTCTGGTGGCGATTGCGGCGGCAGTGGCTGTGTGCCTGCTGCTTGAAAAAGCGCAGCTGCCATCCCAAAAAACCAAAGCGCCATGAATCAAACCGACGCCTGGACAGTCGTCACCATCATCGGTCTGGCACTGGTCACAGTCATCACGCGCTCATTTTTCTTCTTTTCAACCAAGCCGTGGCAGCTGCCCGGCTGGGCCGAGCGCGGCTTGCATTACGCGCCGATTGCCGCACTGGGCGCTGTGGTGGTGCCTGAAATTGTGATGACGCAAGGCGAGCTGATTTCAACCATCAAGGACGCCAGGCTGTACGCCATTGCAGCTGGTGCGCTGTGGTTTTACTGGCGCAAAGGCGTGCTGGGTACGATTGTGGTGGGCATGGCTATTTATTTGCCACTGCATATTGGTCTAGGTTGGTAACTTTTACAATCGCAATATGAACTTCATTCGCTTTACCAATTTGTGTGCGCAGGGCCTTATCAAAGGCCAGCGCGTTTTTATCCGTGCCGATTTGAATGTGCCGCAAGATGATACCGGCAACATCACTGAAGACACCCGCATTCGCGCATCGATGGCCTGCATCCTGCTGGCGCTTGATTCCGGTGCAGCGGTCATGGTCACATCGCATTTGGGCAGGCCGACTGAAGGGCAATTCAAACCTTTGGATTCATTGGCACCTGTGGCAAAACGGTTAGGCGAGTTGCTGCATCGCGATGTACCACTGGTCGCCAACTGGATTGATGGCGTCACGGTGAAACCGGGCGAGCTGGTGATGCTGGAGAACTGCCGCGTCAACATTGGCGAGAAGAAAAACGACGAAGCACTCGCCCGCAAAATGGCCGGGTTGTGCGATGTGTTTGTGCACGACGCGTTTGGCACCGCGCACCGCGCCGAAGCCTCCACCTACGGCATTGCGCAGTACGCAAAAATTGCCTGCGCAGGGCCGCTGCTGGCAGCAGAGATGGACGCCATCACCAAAGCCCTGACCAGCCCGCGCCGCCCGCTGGTAGCAATTGTGGCGGGCAGCAAGGTGTCTACCAAGCTCACTATTTTGAAAGCACTGGCAGCCAACGTTGACCAGCTGATTGTGGGCGGCGGCATTGCCAACACCTTCATGCTGGCTGCGGGGTTGAACATTGGCAAAAGCCTGGCTGAAAAAGATTTGCTAGCCGAGGCCACTGCCGTGATCGAAGCCATGAAAGCCAGAGGAGCCGCTGTACCCATCCCTGTCGATGTGGTCACCGCCAAAGCATTTGCCGCCGATGCGCCTGCCACGACCAAAGCTGCGACCGATGTAGAAGACGACGACCTGATTCTCGACATCGGCCCAAAAACCACTGCCCTCCTCGCCGCGCAGCTGATGGCTGCAGGCACCATCGTCTGGAACGGCCCGGTCGGCGTGTTTGAATTTGAAGCGTTCTCGCACGGCACAGCAGGCATTGCCAAAGCAATTGCCGCAAGCAGCGCCTTCTCCATCGCAGGCGGCGGCGACACCGTGGCCGCTATCGCCAAATACGGCATTGAAGATCAGGTCAATTACATCTCGACCGGCGGCGGCGCTTTTCTGGAAGTGCTGGAAGGCAAGACGCTGCCGGCGTTTGAGATTTTGCAGAAGCGGGTTGCGGGCTGAAACTCAAACGCTCCTATTTCAGGAGCTGCTTGCGCGCTTAATACCTGGGCTAGAGACCTATTTAACGCTAGAAAAGCGCGTTGGTGATATCAAATTCGAACCGTGGCGAACCCCTCTTTATTTGCTGGCAGCAGCAGGAGCTGGTAGTTTTGAAGGTAGCGGTACGCCACTTGCCAGCCGTTGATTTGAAAAACATTGGTCGCGGTAGTCATCTCTGCGCCAGCCCGTCTCTTCAAAAAATTTCAAATCGTTCGCCAAACTGGCTTGGGTTTCTGGCTTTGCCAAAAAAGCAGCGTATTTGCGCTGCGCTTGAGCGCCATCACCGTACAGGTTTTCGATGCCTTCATTCAAGCGCGCCTGACTGAATTTTTCGCCAGGGTAAAGCTTGTCGCAGACATAGACGTAATGCGCTGCGCTCGGCAATGCTTTCTCAGCCATCACCTTGAACTGGGCAATAACGTGGGCTTCATACACAACAGCGGGCGGCAGGTTTGTGCAGCGACTGGATTGAACCGCGTCTGGCCAGGCGCGAATAGATATGAGCGAAATCCGCCGGTCATCTTTGGCGTCAGGTGAGGCTTCATACTTTTTAACCCTGGCAGCGTAGCCCGCGCCAAACATGGCTTTGAGGATGGCCGTCAATTGCGTTTCGAGCGATGCCGCCAACTGCGGATATTTTTCAAGGCAATGGTCTTTGAGCGGCAGCAACTCGCCCAGCTCCGCGCTGCGCAGCATGCCCAGCATGGGCTCGTTCGGGTCAACCGCTGCGCTTTGGGCTGAAGCGGTGTTGCTAAACACCAAACTGGCCATGCACATCAGGCCAAGTTTTTTAAAAGAAGTCATGGTTTGTCGCACTCATTGTTGTATTGAGACCGTTGTAGCTGCGACTGACAGCCTGGTGTTATTTCGTCAGACACGCTTTTTGCAGGCTCAGCTTTCCCTGGCGCTGCTGCTGCTTCAAGTCCAGTACAGACCGGGTTGTATAGGCCTTTACTTCTGTTGTTGCCAGCATTTGCCGATACTTCACATCGCCCAGCAAGCCTTCGCCGAAGTGAGTTTTCACAGCGTCTTGCAGAACAGCTTTGATCGGCAAATCCTGTTGCGGATAAGCCTCCGCACAAACTTGCAACAGGCTTGACATGTTGGCAATGCTCGCCTCAAAAGAGCCAAGTTGCGCATGACTAGCGCCTGCTGCAAGGACGCTGACGATGAGTGATGCCTGGACGCAGGTTTTCTTGAAGTGCTTCATATTCAATACTTGGGTTGGCTTAACAGTCGTCATCTTGCATCTCCTTTTTCATCGCCGGTTTTGGCCTTGGTTTGGGCTTTGGTTTAGGCGCCGCATCTGCGTTTGCTGGCGCAGCGGGTGCGGCGGCTACTACCGGTTTTGGTCTTGGCTTGGGCGCAACTTTTTTCGGTGCATCGTCTGCAGGTTTTGCCTTGCGCACGCAGGTTACTTTGGGCGGTTTGTATTCTTCACCAACTGACACAGGCGGCTTGGGCGCGCAGTCGCCTGTCAGGCAAACCGGGTTGGGCGGAGGCGGTGGCGTGCCGATGCATGGCGGGCTGGCGCAGGTCAAACACAAAGGCCAGCCCGGTGTGCCGGGTACGCACAAAGGAGGCGGTGGTGGTGGTGGTGGCGTACCGCAGTCGCAGGCCGGGCAAGGAGCTTGCCCTGCCTGCCCACAAGCCGGGCATGTTGGCGTGTTGGCGGTGCCGCAGGGTATGCACAGCGGCAGGCCGCAAGTTTGCGGTTGGGCGACTTCTGCCTGAGCTTTGACAGACTTGTTCACATCAAACGGGTCTTGCGCTTCGACCGTGTTGATGACCTTGCCTTGCTGGCAAGTGTGTGTACTTTGAAAGCAGAACTCTGGGGCAGGCGCGTCGTAGCGCACTTCCAGGTACGGCTTGTCTGTGGTGCCCATGCCTGGCTTGGGCACGTATTCAATTTCAATTTTCAACGGTTGACTGAGCGTTTGCGCATCAATGCCGGTGATGCTGGACTGGAGCTGCCCGGTGGCCTTCAAATCTTTGGTGAACAGGACGGTGTTGTTGGCACTGTTGAGTACTTTGATGATGAACTTGTCGTAATTAATCAAAGGAGCGCCTTTGACTTCAACACTGGTCCAGTGAAAGGGCTTGGGGCTTGAACAGTACGTTAGCGGCTGAAATACCTGGACAAACTTTGATCCGCCGCCGCACGGCTTGGCCATGCCAGTGGCCGGGTCAATGTTGTTACTGTTGAAGTGCCAAAGTTTTCCAGCATCACCGTACACCCAGATGCAGCCCTGATCGTCTGCGTTTGATCCATAGTTCTTAGGGTTCGCCGGCGCGTTGGCAATAACACCTAGTGGTGCAGTGGTGCACGCTGCCTGGGTTGCCCAGTTCCAGCAATATGCGTTTTCGCGTGTTTCGCTCTGGTATCCGCTTTTGACGAAATACGTTTTGCCAGCCAGGTAGGTTTCCAGGCCAGCACCAAAATTACCCAGCAAAGGCAACACGATTGCCAGGCCGGATTTGGCTGATCCATTGACTGTGTCAACACACAATTGCGCCGCTGGCGTTCTGCGCATGGTGCAAAGTGCCACCGCAGAGCCGCTAGTGTCGTAATAAAGAAAGTTGCTGACGTTGTAAGTACCATCACTTCCCGCAGGAAAGCTGTACGGTGCGGTCCCGACAGTCGGGGAAGTCGTGTTCCAGCAGGCTGTTTTGGTGGTTGCATCAAAGCAGTTGGTGTACTTTGTACTGCTTTGAATTGACGCGATGTAAACCTTGTTTGCAATCACCTTGCCAGCCAGATAACCGAAGTCGTAGCTATTCAACCCAGGCTTGGTGACGTGAATTTTGACGGTGGTTGCAGGGATCTTGTAGTTGCTTCCAACACACGGCGACTGGCTACCACCAAGGTTGGCGCAATACAGGGCGCCATCTGTATCAGCAACATACAGCTCGTTGCCAACCCGCCACGGCCCGTTGATGTGCAGTCCTGGGGTTTGTGCACCAAAATTGGTGAAGCCGCACTGGGTATCGGTTTCCAGGTTGTAGCAACCAATGCCAATACCAGCGGGCCCTTGCGAGGCGTAATAAAGCTTTCCGCTGTCAATGGTGTACTCAGAGTTTTGCGCCATCGTGTTAGAGACGTTGGTTGACCCATCGCCTGCAGGCAGCAACTGCCCCGTGCCCCAGGTGGCACATGCAGCACCCGATGCAAGGTCCAGGCATTTGAAATTTTTTGAGCTGTATGTCGGGTTCCAATGGTGGTTCATGAAATAAATGCGCTGCCCGGCAGGCGCGGCGAGGCGGGTGTACGGTATGGGCTGGTAGCCGTCGCCAGAACCCGCCAGGGTCATGGACGCTGCAAACGGAGCCGGAAACGTTGCTGTCATCACCCCATGCGGCGGCACGCTTGCGCCTGTCCATTGTGCAAAGTTGTTGGCTGGCAGTGGCAGCGCATTTGTCACGCCCGGTGACCAGCCCGCTGGCTGCTGCAGCGAACCTGGAATGATGGTGGCAATGGGGCCGTCGCGCACCAGTGCGTTTGCAAGGGTCTGCGAGCTGGTGTTGGCGTAGCTGATGACCCAATTGACGGTGTAGTTGCCTCCGCTGGGCGTGCCTACAGCATCGGCCCTTTTTTGCAATATGGGCGGCTGGCCGCTGGCGTTTTTGTTGGCAACATTCCTGAGTGCGTTCAGCACGCCGCCGAAACTAAAGCCACCGCCCTGCCGGGCCGGCTCGCCTTGCTGCGCCAACGCAAAACCTGCAGCCAAAACTAGCGCTGCTGGCAAAGCAGCTGTGCGCACCATACGCGTTACAAGCGCTGCAAAAATGGATGTTGTTTTTATCATTTTGTGCCTTTGTTATTGTTGTTATGGGTGGCATTGCTGTTGTTATTGCTGTTGGCACTGCTGCTGGTATTTCCAGCCGCATTGCGGGGTCTGCCCGGGCTGCTGGTGTTGGGAAAGTCAGCGGCCAGACAGCTTTCAGCACACAGCGGTTGCCCTGCCTGCCCGCAGGCCGGGCACACAGGCTGGCCGGGTTGCCCGCACAAGCAGGTTTTGCAAAGGGGTGTGTTGATGACGATGTTGCAGGCAGGCGTGTAGTCGTTGTTGCGACCTGGCTGTGTGCCATTGGGCCCCGCGCCGAGCAGCTTGGTGGGCAGCACGTACGTGCCTGATGTGCCCATGATCGTCATGCTGGCCTGCGCTGAAAAGTCAAACCCCTTGGTCAGGTCCAGCCCCGGTATGGTGGCAGGATTGATCGGAAAACAGACTTTGCCGTCAGTGCTGATAGTGGCGCTGTTGTAGGTGGTGAGCTTGATGCCGTTTTGCCAGATGTCCAAAGCTGCTGTGGCTTGCCCGGTTGCCGTGCCAATTTTGGGCACAGTCACATCAACGCACACTTTGCCCACACCGCAGGTATCAGCGTCTGAGAGTTTGATCGAGCCTTCAGGGCCCGGGCCGCAGGTGATGCAAAAGTCGTCGATGTAGGCGTAGGCGTAGTGGCCACCGTAACCGCAGTCGATGGTGATAAATTCAATGGTGACATCCTGGCCAATCAGGTCAGACAGATTGATTTCAGCGCAGGTCCAGTCCTTGTAAACAATCTTTTCTGCACCGCCGCCCAAGGGGCCGCCACCAGACGAGCCAAAGGTCTGGAAAAATGGATTGGCTGCGTCGGCCACCAGCACGTTGGGCGTAGCACCAGGAGCCAGTTTGACGCGGCCGCCGGCAATGTTGTTGGTGATGTCAGTACCTGACGCATCAAGCACACGAACAGTGAACGACGGCTGGTGCGCAGCGTCGTGGCCAATCGGGTTTTGCATCACCAGCGCGTACGAAAACCCCACAATGGCGTCTAAAGCAGACACCTTGAACGACTTGGCCAACAACTCTGCGCCATAGTTGACAGCCGTGTTGCCGATGCGAACGGCACTGCCGCCGCCGCCCGGACGCACCTGCTGCAGCAGCGCACCCAGCGTGGGGTCATTGCCCGGGCCAACGATGGTCTGGTGGGTGGTGTCCGCATTGATAGCGCCAGAGTTGATGCCGATGGTGCTGATGTTGAAGCGGCTTGGGTCGCTGCGAATGAGCGGGCCGTTGTCTGCACCGGCCCAATTTGCCAAGGTGCCGGTTTCAAAACTGCCGTTGGTTTTGCACGATTCGGTTTGCGGTGTGCCTTGCTGGCCCCTGCTTGCTGCCGCAGCGGTGCGCAACGTGCTGCGGCGGACTTGCCTAGCGGCATCGGCTTTGAATTGCTGCGACAACTGCTCAAGCGTAATGCTGGGCCGCGCTTTTTGAAACTGGTCTTTGGCGCTCTGCTCTATTTCGCCGTCGGTGCGGTCGTCTTTTTTCTGCAGATTTCTGAGCAGGTTGACCACACTGCCGACGTCAATGTTGATGCCGATGCCAACGCCGCCACCGCCACCGCCATGGTTGGAAGGCTGGTCAACTCTGCCGGGCACACCCTGAGCGAAGGCTGTGCTACAGCTAAATAGTAACGCCGCTGCCAGCGCCAAAGAACTGGCCAAAACAGACCTGCCAGCAACTGGCTTGCGGTGCAAAACGGGTGATGTGAACAACATGGTGACTGTCTCCTCTAATTTTTTTATCGAATAAAGCCAATCGGTTTGGCAGTACCTGGCTTTAATCGCCCTGAGCTCAAGGCGTATAAATTTCTGTACTGAACAACGGACTGTTAAGTTTGGTTCCACCAGAAATCAAAATACGCAAGCCATCTGCCAGCAGCGTTGCATTGTGTGCATAGCGCGGGCCCGTTAACTTGCAGGCAAATGTCCATGTGCCCGCCCTTGGGTTGTAGATCTCAACGCTGTCTGCCGTGTTGGCCGCGCCGGTGTCGGTTCCGCCTGCCAGCATGACCCGTCCGTCTGCCAGGAGCGTTGCGGTGGGCAGTGTGCGGACTACCGCCATGGGCGCAACCAATGTCCACGCATTGGTCGCCGGGTCGTAAATTTCAGCAGTCTTCGATGCTGTTGCCACGCCGTTTAAAACCTTGTTTCCCCCGGCTACCAGTACCTTGCCACTTTTTAACAAGGTAGCGGTGTGGTAGTAACGGGATTCATTCATGCTGCTCACTCTAGTGGACCATATATTGGCCGCAGGGTCGTAAATTTGCGCTGTGTCAACAGACCCAAAGTTGTTGCTGCCGCCTGCCACCAAAATGCGCCCATCGGCCAGTTGTGTGGTGCTGCTGCTGTGCAGCGGGATAGGCATGGGAGACTTTTGCGCCCAAGTATTTGAGGCAACGTCGTACTCCTCCACGCTGCCAGTCAAGCAGGCAACAGCTATGCCAAATTGGCAGTCGCCACCGATGACCAAGACTTTTTGATTGCCAATAGCGACTGCCCCGTGTGCGATGTGTCGGGTACCAGCGTCTGCACCCATCGACCATGTGCCTGAACGTGAGTCGTAAATCCAAACCTTTTTGCCTGCCCCTGAAGCGCTAACGCCACCGATAACAACCACCTTGTCCCCCACCAGCGTGGCAGAGTGCCGCTGGCTCGGCAAAAGGGCCAAGTCGCTTTGGGCAAATTGCCCCGCGCTGGTCCACAGCTCTGTGGCAGGGCTGAACCGTTCGGCAAAGCTGGTGGCACTGGGCTCACCAATGGTCAGCACCGACTCATCGGGAAGCAGAACGCTTTTGCCCCAGTTGCGTGTTGCCTGCGTGGGGCCGACGGGTTTGCAATTGCAGTCGGCTACCAGGCGCAGCGGGTGGATGTGCTGCCGGGTGGCAGACCCGGTTGGCCACAGATAGCGAATGCTGTTGCCGTCACCCTTGAAACTGATGGCATCAGAGAAAAGGTCTGCATCGCCGTCTTTCCCAGTCCCTGCGCGCGGCGTGTATGCCGAGCTGATATAGGCCTCGTTGTAGGTGTCGGGGAAAAACTTGTCTACATAATATTCGACAGGGCTTGTTCCCGGTATGCCGTGCTGTCTCAGCAGATGCTCAACATACAGGCCCTGCAGTTCGTCGCCGCTGGGAATGCGCCACTTGGTGTTGCCGCACAGAGGCTGAGTGGTCTGGCGATTGACCCAACTCTGATACCCGGACGCATTTTGAAGGCTGTCAATTTCTGCCTGGGTCGCGTTAAAGGGTTTGTGCGCAACTGTTGGATCGTTCGGGTCACCCACCCACTTTTGCAACAAGGTTGTGCTGGTGTAGTTGGTGAACTGTGTGTTGTTGGGCGAGCCGTTTTTCTTTCTGAACTCAAAATTGATGGCCTCCCACATCAGGCCAGTGGATTTGTCCAGCGTACAGCCCCAGTCCGTGGGGCTGACCGCAACGCCGCGTGCGGTCAGTAGCGGTTGCAGCGGACATGTTCCAGTACCCGCAACATCACCGTTCAAACACACCTTGACGTAGCCGGCTTGCTTTGTGGCGGGGATGGTGACAGACGATGTGTTGGGCGCTGTACCGCCACCACTGCTGCCACCGCCGCAGGCGGCGAGCAGACCAAGTGCAACTCCTATGGCAGAAACGTTCAACGACGAACGCAACAACGCCCGCATATTTTCAAATCGTGTCATCACTTCCTCCGGTTTTTTATGAATTTTCAGGCCTCTAGCCCAGATAATATAGGCGCAAGCAGCTATTAAAACCATAGCATTAGGCAAACTCAAGTACCTTCCACAGTGAACTTGATTTCCTTGATGCCAGCTGCGCCGGTGTCGTCTGCTACCTTCATCACCAGGCGGTGTGAGCCTGCTGGAATATCGACCTTATCGATTGAAAAACCAGTGGGTGTGACCTTTGCCGTTTTCAGCAGGCGGTCGGTCACGTCGAGTTTGAAAGCGCCGTAGTACAGCTTGAAGCTGGCCGGGTCAATCGCTTTGCCGGGCACGGGCTTGAAGCGCACTTCAATGGCCACGGGCGAGGCGACTTTGCCCTCTTTGACGACTGGGCGAACAATCTCGATGGCGGGCTCGTTGCCTGACAGCGGGATGGTGATGTTCTCGCTGACATCGCCTTTGAACTGCGCCACCTCGGCAGCGCTGACCAGCATTAGCCCCAAGTTCAGGCTGACGCCGGGGATGACGTTGCAACCGGCCAGCAAGACCGCTGCGCAGGCAGCTACGAACATGGCGATTGAACGTGGGGTTGACAAGCGCGAGCCAGCTGAATTTTTCATGGTTTTGCCTTTGTGTTTTGTATTGAATGACGCGAAAAATAAAATTGGTGAACTGACTTTTTTAACCGGCTACATCTGCAACAAGCCGCAGCCAACTTCCGGTCCTTTGGGGCCAATATCGGCCGCTTTGCTGCACAGGTTTTGCAGGATGGTCTGGGCAGTTGGCTTGACCTGGTTTGCCGCGCTTTGTGCAATCGACTGCGCCACCGCAGCTGCCACAAACGGCGACGCAAACGAAGTGCCGCTCATGTATTTGCCTTTGGTGTCGTTGGCGCCAGCACTGGTATTCAGTGGCACCCACACATCAACACCGGGCGCGGCAATCGCAATGTATGCGCCGCGGTTGGCCCGCGTGTACAACCGCTTTTGTGCATCGACTGCCGTGACAGCAATCACGCCGGGGTAGGCGGCTGGGTAGCTGGGCGCAGCGGTTGGGCCGCCGTTGCCTGCGGCTGCTACCAGCACCATGCCTGCGCCGAGTGATTTGGAAATCACGGCGCTTAACACTGCGTCGCTGGCCGAACCCAAACTCAGGTTCACAACCTGTACTTTTTCGCCAATCATCCAGTCGAGGGCTTGCGCCACCAGCAGCGTGTTG
This sequence comes from Polaromonas sp., assembly GCA_043754255.1. Lineage (GTDB taxonomy): Bacteria > Pseudomonadota > Gammaproteobacteria > Burkholderiales > Burkholderiaceae_C > Polaromonas. Next base: position 7,301 of record JAYUVG010000175.1, on the reverse strand, counting down.
GTGGCGTTGATGCCGGGTGCTACTTCACGCATGACGCCGGCTGCGCGCAGCGTGATGCCTTGCGCCAGGCCTTCAAACCCACTCCCATTCCCATTCCCGCTGGCCGCCACGATGCTGGCTACGCCATTGCCGTGATCGGCTGGGGCGGGCTTATCGGTATCTGGAAAAATGCGTTTGCCTTTGAAGTTGCTGAGGGCCAGCGCATCAGCGTTGGTCACTTCTGTGTCGATGATGCCAACTGTCATGCTGGCACCCAGCTTGCCGCTGCCTTTGGGTGGCGCTTTGAGCAGCTCGTGGGCGTATTGTTTGGCGGGTACGGGCGCAGCATTCTGCTGCATCGGGTAGGCAATGGCGTGCTGGTCAGCCGTGATGCCAGGGCTGGCTTTGAGCTGGGCCAATGCTGCAATAGCTTGCGCATCACTGGCAAAAGTCAATACAGCAATGTTTAAGCCCAGGTTAGGCAGCGCCTCATTGGCCAGCAGCGTGCCGCCTGCAGCCTGTACGGCTGCGGCGGCCTGCGACTGCTGGGCGTTATCCCAGCTGATGATGACCTGGCGCGGTTCAAACTGAGGCAAGTTGGCCGTGTCGGGCGAGGTGTAGCGCACGTCGGCAGTGAGGGCTTGCACGGCTTTGAACACTGAACTCAGGTCAATTGAAAAACCAAAACCACCACCGCCTCTGGGCCCTTGAACAGGCGCTGGCGTGCCGGGAATCGGCTGCGCCCAGGGCTGCGCAGGTAGCCAGCACGCGGCGCAGATCGCGATGGTTTTCAACCCGGTTTTGAGCCGACTTGATGGCGAGGCGTTTGACTTTGCAGGCTGGTTTTTATAGTTTTTCATCATCATTTTTGAGACTGGGCTCAACGTAATTTTTGTTATTGCGGTGCGACTGATTCAACCGCCTTGCTGGTGCCAAGCCGTTTGGTATTCGCTTCAAATTTATCTTTGGGCACAGCCACCAGCCACACGCCCATCGCTCCGGGGCCGTCAATCACGCGGCCTTGCACGCTGTCGATCAGCGTGCGCACTTCCAGCAGGCTGGCGTTGTCTTTGAACACAATGGCCAGCACCTGCATGCCTTCAAGCGAAGGCGCGCCAGACGATGGCGTTACGCCCTCCACTATTGGCGACACGTTGCTCATCTGTTTGACAACAGCCGCCAGCAGCCCCATCTGGCCAACAATCATGGCCGAGGCCAGTACGCCGACCACAGGTTTCCTCCACCAGGCAGCTGCGCTGGTGATGCGCTCTTTGATTTGCGTTTTGATCCATGCAATCAGCGTTTTCAGCGGCGCTTGTTTTGCACTCTGATTTGCCTTGGCGCTTTGCGCTGGTGCATTCAGCCGGCCCTGCATGCGCTGCCAGCCGGCTTGCGCGTCAAACGCCGGGGCATCTTGCGCCAGTTGTTGCTGGCTGCGTTCTACCCAAGCCATCTCGTGCGTGAACTCGGCAGCTTCAGGGCTGCTTTGCTGGCTCAGAATATTTAAAAATTGTGTCATCCACTCTTTGTCGTCAGCATTCAGGGTTTTCTTCAAAAAACCTGGAATTAAATGTCTGGCGCGTTCAATGTCTGTGACAAAAGTCACGTTGCCTGGCATCGCATTGGGTGTGTTGGGCGCGGTCACAAGACTTCTCCTTTGCCAAAAATGCATTCCATGCACGCTCGCAGTTTGCGCTTGGCGTGGTGGATGCGGGTGGCCACGGTGTTGGCGGGAATGGTCATGACCTGGGCAATTTCAGCCAGGCTCAAGCCTTCAACAAAGGACAGGTGCATGCAGTCACGCTGCTCGGCTGGCAGCTCGTCAAAGCAGTGGCTCAAGTGCTGGCCCTGCTGCTTGGCCAGCAGCTGTGCATACGCGCCGGGTGCGGTGTCGGCAAACGCTTCAGTCTCTTCATCGCTGCTGTCCTGCTGGCGCGCCTCCAGCTTGCCTTTGCTGCGCAGCGCATCGAGTGTTTTGTTTTTGGCAATGCCTAAAAGCCATGTTTTTGGGCTGGACTGCCCGGCAAATGTGCTGGCTGAAACCCATGCCTGCAGCAGCGTGTCGTTGACTACTTCATCGGCCAGCGCCGCGTCATTCATGCGCCTGAATGCAAAGCTGTAAACAGCGCTGGCATGGCGCTTGTAGAACGCTTCCATGGCTACGGTGTCTCGCTGGGCGATGCGTTGAATTAGCGACTTGTCGTCGTCTTCAGTGTGAGTTTGCAGGCCGCTCATGCCGCGCAACAGTTGTTTTTTGAATACATTTACTTACTGTACTCCACAACCGTAACAAATGCCTGGTAGCAACGGGGGTGGATATGCTTGCAAACATCATGATCCCAAGCCTGAAGGAAGGCCAACAGTCTTTGCAAGGAACAAACGATTCCCAACCGTTAAGAGCCACTCAAAGTTCTATGCCAAGCGCTATGAATAAAGCCAGGCTGTTGGCCTGCTTTCCTGCAGGGCTGTGGCAGTTTGCAAGGCCAGCTGCGCGCAGCAAGAAATTAAAGCGTCTTGCCGACACGATCAATGTGCTTTAGCAACTCTGGATTGCTGATGTGCTGAAGCAATGACAAATCGATCGAGTAAGGCAGCATCAGATCGTCCAACTCGGTGTCAATGCGCAGCAAATCAGACAATGTCAGTTGCGGCGCATCAAGCGCCAAGTCAATATCAGACTCTGGACGAAAATTACCTTTTGCGCGCGAGCCGTAAACCACGGCACGCTCAATGCCCCTATGGTGGGCCAACACACCGCGCAGCAGGCCAAGCGTGCGCGGCGACAAGCCAAAACTACTGCTTGCTGTTGTTTGCGGCGCCATACGCAATACCAGACATTTTTGTTTCGAATGTTGAAAACAGCACGGCATAAGTGACTGTGATTTTTTCCACCAAAGCGTTGGCTGTTTCTCGGTTGTAGGTATGTGAAGATAAATTTCGGCTGACGATCATGTCCATCCAGTTATCTCCATCTGCAATCAGCGCGGCTGCAAAGGCTGAGCGTGTTGCATCGCGCGAAGCAATCACTGTGTTGTTACCCAGCGAGCGCAAATAGTCTTTCATGACGTTCCATGCCAACTCGTGGGTGAATTCAAACGCCTGAATCAATCCCTGCTTTTCAAGATCGCTGAAGCTTCGCTGCTGCCCAAGCTCGACTGCGGACTGCAGTTGCTGGCGGGCGCTTTTGAAGCTGTCCAGTCGCTGCAACCAGCGTACGTCGTCTGTATTTGATTCAAGCATGACTGCCCTAGTTTTTACGCTGGATTTAAAAGCCGGGTTTAAAAGTTGTCTGGAAGCCCTGTATTTAAGCACCTAAAAACCTAAATGCCAACGCCGGTTTTTGTCCGCTGATCAATTCAGCAAGCGCCTTGCCCGAGCCCGCACCGTGCGTCCAGCCGAGTGTGCCGTGGCCTGCGTTGACCCACAGCTTGCCCACTTTGGTTTGGCCGATGTACGGGATGTTGGTGGGTGTGGCGGGGCGCAGGCCAGCCCAAAAGTTGGGCGTGCCGCCTTCGCTAGCCTGCCGCGTGTCGCACACGCCGGGCAGCACTTGCTCAACACGATAAGCCAGCATGGCGCAGCGGGCTTTGGCCAGTGGCGTGCTCAAACTCAGGTCATAGCCGCCGACTTCAATCGTGCCAGCCACGCGCAAGTAGTCGCCCAGCCGGGTCATCGCGCATTTGACCTGGTCGTCAATCATGCTGACGAAAGGAGCCTGATCCGGTTTTAGCAGCTTGAAGGTTGCGCTGTAGCCCTTGCCTGGGTAGATGGGCAAATTGACGCCGACTGTGCGCAGCAGCGGCGCGCTGTAAGAGCCGCAGGCCACGACATAAGCGTCAGCAGTCAGCTGAATGTCATTATTTGGCTCGTTTTTAGCATCATTTAGGCCTCTAGCCGACGTGTTATGCGCGCAGACAGCTACTGAATTAATAGCATTGCCCACCTTGTCAAGGCGCAGCACATCATGGCCGTACATGAACGCAACGCCCTTTTGTAGGCAACGCCCGGCCAGCGCCTGGGTGAACACATGTGCGTCGCCGGTTTCGTCGCTGGCGGTGTAGGTGCCGCCCACAATGTGGCTGGCAAATGCGCTCAGGGCGGGCTCAATTTTTAACAGTTCACTGCGGCTGACAACCTGCCGGTCAACGCCGTACTTGCGCATCAGCCCGGCCGCACCGCTAGCGCTGGCAAAGGCTTTTGCATCGGTAAAGTAATGCCCGATGCCGCGCTCCAGGCGGTGGTAGTCAATGCCGGTATCAGCCACCACGTCTTTGAGCGCCTGGTGGCTGTATGCGCCGAGTGCCACCAGCTGCTGCACGTTGCGCTGAAAAGCCGCATCGTTGCACTGGGCTAGAAACTTCAGGCTCCACAACCACTGGTGGATGTCAAACTGCGGCCTGAACAGCAGCGGCGCATTGCTGGAAAACATCCATTGCAATACCTTGAGTGGTGCATCGCGATGGGCCCAGGGCTCGCAGTAGCTGACTGATATTTGCGCCGCGTTGGCAAAGCTGGTTTCCAGCGCGGCGCCGCTTTGGCGCTCAACCACCGTGACCGAATGACCGCGTTCAGCCAGGTGCCAGGCCGTGCTGATGCCAATGATGCCGGCCCCTAAAACGATAACTTTCATCCGGATCTTTCGTTTGGGAAATGAGCCGTTCAGACTTGTAAAAAATCAAGTCAAAAATGTACTGTTAGCTATTTTGCGCGAAGTTTGTGCAGCTGGTTTGCTATCTTTTTTAACCCGCGTCATACCCGCGAAGGCGATGATCCGTCATACCCGCGAAGGCGGGTATCCAGGCTGGTCGCTGTTGGAGTGCGACTGTTTGCTGCTTCAGCACGGGTCTGGATTCCCGCCTTCGCGGGAATGACAGATTTTTTCGCCTTCGCGGGAATGACGGGTTTTTTCGCCTTTGCAGGTATCACGAATGTGTGCTCTAGCCCCTATATTCAGCGCGCAAGCAGCTCCTGAATCAATAGCGCCTAACGAGCAGCCTCGCCGTTGCTGTGTTGCAAGAAAAACTCAAGCATGGCCTTTGATGCGTCCGGGCCGTCCGGGTCGGTGTAGCTGCCTTGGGCGCTGCCGCCTGACCACGCGTGCGGGCCAGCCGTGATGTGCCAGCTTTCTACCAGCGGCTTGCCCGCCGCGTTGCTGTACTGCGTGCGCTCGGTGGGCTGGTTCTTGCCAGTACTGCTGCCAATGACTGATCCGCTTTTGACCACTGAAACGCCCTGAGCCTCAAACCCGGCCAATGCTGCGTGGGTGATGTACTTGCCGTTGTTGAAGTGGACGGTCTGGTCGCCAGTGCCGTGAAAAACAATGGTCGGGATGGCCGTGATGTGGCCGCCCATCGTGCCTTTGGTGCCCTTTTTCATCGCACTTAAAGCTTGAATCATGTTTTTGGCCGCGCCTGCAGCCAGGCCTGAATGCACGCCGACGGCGGCAAACAGTTGCGGGTACAGATTGGCCACCACCGCTGCCATGGCCCCGCCTGCTGACAGGCCGGCCACGTAAATGCGGGCAGGGTCAGCATGGCGTTCGGCCACCATTTTTTGCGCCAGCGCGGCAATCATGCCGGGCTCACCGCGCCCGGCTTGCTGGTGGCCGGGTTCAAACCAGTTCCAGCAACGCATGGCATTGCCACTGGCCAGCTGCTCGGGGTACAGCACCATGGCACGCTGCTCCTCGGCCAATCGGTTCATGGCCGTGCCGTGTGAAAAATCCAGCGCGTCCTGTTTGCAGCCGTGCAGCAACACCACCAGTGGCAACTTTGCCTGGTCAAGTGCTGCATCAGGCATTGAAGGCACATACAGCCTGTAGGGATAGGCGTTGCCTTCAAACACAAACTGATGCGCGGTAAAGCTGGCTTTGCCGGTTGATGCGGCTTCAGCTCTGGCGGTGTCAACTCTGCCTGTATCAAAAGACTTTTCGGGAACCAGAACAAAGTCCCGGGCAGTCGCTGGCGGCGTGTTTTTGCGTTCGGGCTCAGGCACGCGAGCAGGCTGGGTTGAAGTTGGCAAGGCTGTTGCCAAAGCCCGCTGAATAAGCCGCGTGGCATCCATCAACTTTGCAGAAGTAGTCAGCCGGGTGGTTTTTGACATGGTTTTGGAAAATGTTTTGGAAAGTGTTTTTTGCAAGGTAGAAAAGCGCATGAAGTTCCTCATCGCAGCTAATGCTGCACTGCAACATAGAATACTTCATTTCGATGAAAAAACTGCCTGCATTGCTGAGGGCAGACCTTTTCTGACACGCGTTTCGGTAACGCCTGACAAGGTGTCTGGCCGGGAAAAACTGGTCAAGCCAATGCGCCAAAACCATCCAGTAGTTATTTGACCTGGCTGTTTGTGATAAAAACATTCCACTTTTTTTATAGACTCAGCGGCCAAATTGTTTTGCCGCTGTCTACAATATCCCATGCCAATAACAACATCAACACCCATCCTGCCGGTAAAAACAAGCTTTAAAGCACAAATGCTGGTAGCCCGCGAAGAAGCGATAGTGGTGGCGGTGAACCGTTTACTGGCTGAAAAAGGTTTTGATTTGATGACGGTGGATGAAGTGGCACTGCAGGTAGGCATTGCCAAAGCCAGTCTTTACAAACACTTTTCCAGCAAGGAAGACCTGGCAGCTGCTGCCATGGTGCGGGTGATTGGGCTGGCACAGGCTTTTCTGGCCGGGTTGCCTGTTGCTGCCCCGCCGCTGGACCAGCTCAAAGCCATCACCCGGTGGATGCTGCAAGAGCAACTCAAAGGCGAAATGCCGTCTTTGCCCAGCCAGAACTCGACGTTGCGGGCAAATTTGATGTCCAACAAAGCCTACCTGGACGGCCTGATGCACATCAGCAACCAGATCGGGCAATGGATTGAAGCGGCTCAAGCCGATGGCAGCCTGAGCGCCAATGTGCCCGCAGTGGTGGTGCTGTACACCTTGTATTCCAGGGCGTGTGATCCGGTTCCCGGGTTTTTAAAAGCCGGCGGCCAGTACAGTGATGAAGAAATCATCACCATCGTGCTGGGCACCTGCTTTGATGGCCTGGCAGCGCGCTAACGACTTTTTATGTTCAGCTGCCTGATGGGGCACATATCTCAAAGCTGAAATCCGTCGTTCCCGGCAATTGAGGGAATTCAGTGCGGATTTCAAATTGCACACAACGCCACCACCGGGCTGGATACCCGCCTTCGCGGGTATGACAAGTGCATTCGTCTGAGGCAAGTGTTTAATCGTAACTACTCAGCGCTTGTCATCCCGGCCTTGAGCCGGGATCCATATCCCCTGCGGTACTTGCAACAGTGCGGGTTCATGGATTGCGGGTCAAGCCCGC